>NZ_JBEPKY010000004.1:0-303131 GCF_040544975.1 Pseudacidovorax sp. 1753 | reverse complement strand
CTCTCCCACGGGATTCGCTCCCCAAGGGGCAACGGGCTGTGGACAACTTCCCAAACCTTTGGTCTTCGTCATCTCAGATTCGAAGATACAAGGGGTTGGGGAGAGGGGGAGCCTGCGCGCCAACAGCCCTGCGCCTTGCGAGCGCCGCCCCTCTCCCCCGCCCTCTCCCACATGGGGAGAGGGAGCAGAAAACGGGCGCCCTCGTGGAAAGAGAAAGGTCGCTCAGCGACCGTCCGGCGCCACCCCGGTCGCCATGCCGCCGGCCTCGGCAACCGAGGGCACGACCGCCGCCGCCTCCTCCACCTGAACCGGCCGCGTCAGCTTCCATTCCCGCAGCTTGCCTTCGTGGAAGGTTGCGTCCACATAGGAATCACTGTTGTCGGTCCAGCGGAAGACTTCGGGCTGCACGCCTTCGGGCGTCTGTGCGGCGCCGATCGCGCGGGTCATGGCGATCACATGCAGCAGCGTCATGCGCGGCTTGAGCTTGGCATTGAGCATCACCGCACTGTCCACATAGCCCATCGGCCGGTTGCCGGCGCGGCGAAGCACCGTCATCGTGCGCGTGAAGTGCAGCAGCAGGAACATCATGATGCCGCCAGCCACGCCAACGACGCCCGCCAGGCCATAGCTGCGCCATCCGATCACCAGCAGGGCCAGTCCCGCGACCGGGACGAGGATTTTCGAGAGAGTCATGGCGGCAGATTGTCCCTGCTCGCGCCGCGGGTCCGCATTGCGGACATCCGCAGGCCGCGCTGCGGGTCAACCCGGATCACTTGACCATCTCGCGCATGCGCCGGCGCAGGGCGCGCTCGCGTTTCTGCTCTTCCTCCCAGTCGTGGCGGATCGCCAGGGTCACCGAGATCGCCATCAGCACCAGCACCACCGCAAAGGGCAGTGCGAACACGATGGTGGCCGTCTGCACCGCGTTCAAGCCGCCCGCCAGCAGCAGGCTCAGCGCGATGGCCGCCACCAGCACGCCCCAGATGATCTTGACGCGGGCGGGCGGGTTGGGATTGCCCTGCGTGCTCATGGTGCCCAGCACCAGCGTGGCCGAATCGCCCGAAGTGACGAAGAAGACGAACACCAGGATGGTGGCCACCACGGACAGGATGGCGCCGCCGGGCATCGCGTCGAACATCACGAACATCGCGCTCGACACGTTGGAAGCCACGGCCTCGGCCAGCGGGACGCCACGGAAGATCTCGTAGTTGAGCGCCGTGCCGCCGAACACCGCGAACCAGGCGAAGCCCACCAGGCTGGGCGCCAGCACGGTGCCCACCAGGAACTGGCGCACCGTGCGCCCGCGCGACACCCGCGCGATGAACAGGCCCACGAAGGGCGACCAGGCCAGCCACCAGGCCCAGTAGAAGATGGTCCAGTCGCCGATCCACGAGCTCTGGCGGAAGGGCGTCATGCGCAGGCTCATTCGCACGAAGTCGCTGAGGTAGGAACCCAGTGTGGCGGTAAAGGTGTCGATGATGGCGATGGTCGGCCCCAGGCACAGCACCACCAGGGCCAGCAGGCCGGCCACGATCAGGTTGCCCATCGACAGCCACTTGACGCCGCGCTCCACGCCGCTCACGGCCGAGGTGAGGAACAGCACCGTGGTCACCACGATGATGGCCGACTCTGTCCATCGGCTGTCGGGCAGGCCGAACGCCTGCTGCAGCCCGGCACCGATCTGCGTGGCGCCCATGCCCAGCGACGCGGCGACGCCGAAGGCCGTGGCGACCACAGCCAGCACGTTGACCACCGGCGACAGCCGCCGGGTCCAGGCCCAGGGCAGCGCCTCGGTGGCCGAACTCACCAGCGGCAAGGCCTTGCGCCGGAAGGTGAAGAAGCTGATCGCCAGGCCCACGATGCCGTAGATGGCCCAGGGATGGAAGCCCCAGTGGAAGAAGGAATAGCGCATGGCCGCGCCCGCAGCGTCCGCCGTGTTGGGCGCGATGCCCGGCGGCGGCGTGACGTAGTGCGACACCGGCTCGGCCACGCCCCAGAACACCAGGCCGATGCCCATGCCGGCCGCGAACAGCATCGAGAACCAGGCACCCAGGGAGAACTCGGGCTCGTCGTCCTCGTCGCCGAGCTTGAGGTCGCCGTAACGGCTCACGGCCAGGAAGAAGGCCAGCAGCACCAGGCCCAGCACCACCCACAGGTAGAACCAGCCGAAGGTGCGGGTGATGTCGGCGAGCAGCGTGCCGAAGACGCTGTCCAGTGTGCGGGGCGAGATCAGGCCCCAGAGCACCACGGCCCCGATGATGGCCGCGGAAACGATGAGTTGCATGGCGCACTCCTCCTCGATCGGTGCGCCCTGCGTGGCCCGCCGTGCCCCCGGGGAACGGTTCAGGCGTCCGCCACGCATGCTGCATGCCGGCACGGGCGCTGATGGATGAAAACACCCGCGGACGACGGCGCGGCATCGGGCGATGCACGAACCAGTCCACGGACGAGGGGCGGGCGGCAGCGGGGCCACCCCGATGCCCAGACTACCGGCGCGAGAGGCCGGATAGGGCGGAACGAAGGCGCGGATTGTAGGCGGCGGGCACCCGGCGTGTCTGTAGGCGCAGGCCGGGCGTCGGGCAGGCGGGACGCGATTGCGCGGCTCCTCGGCACCCGTCGACGGGCGCCGTGCTGGAATCAACGCAGCAGCTCAGTCCAGCTGTCGCACCACCGCCATCGCCTCGTCCACCCGGTCGACGGCATGGATGGTCAGCCCCTCGATGGGCTTCTTCGGCGCATTGGCCTTGGGCACCAGCGCCACCGAGAAGCCCAGCTTGGCCGCCTCGCGCAGGCGCTCCTGCCCACGCGGCGCCGGCCGCACCTCGCCGGCCAGGCCGACTTCGCCGAAGGCGACGAAGCCCTTGGGCAGCGCCTTGCCGCGCAGGCTGGAGCTGATGGCCAGCATCACCGCCAGGTCGGCCGCCGGCTCGGTGATGCGCACGCCGCCCACGGCGTTGACGAACACGTCCTGGTCCATGCTGGCCACGCCCGCATGGCGATGCAGCACTGCCAGCAGCATGGCCAGGCGGTCGCGCTCCAGGCCCACCGACAGGCGGCGCGGGCTGGGGCCGCCGTCGTCCACCAGCGCCTGGATCTCCACCAGCATCGGCCGTGTGCCCTCCAGCGTCACCAGCACCACGCTGCCGGGCACCGGCTGCGCATGCTGGCTCAGGAAGATGGCACTGGGGTTGGCCACGCCGCGCAGGCCGCGCTCGGTCATGGCGAAGACGCCAATCTCGTTGACGGCGCCGAAGCGGTTCTTGATGGCGCGCACCAGGCGGAAGCTGGAATGCGTGTCGCCTTCGAAGTACAGCACCGTGTCGACCATGTGCTCCAGCACCCGCGGGCCGGCCAGGGCGCCTTCCTTGGTCACATGGCCCACCAGCACCACCGCGGTGCCGCTGGCCTTCGCGAAGCGCGTCAGGTGCGCGGCGCATTCGCGCACCTGCGCCACCGAGCCGGGCGCCGAAGTGAGCTGGTCGGAATACACGGTCTGGATCGAGTCGATGATCGCGATGGCGGGCCGGTGCGCATCGAGCGTGGCGAGGATCTTCTCCAGCTGGATCTCGGCCATCAGCTGCACCTGCGAGCGCTCGAGCCCCAGCCGGTGCGCGCGCAGCGCCACCTGGGCACCGCTTTCCTCGCCGGTCACGTACAGGGCGATCTGCCCGGCGGTCTGCAGCGCGTCGGCCGCCTGCAGCAGCAGGGTCGACTTGCCGATGCCCGGGTCGCCGCCGATCAGCGTCACGCCGCCCGGCACGATCCCGCCGCCGAGCACGCGGTCCAGCTCTTCCAGGCCGGTGGCCGTGCGGGCCACGTCGGTGGCCTCGATCTCGGCCAGCACCGCCAGCTCGGAGGCGCCGCCCAGCGCGGCGAAGGTGTTGCCGAAGCGGTTCTGCGCCGGCCCGCCTGCCGCCGCGGGTGCCTGCTCGACCAGCGTGTTCCACGCGCCGCACGAGGGGCATTTGCCCAGCCACCTGGGGCTGGTGCCTCCGCATTCGCTGCACACGTACTGGGTCTTGTCCTTGGCCATCGGTCGAGTGTAGGGACCCCCCATCGCGCGGCCCCGGGGCTCGCGTAAACCAGAAGGTCCGATGGCGGGACGCGCTGGAACAATGTCGGCCATCCACCGGGCGCGTCGCGCCCGTTTTTTTCCTCTCGTTCCGGAGACATCCCCATGCAGATCACCCGCCGTCACCTGCTGCAGACCACCGGCGCCTCGGCGCTGCTCGCCGGCATCGGCCAGCAGGCCTTCGCCCAGGCCGCGCTGGAGAACGCCACCATCGTCACCGGCTTCGCGGCTGGCGGCACCTCCGACACCATCTGCCGCCGGGTCGCACAGAAGCTGCAGCCCGACTACGCCAAGGCCGTGGTGGTGGACAACCGCACCGGCGCCGGCGGCCAGATCGCCATCAACTACATCAAGGCCCGCCCAGCCGACGGCACGACGATGCTGCAGACGCCCACGTCGATGCTGACCATCTATCCGCACATCTACAAGAAGCTGTCGTACGACCCGCAGACCGACCTCACCCCCGTGAGCCTGGGCTGCGTGTTCGACTTCGGCTTCGCCGTGGGGCCGGCCGTGCCGGCCAGCGTCAAGACGGTGGCGGACTTCCTGGCCTGGGCCAAGGCCAACCCGACGGGCGCCAACTTCGGCTCGCCGGCCGCCGGCTCCACGCCGCACTTCGTGGGCGTGCTGATCGGCAAGAGCGCCGGCGTCGAGCTCAAGCACGCCGCCTACCGCGGCACGCAGCCGGCCATGCTGGACCTGCTGGGCGGCAACATCTCGGCCGTGTCGGGCCCCATCGGCGACATCACGCAGCACCTGTCCACGGGCAAGGTCCGCATCCTGTCGGTCTCGGGCACCAAGCGCAGCCGCTTCGCACCCGACGTGCCCACGCTGATGGAGCAGGGCATCAACATGGCGCACAGCGAGTGGTTCGCCTTCTTCCTTCCGCCCAAGGCCAACCCGGAGCTGGTCGCCCGCCTGAATGCCGGCATGAAGAACGCCCTGGCGCAGAAGGACGTGATCGACGGCCTGGGCACCTTCGGCCTGGAAGCCATGTCCTCCACCCCCGCCGAACTGGCCGAGCTGATCAAGAAGGACACGGCCAAGTGGGGCCCCATCGTCAAGGAAGTCGGCTTCACGGCCGAGGCCTGACGAGGCCGCAGCGGGACGGATCGCCATGACCTTGCCGGCCTCGTCGCTGATCCATCCCAACCTGCATCCCGACGAGCGGGCCGCCCGCGTGGAGCTGGCGGCCTGCTACCGCGTCTTCGCCATGCTGGGCTGGACGGAGATGATCTACAACCACATCACTGTCCGGCTGCCCGACAGCGTCACGGGCGGCGAGAAGCAGTTCCTGATCAACCCCTTCGGCCTGCACTACAGCGAGGTCACGGCCAGCAACCTGGTCAAGATCGACCTGGCGGGCCGGGTGCTCGACGGCTCGGCGCATCCGGTCAATCCCGCGGGCTTCACGGTGCATGCGGCCATCCACGACGGGCTGCCCGGGGCGCACTGCGTGATGCACACCCACACCACCGCCGGCATGGCGGTGGCCTGCGTGCAGGGCGGGCTGTCGCTGTCCAACTTCTACGCCGCGCAGTTGCATGGCCGGGTGGCGTACCACGACTTCGAGGGCGTGACGGTGCATGCCGACGAGGGCCCGCGCCTGCTGGCCAGCATCGGCGACAAGCCGGCCGTCATCCTGCGCAACCACGGCCTGCTGGTCTGGGGCCAGACGCTGCCGCAGGCCTTCGTCACGCTGTGGACGCTGCAGCGCGCCTGCGAAGTGCAGTTGGCGACGATGAGCATGGGCACGCCGATCCCCGTGGCCGAGGCCATCGCCGAGCAATGCAAGCGCGACGCGCTGCAGTTCCACCCCAAGCAGGGTGCCGGTCAGGACGTCTTCGACGCGCTCGTACGACAGGTGGACCGGCTCGACCCTGGCTACCGCGCCTGAGCATCCGCGGCCGCCGACCGCCGCGTTGCGCGCACGGAGCCGCCCGGGCGACTAGCATCGTCGCCCATCGCGGCTTTGCGACTTTCGGACCCATCCCATGAAGATCTGCATCTACGGTGCCGGCGCCATCGGCGGCTGGCTGGGCGTGGCCCTGGCCCAGGCGGGCGAGCGGCTGAACGTGGTGGCGCGCGGCGCCACGCTCGAAGCGCTGCAAACGAGTGGCCTGCAGCTGGTGCGCCAGGGCGGCGTGGTCACGCGCGTGCCGGTGAACGCGGTGGAGGACCCTGCGGCCCTCGGTCCGCAGGACGTGGTGACCGTCGCCGTCAAGGCGCCCGCCCTCGCCGCCGTGGCCGAGCGCATCGGCCCGCTGCTGGGGCCGGACACCGTCGTGCTCACCGCCATGAACGGCGTGCCCTGGTGGTTCCTCGACGGCGGCTTCGGCGGCCCGCTGGCGGGGCGGCGGCTGTCCGCCATCGATCCCGACGGGCGCATCGCCGCGGCCATTCCGGGCCATCACGTGATCGGCGGCGTGGTGCATGCGAGCTGCTCGCTCGACGGGCCCGGCGTGGTGCGCCACCACTTCGGCAACGGCCTGATCGTCGGCGAACCCTCGGGCGAGCCGACCGAGCGGGTGCAGCGCCTGGCCGACCTGCTGCAGCGCGGCGGCATCGACGCCCGCGTGTCGCCGCAGATCCAGAAGGACGTCTGGTACAAGCTCTGGGGCAACATGACGGTCAACCCCATCAGCGCGCTGACGGGCGCGACCACCGACCGCATCCTGGCCGACGACCTGCTGCGCGGCTTCATCTCGGCCGTGATGCTGGAGGCCCGCACCGTGGGCGAGCGCATCGGCGTGCCCATCGCCGAGATGCCGGAGGACCGCCACGCGGTCACGCGCAAGCTGGGCGCCTTCAAGACCTCGATGCTGCAGGACGTGGAGGCCGGCCGGCCGGTGGAGCTCGATGCGCTGGTCGGCGCCGTGCGCGAGCTGGCCGAGGGCGTGGGGCTGGCCACGCCCTTCACCGACGCGCTGCTGGGCCTGGCCCGGGTGCAGGCGCGCGGGCTGGGGCTGTACTGAGTGCGAGTTTGCGGGGCCGTCTAGCGCCGGCCCGTGATGATCCGCAGCGCCTCCGGCAGCGTGTGGGCCTGGGGCACGAAGTGGTCGACCGCGGCACCCAGCAGCACGGCGCACAGCAGGGCACCCAGCAGCGGCTTCCAGGTCAGGCGCACGGCGGCCATCAACCAGCCTTCACGGGCCAGGCGCCGGGTGGTGCGAACCGCCGCATAGGAGAAGGCCAGTTCGACCGCGACGGCCAGCAGCGCCTCCGAGCCGAAGTACAGCCACAGCAGCGAGCCGGCCCCCAGCAGCAGCGCGACACCGATCAGGAAGACGGCCACGACGGGCACCACCACGATGGCGCCCTCGTCCGCAGCGCCGGCGGCCTCGAGCGCCCCCGAGGCCAGGTCACCCAGCGCGTTGCCGTCGGCCGCGGCCGGCGCCGAGAAATCGCCCTGCGCTCCCGCGCCCGCGAAGTCACCGCCGCCGCCCGTGCGGGGCATCGATGGGCCTGCGCCACCGCGGCCGGCCGGCAAGTCGACCCCCGGGAGGTCGAACGCATCGCCCCAATCCCCGCATTCGCCTTCGCGCCGCTCGCCCAGCAGCCGACGCGCCCAGAGGCGCAGCAGGCCCAGGTAGACCAGGTAGCCCACGCCCAGGGTGAGCAGGTAGCGCAGGGCCAGCGAATCGACCTCGGCCCCATGCCGCAGCAGGGCCGAACAGGCCCACATCGTGAGCAGCACGAGGCTGCCGATCAGCCAGCCGTGCATGCGCAGGCTGTGGCGCCGGTGCAGCGCCTGCTCCAGCGCCGATTCCTCCAGGCGCACGGAGCGCCACGTCGAGCGGACCTTCATTCCAGCGCTTCGACCACGACCGGCACGCGCGGCGCCACGGCGCACATCAGCTCGTAGCCCACGGTGCCGCTGGCGCGGGCCACCTCGTCGATGGGCAGCAGAGTGCCGTGCTGCGCGCTGCGGCCCCACAGCACCACCTCGCTGCCGAAGCCGGCCTCGGGCACGGGCGTGAGGTCGACGGTGACCATGTCCATGCTCACGCGGCCGACGACCCGGGTGCGCACGCCGTCGACCAGCACCGGCGTGCCGGTGGGCGCATGGCGCGGATAGCCGTCGGCATAGCCCACGGCGGCGATGCCGATGCGCATGGGCTGCCCGGCCACGAAGCTGGAGCCATAGCCCACGGTGTCGCCCGGCTGCAGCGACTGCACGCCGATGAGCCGCGTGGCCAGCGTCATGCCGGGCTGCAGCTGCCAGTGGGCCGCGTCGTGCTCGGGAAAGTCGGGCGCGCTGCCGTAGAGCACGATGCCCGGCCGCACCCAATCGGCCCGGGTGCGGGTTGCATGGCGCAGTACCGCGGCGCTGTTGGCGATGCAGCGCTCGCCGGGCAGGTCGGCCGTGGCGTCGTCGAAGGCGGCCATGGCCGCGTCGATGCCGCGCGGGCCGTCGGCATCGCTGAAATGCATCATCAGCGAGACCTCATCCACCTGCGGCAGGGCGGTGAGGCGCGTCCATGCAGCGCGCATGCGGCCTGGCGCGAAGCCCAGGCGGTTCATGCCCGAGTTCATCTTGAGGAAGACGCGGTGCGGCGCCTGCGTCTTGTGCGCGGCCAGCCAGTCGATCTGCTCGTCGCAGTGCACCGTGTGCCACAGGCTCAGGCGCGAGCACAACTCCAGGTCGCGCGCATCGAACACGCCTTCGAGCAGCAGGATGGGGCCACGCCAGCCCAGGGCGCGCACGCGCTCGGCCTCGGCCAGGTCCAGCAACGCGAAGCCATCGGCGGCCCGGAAGGCGTCGAACACGCGCTCGATGCCGTGGCCGTAGGCATTGGCCTTGACCACCGCCCACACGCTGGCCGGGGCCGCCCCGCGGCGGGCGCGCTCGAGGTTGTGGCGCAGCGCGCCGGGGTGGATGGTGCAGAGGATCGGGCGGGGCATGGGGCGGCCGGAATTCGATGCGGGATGACGCCCATGTCGGACGCGGACGGGCCGCCTGCGGCAGGGTTATGGGTCATTTTGGCATTGCACCTGCGTGCTATAACCACGGGCCCCCGACCCCGGGGATTTTTTGTATACAGCTTCGAGCCTGCACATGGCCAGCCAGCCCCATCGATGAAGCGCGGCTTCTACACCATCATGTCGGCCCAGTTCTTCTCGTCGCTGGCCGACCAAGCGCTCTTCGTGGCTGCCGTCGAACTGCTGCGGACCGCGGGCGCACCGGAGTGGCAACGGGCGGCACTGGTGCCGATCTTCGCCATCTTCTATGTGGCCCTGGCGCCGTTGGTCGGCGCCTTCGCCGACGCGCTGCCCAAAGGCAAGGTCATGTTCATCAGCAATGCCATCAAGGTGGTGGGCTGCCTGATGATGCTGTTCGGCAGCCACCCCCTGGCCGCCTATGCGGTGGTGGGCCTGGGCGCGGCGGCCTACTCGCCGGCCAAGTACGGCATCCTGACCGAGCTGTTGCCCGCCTCGCAGCTCGTCAAGGCCAACGGCTGGATCGAAGGGCTGACCATCGCCTCGATCATCCTGGGCATCGTGCTCGGCGGCCTGCTGGTGGGCGAGCCTGTCTCCAACCGGCTGCTGGCGCTGGACGTGCCGCTGATCGACACCGGCATCAACACCCCGCCGGAAGCCGCCATCAGCGTGTTGATCGCGGTGTATGCGCTGGCCGCCTGGTTCAACACCCGCATCCCGCACACCGGCGTGGCCATGCGTCCGCTGCGCGCCGATCCGCACCGCAGCTTCGTGGGCAACCTCGTGGCGCTGCTGCCCGACTTCTGGCAGTGCAACGCACGGCTGTGGCGCGACAAGCTCGGCCAGATCTCGCTGGCCACGACCACGCTCTTCTGGGGCGCCGGCGGCAACCTCAAGTACATCGTGCTGGCCTGGGCCTCGCTGGCCCTGGGCTACAGCACGCCGCAGGCCTCGGCGCTGACCGGCGTGGTGGCCATCGGCACCGCCGTGGGCGCCGTGGTGGCCTCGGTGCGCATGCGGCTGGACATGGCGACGCAGGTGATTCCGCTGGGCATCGGCATGGGCCTGCTGGTGATCGCGATGAACTTCATCTCGAACGTGTGGGTGGCCGTGCCCTTCCTGATCCTGCTGGGCGGCCTGGGCGGCTTCCTGGTGGTGCCGATGAATGCACTGCTGCAGCACCGTGGCCACAACCTGATGGGCGCGGGCCGTTCGATCGCCGTGCAGAACTTCAACGAGCAGGCCTGCATCCTGCTGCTGGGGGCCTTCTACAGCGCCTGCACGGGCCTCGGGCTGTCGGCCTTCGGCGCGATCACCGCCTTCGGCATCGTGGTCGCCGGCTTCATGGAGCTCATCCGCCGGTGGCACCAGCGCAACCTGAAGGTGCATGGCGAGGAAGTGCAGCGCCTGCTCGAGATCGCCCGCAGCGATAAGCATCATTGACCACCCCCGTTGCTTGCTCACTTCGTGTAGCCGCCTCCCCCCTCAAGGGGGCGCACCCGGCGGCCCGGCGGAGCCGGTTCCGCGGGTGCCCTTGCATGGCGTGCTTCGCGGCCAGCCGACACGGCCCTCGTCAGCGATGGGCACCACCCACTTGATGAGGAGATCGACATGACGACGCTTCACGACTTCGAGGTTCGCCGGCTGGACGGCTCGCCGGTCTCGCTGGGCGAGTTCCGCGGACAGGTGGTGCTGGTGGTCAACACCGCCAGCCAGTGCGGCTTCACGCCGCAGCTGGGCGGGCTGGAAGCATTGCATGCCCGCTTCCAGGACCGCGGCTTCGCGGTGCTGGGCTTTCCCTGCAACCAGTTCGGCGGTCAGGAGCCGGGCTCGGCCGAGGAGATCGGCAGCTTCTGCCAGCGCAACTACGGCGTGAGCTTCCCGATGATGGAGAAGATCGACGTCAACGGCGCCAACGCCGCGCCGCTGTACCGGTGGCTCACGAGCGAGAAGCCCGGGCTGCTGGGCACGCAGGCCATCAAGTGGAACTTCACCAAGTTTCTGGTGGGCCGCGACGGGCAGGTGATCCGCCGCTATGCGCCGCTGGACAAGCCGGAGTCCATCGCGGCGGACATTGAGGCGGCGCTGGGCGCAGGCTGAGCCGGCAGGCAGGCCTGCGCGCCGTTCTGCCCTTCGACAAGCTCAGAGCGAACGGGGTGATGCCCAGTTCAGGACGCACGGATGGCACCCAACTCGGGGCGAAGGGTGAGGGCCGTGCAACACCCTCGGACAAAAAGTCCGCCGCATCGCGCGAAGCCCACTCCTAGAATCGCGCGCTCGCCCATGCGCTTCTTCGCACGCACCCTCCATCGCCTTGCCCGCGGCCTGCTCGGTCGCGCGGTGCTGCTGTGGTTCGCGCTGTCGATGGGTGCGGCCATTGCCTCGCCGCTGGTGCATCCGCAGGCCATGGAACTGGTCTGCTCGGCGATGGGTGCCGTGAAGGTGGTCGTGAAGACCGACGACGGCGTCCAGGAGATGGGCGCCACGCACATGGACTGCCCCCTGTGCGTCTCCACCGGCGCACCGCCGCCGCAGGCACCCCTGCTGCAACTGCCCCAGGCCCAGCCCCTGGGCGTGGCCCTGCAGCCCATCGAGGCCGCCCGCCTGGCGGCGGCCACCGCCGCGCCGCTGCCGGCGCGCGGGCCCCCGGCACTGCGCTGAGCTGTTCTCTTCCCGTTCGCCCGCGGTGTTGACCGGCGGCGCGACGGCCCTGGCCCTGCGGGCCGGCCGTCCGACCGCTGCACGCCCGGCGTGGACCCGAACCACAGATCGCCGCGCAGGCCCGGGCCGGACCGACTCCGGCCACCGGCTGCGCGGATGCCAGGCCTCTCCATGAATCCCTCATTGCACCCGCGCGCTGCCGAGCGCGCCCGCTTGTCCCGGCTCGCCCTGCGCGCCGGCCTTTCGCTGCCGCTGGCCCTGCCTTTGGGCACGTGGGCGCAGCAGGCCGGCACCACCGCCGCCGACACGCCCGAGCGCGTCAAGTCGCTCGGCGTCGTGACCGTCACCGGCGGCCAGCCCACCTCGCTGCCGACGCAGATCCCCACCACCATCGAAGGCGTCACGCGCGAAGAGATCGCCACGCGCATCAATGCCACCGACAGCGAGGACGCGCTCAAGTACCTGCCCAGCCTGCTGGTGCGCAAGCGCTACATCGGCGACTACAACCACGCGATCCTCTCGACCCGCGCCTCGGGCACCGGCAACAGCGCGCGCTCGGCGGTGTATGCGGACGGCATCCTGCTGTCCAACTACCTGGGCAACGGCATCGCCAACGGCACCAACTTCGCGCCGCGCTGGGGCCTGGTGTCGCCGGAGGAGATCGAGCGGGTGGACGTGATGTACGGCCCCTTCTCGGCCGCCTATCCCGGCAACTCGGCCGGCGCGGTGGTCGACTACGTGACGCGCATGCCGACGACGCTCGAAGCGCATGTGAGCGCCGGCTACTCGTCGCAGCCCAACCAGCTCTACAACACCGACCAGACCTTCAACAGCTGGCAGACCAGCGCCTCCATCGGCAGCCGCGCGGGCGACTGGTCGTGGTGGATCCACCTCAACCGCACCCGCAGCGAAGGCCAGCCGCTGACCTTCACCACGGCCACCGTCGCCTCGGGCACGCCCGGTCGTGCGGGCACGCCGGTCACGGGCTGGGTGGGCGGCCTCAACACCACCAACACGCCCTGGTACATCCTGGGCACGGGCACGGCCTACCAGACGGTGCAGGATCAGGCCAAGCTGAAGCTGGCCTACGACATCACGCCCACGCTGCGCGCCAGCTACACGCTGGGCTGGTGGCAGAACAGTTCGGAAGGCCGCCCGGCGAGCTATCTGACGGGCCCCAACGGCCTGCCGGTGTACAGCGGCACGGTCAACATCCAAGGCCGCAGCTACACGCTCGCGCCCACCGCCTTCCCGCTGACCAACGACGACCAGACGCACCTGATGCACGGCCTGTCGCTCAAGAGCCGCACCGAGGGCGTGTTCGACTGGGAGCTCGCGGCCAGCCTGTACGACTACCGCAAGGACCAGCAACGCGCGCCCACCGTGGCGCTGCCGCTGGCGGCCTATGGCGGTGCCGGCACGCTGCAGGACCAGGACGGCACCGGCTGGAACACGCTGGCCGCCAAGGGCACCTGGCGCCCCCAGGGCCTGCAGGGCGCGCACATCGTGGACTTCGGCATCGGCCGCGATGCCTACAAGCTGGCCATCGCCAAGAACAACGTCGCCGGCAGCTGGATCGACGGGCCCATCAACCCGCTCTCGCTGGTCAGCAACGTGGGCGGCCGCACGCAGACCGTGAGCGCCTGGGCGCAGGACGCCTGGCGTTTCGCCCCGCGCTGGAAGGCCGTGCTCGGCCTGCGCTGGGAGGACTGGCAGGCCGAGGACGGCCTGAGCGCCAGCGCCACCAGCGCCCTGCGCTATGCCCGCCGCAGCGAGTCGCACCTCTCGCCCAAGGCCGCCCTCGCCTTCCAGGCCACCGACGACACGGTGATCAAGGCCTCGGTCGGCCGCGCGGTGCGCTTTCCGACCGTGGGCGAGCTGTACGGCGCCACCAGTGGCACGCTGTCCTTCGTCAACGACCCGACGCTCAAGCCCGAGAAGTCCTGGACCGGCGAACTCAGCGCCGAGAAGGACCTGGGCAACGGCCTGCTGCGCGCCACGCTCTTCCACGAGACCACGCGCGATGCACTCTTCAGCCAGCTGGTGCCCGGCACCACCACCTCGCGCGTGCAGAACGTCGACAAGGTGCGCACCACCGGCGTGGAGCTGGCCTACACCGGCACCGATGTCTTCATGCGCGGCCTGGACCTGGGCGGTAGCCTGACCTTCGCCGACTCGCGCACCGTGGCCAATGTGGCCAATCCGGCGAGCGTGGGCAAGTGGCAGCCGCGCGTGCCGCGCTGGCGCTCCACGGTGTACGCCACCTACCGTCCCACCGACCGATGGTCCTTCACCGTGGCGGCGCGCTACAGCGGGCGCCAGTACTCCAACCTGGACAACAGCGACGTCAACGCCGATGCCTACTTCGGCGCCAGCAAGTACTTCACCGTCGACACGCGCGTGCGCTGGCAGATCGACCGCCATTTCTCGGCCGCCTTCGGCATCGACAACCTCAACAACGCCCAGTACTGGAACTTCCACCCCTACCCGCAGCGCACCTACACCGCGTCGCTGCAGTGGGACCTGTGATCCACCCCATCCTCCGGAGACCCGAACCATGAGCCGCTTCAACCGCCCCCTTCTCGCCCTCGCCCTCGCCCTGCTGGCCGGCACCGGCAGTGCCATCGCCCACGTGACGCTGCCGCCCGGCGGCGCCACCGTCGGCACCGACTACGAGGCCGCCTTCCGCGTCGGCCATGCCTGCAAGGACGCCACGCTCACCAACGCGCTCACCGTGCGCCTGCCGCAGGGCTTCGCGCTGAAGGACGTGCCTGCGCGCCCCGGCTGGACCATCGAGCAGACGCGCAGCGGCAACGAGGCCGTGGTGCGCTGGACCGCCACCAGCGCGGCCACCGCCGTGCCTGCCGACCAGAAGACCGAGTTCGTGCTGCGCGGCCGCCTGCCCGACAAGCCGGGCCCGCTGTACTTCAAGGTGCTGCAGGGCTGCGACGTGGGCAGCAGCGACTGGGCCCAGCTGCCCACGGGCGCCGCCGACGAGAAGCTGCCCCTGCCCGCCGCGAAGCTGGACGTGCTGCCGCGCGGCGTGGCCGCCGTGGACGTGCGTGACGGCTGGGCCCGCATGGCCGTGGCCGGCCAGAGCGGCACCGGCGCCTTCATGAAGCTGCAGGCGCCCTCGGGCGCGCGCCTGGTGGGCGCCAGCACGCCGGTCGCCGGCATCGCCGAGGTGCACGAGATGTCGATGCAGGGCGACCACATGCAGATGCGCGCCGTCGCCGAACTGGCGCTGCCCGCGCGCCAGACGGTCGAGCTGCGCCCCGGCGGCCTGCATGTGATGCTGATGGACCTGAAGCAGCCGCTGCCCGTCGGCAGCACGCTGCCGCTGACGCTGCGCTTCAAGGACGCACAGGGCAACGAGTCCACGCGCGAGGTGCAGCTGCCGGTGCGTGCCGCGCCGGCTGCGGCGGGCAGCGGCGGGCATCAGCACTGAGGCTCGTTTCTTCTCCCCTCTCCCGCAAGGGGAGAGGGAGCAAATGCCGGTCGTGCGCCGTCCTTCGACGACGTCGACGCAAGCCCCAATGCAAAGAGGCCCCGAAGGGCCTCTCGTTGTCTGCTTCGGCACCGCATCCGGTGCCGAAGCACCATCAGGCCTTCTTGGCCTTCTTGGCAGCGGGCTTCTTGGCAGCCGGCTTGGCGGCGGCGGCCTTCTCGGCCTTGTCGGCCTTGCGCTTGGCGGCCTTCGGGTCCACGGCGGCCTTGAAGGCGGCGCCCGGCACGAACTTCGGCACCTTCTGGGCGGCGATCTTGATCTTCTCGCCGGCTTGCGGGTTGAAACCGGTGCGGGCGGCGCGGGCCACCTGCTTGAAGGTGCCGAAACCCACCAGGGTCACGCTGTCGCCCTTCTTGACGGCGGTGACGATGCTGCTGGTGATGGTCTCCAGGATGCGGCCGGCTTCGGCCTTGGAGACGTCATGGGCGGAGGCGATCTTTTCGATGAATTCGAGACGGTTCAAGATTGGGTTCCTAGAGTTGCTTCGATCTGCGCCGGGGCCGGCGCGCGGTGCGCGCCCCCCCGAGCGAGGCGCGAAGTGTAGTGGAGCCGCATGACCCCGTGCAGCGGGTTGCGCAGGCGCATCGCGCCGAAACCCCACTCGTCAGCGGATCGACGCGCTGCATGCCGAGGACGCGCGTCGCGGCATCCGCGGCCCGCCCGGCGGAGCCGTCCGCCGAGCCCACTCAGAAGCGGAAGTCGGCCGTCTTCGGCCCACCGCCCAGGCTCAGCTCGCGCCGCTGGGTACGGCCTTCGAAGGTGGCTTCCACCACGTAGGCACCGGCGGGCAGGTCCACCAGGCAGACCGGGCCATCGGCGCGCAGCGAGAGGCCGGCGCCGCCCTGGGCACCCCGGATCTCCACCGCCACCGAAGCGAGATAGGCACCATCGGCCCGCGCGAACAGCAGCGACAGCGGATGCGACTTCATCGCCGAGCGCATGGCGGTGGATTCGTCCGAGCCGATGCCGCCGCACACGTAGCGGCCCTGGCCGGCCTCGGTCCACGGCGGCATCTGGGCATGGGCCAGGCCCGCGGTGCAGGCAGCGGCGAGCGCGGCAGACATCAGGAATTGGCGTGAAGGCATGGAAGGTCTCCTCGAAAAAACGGAAGAGATGCTGGCCTCGAAAGGCCCTGGCCGGCTGTCGGACCGCAGCGCCCGCCGGCGTGCGGCGGCGCCGGAAGACGCTCGGGACGCTCAGGCCCGCGGCTGCAGCGCCTCGTCCAGCCACTCCACCCAATGCCGCACCGGCAGCTCGGTGCCGGCCTGCAGATGGGTGATGCAACCGATATTGGCCGAGGCCACGGCCTCGGGCTGCAGCCGCTCCAGGTGGCCCAGCTTGCGTTCGCGCAGTTGCGTCGACAGTTCGGGCTGCAGCACCGAGTAGGTGCCGGCCGAGCCGCAGCAGAGGTGGCTTTCGGTCTGCGTCACGCGCACGTCGAAGCCCAGCGCGCGCAGGCCCGATTCGACACCCCCACGCAGCTTCTGTCCGTGCTGCAACGTGCAGGGCGGGTGATAGGCGATCACGCCCTGCGGCGCCTTCACGCGCTCGCGCAGCAGCGGCACCAGGGCCGGCAGCAGCTCGCCCAGGTCGCGGGTGAGGCGCGAGACCTCGCGGGCCTTGTCGGCATAGGCCGGGTCATGCGCCAGCGCATGACCGTAGTCCTTCAGCGCGGCGCCGCAGCCCGAGGCATTGCTGACGATGGCCTCCACGCCGCCGCCCTGCAGCAGCGGCCACCAGGCGTCGATGTTGGCGCGCATCTGGTCCAGCGCGCCGGCCTGGTCGTTCAGGTGGAAGCGGATGGCACCGCAGCAGCCGCCCGCCTGCGGCACCACGGCCTCGATGCCGGCCGCATCGAGCACGCGGGCGGTGGCCGCATCGATGGACGGCGCCATGGCCGGCTGCACGCAGCCCATGGGCAGCAGCACCTTGCGCGCATGGCTGTGGCGCGGCCAGGCGCCGGCGGCGCGCGGCGCGGGCACCTTGGCTTTGAGGCTGGATGGCAGCAGGCCGCGCACGGCCTGGCCGAGCTTCATGGCGGGCGCGAACAGCGGCGAGTTCAGGCCTTCCTTGAGCAGCCAGCGCGTGGCGCGTTCGCCGGCCGGCCGCGGCACCTGCTCGTCCACGATCTTGCGGCCGATGTCCACCAGGTGGCCGTACTGCACGCCGCTGGGGCAGGTGCTTTCGCAGTTGCGGCAGGTCAGGCAGCGGTCCAGGTGCTGCTGGGTGGCACGCGTGGGCGTGCGGCCTTCGAGCACCTGCTTGATGAGGTAGATGCGCCCGCGCGGCCCGTCCAGTTCGTCGCCCAGCAGTTGGTAGGTGGGACAGGTGGCGGTGCAGAAGCCGCAGTGCACGCACTTGCGCAGGATGGCCTCGGCCTCGCGGCCTTCGGGCGTTCCCTGGTACTGGGGGGAGAGTTCGGTCTGCATCGTGTCTCGTCGTGGGGGGTCTGTCGTGGGGCGGGGCAACGCGTCGCTCAGGAGGGGGGCCGCTGCGGCGGCTGCGTCCCGGTGGCGGCGGTGCCCCGCCTGCGCAGCCGCAGCCGGCTCAGCCAGCCGAAGGTCCACGCCCGCAGGGCCTGGTTGTGGCGCAGGTCGTCCAGATAGGGCGGCAGCGAGAGCCACAGCAGCAGCGCGGCCAGCGGCAGCACGCAGATGAAGCCCAGGTACTTGAAGCCCGTGGCCCCGGCAAGCCCGCCCGTCACGAAGGCGAGGATCAGGCCGCCGAAGATGCGCACCCGCTCCAGGTTGGGCCGCACCCGCGTGGCGTCGGTGCGCCGGCGGTTCCAGTACAGCGCCTTGCCCAGCTCGATGCCCAGGTCGGTGAAATTGCCGGTCATGTGGGTGGTGCGGATCTTTCCGCCGGAGATCTTCGACGCCAGCGCGTTCTGCAGCCCCATGATGAAGGACAGCAGCAGCACCGTCAGCGGCACGGCGAAGGGCGTGTGCCAGCCCAGCGTGAGCGCACCCATGAGCCCGAAGGGCAGCATGAGCGCGGCCTCCAGCAGCAGCGGCAGCGCGTAGACATGGGCCAGCCGGTAATGGCGGCCCCAGTTGATCTGGATGGCCGCGGTCGCCGCCCCGGCCAGGAAGGCCAGGATGGCGCCCAGCGCGCCCAGCAGCAGCGTCATGTCGCCCATCACCAGCGAATCGGCCACCTGCGAGGTGAAGCCGGTCATGTGCGAGGTGTAGCGATGCAGCACCAGGAAGCCGCCCGCGTTGATGGCGCCGGCGTTGAAAGCCAGCAGCAGGCCCAGCGCCCGGTTGGTCGACGGGGCGCGGTGGCGGCCGGTCAGGTGGCGCAGGCGGCGCATGGAGAAGGGAGGACGCTCAGAGCCCGGCCACCAGCCGGCCCGGGTTGAAGATGCCGGCGGGATCGAAGGCGGCCTTGAGCGCGCGGTGGATGTCCATCAGTGCAGGCGACAGCGGCGCGGGCTCGGCCCGCCGGCCCGCTGCGGCGCGGAAGGCCGCCGCCCAGCCACCGGCGGCGCGCACCGACTCGGCCAGATCCACGGCACCGCCGGGGGGCACGGCGTACCAGCGCTGTGCACCATGCCATTCGATCAGCGGCGCGGACAGGCCGGCGGCCGCCAGCACGGGCGCCGTCTGCGGGACGCTGGCGCGCCAGAGGTCCAGGCCCTGCGCCGCGGCATCGGTGAAGAGGGCATGGCGCTGGTCGCGCAGGCTGCGCCACAGAGCGTCGGCCGCATCGGGCGGCAGCACCTCACCGCCGAGCTGGCGTCCGGCGGCCTGCACGGCGGCGACCGCGCCGCGCAGCCGCAGGTACAGCCGGCCGACGGCGCCGCCACCTGGCCCGGCCTGCCACACGCTGGCATTGAGCGGCAGCGGTTGCCCGCCCCAGGCATTGAGCAGGCGCAGGGCTTCGGCCTGGCTGCAGTCGAAGACGCGGGTGGCCTCGGCCGGGGCCATGGGCAGCACCTTGAGGCTCAGTTCGGTGATGACGCCCAGCGTGCCCCAGGCGCCGGCCAGCACGCGCGAGACGTCGTAGCCCGCCACGTTCTTCATCACCTGGCCGCCGAAGGTCAACAGTTCGCCACGGCCGTTGATCAGGCTGGCACCGAGCACGTAGTCGCGTACGGAGCCCACGCTGGCGCGGGCGGGGCCCGCCAGGCCGGCGGACACCATGCCGCCCACGGTGCCGCCCTCGCCGAAGTGCGGTGGCTCGAAGGGCAGGCACTGGCCGTGGGCCTGCAGCAGTGCCTCCAGCTCGGCCAGTGGCGTGCCGGCCTGCACGGTCACCACGAGTTCACTGGGCTCGTAGCTGGTGATGCCGGTCAGCGCGTCGAGCGCCAGCACTTCGCCATCGAGCGGCCCGCCGTGGAAATCCTTGGTGCCCGCGCCGCGCAGGCGCAAAGGACGCTTCTGGGCCGCCGCGGCGCGCACGCGCTCGGCGATCTGGGACTGGGCGGGGGTCATCCGCGGGATGGTACGTCAGGGTCTCTCTTGGACGTCTTGATTCGCACCGTCTCCTGACCTGTCAGTCCTCGAAAAAGGCGACGGGCCGGCCGGGTGCGTCCATGCGCCGCCAGAGCACCTGCCCGGCCATCGGCTGCCGTGCCAGCTCGTCGGCCGGGCGGCCCTTGCGGGCGGTGGTGACGAAGAGCGTGCACAGGTCGTCGCCCCCGAAGCAGGGCATGGTGGGACAGCGCGCGGGCACCGGCAGCACGTCGGTGGTGCGACCCTGCGCGTCCAGCGCCTGCAACTGGCCGCCCTCGAACATGGCCACCCAGTAGCTGCCATCGGCGTCCATCGTCGCGCCGTCCGGACGGCCGTCGTAGGGCTGGTCCGAGCCGGGGGTCCAGCCGGCCGGCTTGGGATCGAACTGGCGGAACAGGCGCTCGCCCGCCAGCCCGTGCGGCTCGGCCACCCAGTCGTACTGCCGCACGGCATGGGCATTGGTGTCGGCCCAGTACACCCGCGACAGCTCGGGCACCAGCACCAGGCCGTTGGCGGTGATGGCCTCGCCGGCCATGCGCTGCACGCGAGGCGCGCCGCCGCCGCGGGCATCGATGCAGTAGAGCGCGGCGATCGGCCGGTCCTTGGGCTCCTGCAGCGTGCCGGCCCACAGGCGCCCCTGGGGGTCGCATTTGCCATCGTTGAAGCGCATGGTGGCCGTGTCATGGTCGAAGGCGGCGATGCACTGCAGCGCGCCGCCCCATTCGCGGGCCCGGTAGATGCCGTCGCGCAGCGCGATCACCAGGCCGCCGCGGCGGGCCGGCGCCATGCAGCCCGGCTCCTGCGGCAAGGCCCAGCGCTCGACGACAGCCTGGCCGCTGGCGATGTCGCCGCGGGTGCGCAGCGCCTGCCGCCCCGGGATGTCCAGCCAGTACAGCGCGCGTTCGTCCGGATGCCAGAAGGGCGATTCACCCAGGGCGCTATCGCTGCCCGGCAGAGCCGTCCAGCCCAGGGGATCGTTGGGGGGGATGAGGTCAGGCATGCCGGATTATTGGTGGCAGGGCACAGGGGCCTGCGGGGCCCGGTCCCAAAAAAAATGGCCCGCTCATGCCGAAGCACTTGCGGGCCGAACATCCAAAGGAGACTCTCGCTAAAACATTCTTTCGTCCGCCACGCCGCCCTCGGTGCGGCGAAGTGGCGGCGGTGGTCGATCAGCGGTTGTAGGCCGTCTCGCCGTGGGCGGTGATGTCGAGGCCTTCGCGCTCTTCCTCTTCGCTCACACGCAGGCCCACGGTCAGGTCGGCGATCTTGTAGGCGATGAAGGAGACGACGCCAGACCACACGATGGTCAGCAGCACGCCCTTGAGCTGGATCCAGACCTGGGCGCCGATGCCGTTGGAGCCGACGGTGGCCGTGACCCAGTCGGTCACGAGGCCGGGGCCGCCGAGCGCCTGGGTGTTGAACACACCGGTCAGCAGGGCACCCACGATGCCGCCCACGCCGTGCACGCCGAACACGTCCAGCGAGTCGTCGGCGCCGAGCAGGCGCTTGAGGCCCGACACGCCCCACAGGCAGGCGAAGCCGGCGATGAAGCCCATGACGATGGCGCCCATCAGGCCCACGTTGCCGGCGGCCGGGGTGATGGCCACCAGGCCGGCGACGGCGCCGGAGGCGGCGCCCAGCATCGAGGCCTTGCCCTTGTGCAGCGCTTCACCCAGCGACCAGGCCAGCACGGCGGCGGCGGTGGCGGAGAAGGTGTTGATGAAGGCGAGCACGGCGCTGTTGCCGGCTTCCAGGGCCGAGCCGGCGTTGAAGCCGAACCAGCCCACCCACAGCAGCGAGGCACCGACCATGGTCAGCGTCAGCGAGTGCGGCGTGAAGGCTTCCTTGCCGAAGCCGATGCGCTTGCCGATCACGTAGGCACCCACCAGACCGGCGACGGCGGCGTTGATGTGCACCACGGTGCCGCCCGCGAAGTCGAGCGCGCCCCATTGCCAGATCAGGCCGGCCTTGGCGTTGGTGGCGTCCACCACGTCGGCGGCGGTGTAGGCGTCCGGACCCATCCAGAACCAGACCATGTGGGCCAGCGGGGTGTAGCTGAAGGTGAACCAGATCACCATGAACACCAGCACGCCGGAGAACTTGGCACGCTCGGCGAAGGCACCCACGATCAGGCAGCAGGTGATGCCGGCGAAGGTGGCCTGGAAGGCGGCGAACAGCAGCTCGGGGATGTAGACGCCCTTGCTGAAGGTCGCGCCGGGCGCGAAGGCGCCGGTGGCCGGGTCGAAGATGCCCTTCATGAACAGCCGGTCGAAGCCGCCGATGAAGGCGTTGCCCTCGGTGAAGGCCAGGCTGTAGCCATAGATGCACCACAGCACGACGATCAGCGAGAAGGTGACGAACACCTGCATCAGCACGCTGAGCATGTTCTTGCTGCGCACCAGGCCGCCGTAGAACAGGGCCAGGCCGGGGACGGTCATCAGGATCACGAGCAGCGTGGACACCAGCATCCAGGCCACGTCGCCCTTGTCGATCTTGGGAGCAGGTGCGGCAGCAGCGGCGGCATCGGCCGGTGCTGCAGCGGGTGCTGCGGCGGCGGGCGCGGCCGGAGCGGCGGCTGCAGGCGCAGCGGCGGCCGGCGCGGACGCCGCCGGGGCCTCGGTGCTGGCGGCGGGCGCCTGCGCGAAGCTGGACACGCCAGCCGTAAGGACGCTCAGGCCGAGCGCCAGGGATACAAGGAACTTCTTCATCTTGGTCTTTCTTGTGCCTTCTTCTGCTGCGTCGGTTTAGAGCGCCTCGCGGCCGGTCTCACCCGTGCGGATGCGGACGACCTGCTCCAGGTTGAACACGAAGATCTTGCCGTCGCCGATCTTGCCGGTGCGCGCAGCGCTTTCCACGGCCTCGATGACGCGGTCGACCAGCTCGTCGGCAACCGCCGCCTCGATCTTGACCTTGGGCAGGAAGTCGACGACGTATTCGGCACCGCGGTAGAGCTCGGTGTGGCCCTTCTGGCGGCCGAAGCCCTTCACCTCGGTCACGGTGATGCCCTGCACGCCGATGGCGGAAAGGGCCTCGCGCACCTCGTCGAGCTTGAAGGGTTTGATGATGGCTGTGATCAGCTTCACGATTTCTCTCCTCTGGGATGAACCGGGCGCGGCAGCCGCCGCGCCCACCTGTCGGCTGGCTGGCGCGACCTCAGAAGGTCTTGGTCAGCGTGGCGATGAAGCGTGCCTTGTTGGGCGACTCGCTGTAGGTGAAGGTGCCCAGGCCGATGGCGCTGTAGTCGTAGACGGCGGTGGTGGCCTGGTAGGCATCCTTCTTGTTGGCACCCACGATGGCGCCCGTCAGGCTCAGGCCGCCACCGAAGTCGTAGGTGGCACCCACGTTGTAGTCGACGTAGCTCTTGTAGGGCGTGTTGCGGCGGATGTCGCTGGACAGGTGCGTGTAGCCCACGGCGGCCTTGAGCGTCAGGTTGGGCAGCACGGCCTTGCTGTACGACACGTTCAGATAGCCGGTGCCGCGGCCCTTCCAGCCCGTGGTGCGGTTGCTGGCGAAGCCGAAGTAGTCCTTGGAGACGGTGCTGGAGTACTTGACGGTGAACGAGCCGATGGCGTCGTCGCTCCAGGTGGCGGCGCCGTACAGCTCGGTGGTGTTGCCGTTGCGGTTGCCCGGGTAGATGTAGGTCAGGGCACCGAAGTCGAGGTCGAAGGGGCCGGCCTTGAACTTGTAGCCGCCGTAGATGTCGCTCTCGATGGAATTGCCGGCGAGCCAGTTGACGCTGGAGTTCCAGTTGCCGACGTAGAAGCCGCTTTCGTGGGCGTAGTCAAAGCCGCCCTGGATGGCGGGCTTGAGGGCCTTGGTCTTGTAGTAGCCGTTGTTGCCGATGACGTCCTGGTCCTGGCCCCGGAACTTGTAGTTGGTGGTCAGCGAGATGTTGGCAGTGATGGGCGAGGCCTCGGGGGCAGCGGCGGGCGCCGTCTGGGCGCTGGCCGCACCGGCGGCAGCAGCCAGGCAGAAGGCAATCGTTGCCGTCTTGATCGTGGCCGGACGGATCTTCATCGGGTAACTCCTCGCAAGTGGTGTTCGTTGGAGTTCCCCTCAAAGCAGGGAGCGTGCCAAAAGACAGCCGCGTCCTACGCATGTGAAGTGCTCCACACCCCCACAAGAAAAATTCGCGAGCGCTTCATGCAGGGGCCGGGCTCCTGTTCAATGCATGAAACAGGATCGGTGCAACGCACCAAATCAGGGAGAAGATGAGCGATGAGCCTTTCTTTGGTGCAGACGCGCGCTTTGGTGGCGCTTGAATCGGCGCCAGTCACCGTCGAGGTGCATCTGGCCAATGGCCTGCCCAGCTTCACGCTGGTCGGATTGGCCGATGTGGAGGTCAAGGAGGCCCGCGAGCGGGTCCGCTCCGCCATCCAGAACTCGGGGCTGGCCTTTCCGCACGACCGCCGCATCACGGTGAACCTGGCGCCGGCCGACCTGCCGAAGGATTCCGGCCGCTTCGACCTGCCCATCGCACTGGGCATCCTCGCGGCGAGCGGGCAGATCGATGGGGCGCGACTCGCGGGCCACGAATTCGCGGGTGAGCTGTCGCTTTCGGGTGACCTGCGCCCCGTGCGCGGCGCCCTGGCCACCGCGCTGGCGGCCGAGGGCCCGTCGCCACGCCCCGTCCTGGTGCTGCCACTGGCCAGCGCGCGGGAGGCCGCGCTGGTCCCCGGCGCCGCGGTCTATGGCGCGGCGCACCTGCTCGATGTGGTGCGCCCCTTCCTGCCGCCCGACACGCTGGCGCAGGTGGAAGACGGCCCGGGCTGGGTGCGCATGGTTCCGCCAGAGCTGGCCGGTCATGCGCCCGACGGACCGGACCTGGCGGACGTGAAGGGCCAGGCCGCCGCTCGCCGCGCGCTGGAGATCGCGGCCGCCGGCGGCCACAGCCTGCTGATGGTCGGCCCACCCGGCGCCGGCAAGTCGATGCTGGCGCAGCGGCTGGCCGGCCTGCTGCCACCGATGGACGTGCAGGAGGCGCTGGAGAGCGCCGCCATCGCCAGCCTGGCCGGTCGCTTCGACCCGCAGCGCTTCATGCAGCGGGTGGTGGCCAGCCCGCATCACACGGCCAGCGCGGTGGCGCTGGTGGGGGGCGGCTCGCCGCCAAGGCCGGGCGAGATCTCGCTGGCGCACCATGGCGTGCTCTTCCTGGACGAACTGCCCGAATTCCCCCGCGCGGCCCTGGAAGCGCTGCGCGAGCCGCTGGAGAGCGGCACCATCTCCATCGTGCGCGCCGCGCGGCGGGCGCAATTCCCGGCGCGCTTCCAGCTGGTGGCGGCGATGAACCCCTGTCCCTGCGGCCATCTGGGCTCGCGCCTACATGCCTGCCGCTGCTCGCCCGACCAGGTGGCGCGCTACCAGGCGCGCATCAGCGGCCCGCTGCTGGACCGCATCGACCTGCATGTGGACGTGCAGGCCATCGACCCGCGGGAGCTGCTGGGCGCCCCCGCCGGCGAGTCGAGCGCCGCCGTACGCGAACGCGTGGCCGCGGCGCGCGCCATCGCGCTGCAGCGCCAGGGCAGTGCCAACCAGGCCCTGGCCGGCCAGGCGCTTGATGCCCATGCCGGCGCCGATGCCGCCGCCCTCGCCTTCCTGCAGAAGGCGGCCACGCGCCTGGGCTGGAGCGCACGGGCCACGCACCGCGCCTTGCGGGTGGCCCGCACCATCGCCGACCTGGCAGGTGCCGAGACCATCGGCGCCCTGCACGTGGGCGAGGCGATGCAATACCGGCGCACGCTGAGCGCGGCGCCCTGATCCGGCCGGCGTCAGTGCCCGGCCGGCGCGCCATGCCCCGGCGCCGCCCGCACCCGCGCCACCTGCGCGGGCAGGTCGGCCCAGGCCGGCGCCTGCGGGGCGAAGCGGGCGCGCATGTAGCCCGCCAGTTCGGCGACCTGCGCATCGTCCAGCGCGTCGCGGAAGGCGGGCATGAAGCCGATGTCCCGCGTGGGCGGCGTGCGCACGCCGTCGAGGATGGTGCGGATCAGGTTGTCGGGCCGGGTGCTGGTGAGCTGGCTGTTGAGGGCCAGCGGCACGTTGGCGCCCAGCAGCGTGGGGCCGTCGCCGTCGTGGTGGCAGGCGGCGCAGGCCGACTCGAACATGCGCTGGGGCGCGCCCAGCAACGCACCCTGCCCGGCCGCGGCACGCTGCACCGCCTGCGTGGCGATGGCCTGCGGATCGGCCGCGGGCGCCGGGTTGAAGCTGGCCAGGTAGGTGGCCATGGCACGCACGTCGGTGTCGGGCAGCTCCTGCAGCCCGTGGACGACCTCGGCCATGGGCCCGCCCGCGATGCCGTGCCGCGGCGAATGGCCGTGGCGCAGGTAGGCGTAGAGGCTGTCCGCATCCCAGGGCACGGCGTTGGTGGAGCGGGCCGTGAGGGCCGGCGCCTCCCAGCCGTCGATCAGCGCGCCGGACAGGAAGTCAGCGCCGGCTTTCTCCGCACCCAAGGTGTTGCGCGGGCTGTGGCAGGCGGCGCAGTGGCCCAGGCCGTTGACCAGGTAGGCGCCGCGGTTCCATTCGGCGCTCTGGCCGGCGACGGGCTGGTAGGGCGTGGCGTCGTGGAACAGGCCGTTCCAGCCGGCCATGAGCGGGCGCAGGTTGAAGGGGAAGCGCAGGTCGTTGGCCGGCATGAGGGCCGGACCGCCATCCTCGCGCGCGCCGGCCTTCACCGGCGGCAGGGACATGAAGTAGGCGTAGAGCGCCTGCAGGTCGTCGTCGCTGGTCTTGGCGAAGGCGGTGTACGGGAAGGCCGGGTACAGGTGGCGGCCGTCGCGCGAGATTCCCTCACGCATCGCGCGCTGGAAGGCGGTGAAGGACCAGCGGCCCAGGCCCGTCTCGGCATCGGGCGTGAGGTTGGTCGTGTGGATCGTGCCGAAGGGGGTGTGCATGGCCCGGCCACCGGCATTCGGCAGGCCGCCGTCGGCCGTGTGGCAGACGGCGCAGTCGCCGGCCGCGGCCAGTTGGCGGCCGCGTTCGATGGTCTGGGCGCTGTAGGCGGGTGCGCTGAAATTGACGGGCGCGATGGCCGGCCGCCAGCCGAGCAGGCCCGCCACCGCGCCGATGGCGCCGACGAGCAGGCCGGCAATGAGGGCCGGCCAACCTTTGCGACGCGGGGCGAGGGTCTGGCTCCTTCCCCCGCTGGGGGAAGGCTGGGATGGGGGCTGCGGCGCTCGATCAGGCGACGGCGTGGTGGACTGGCCCCCACCCCCGCCCTCCCCCAGCGGGGGAAGGAGTGAAGACAGCGCCGCCAGCACCTTCTCCGGCGTGAACGGCGGCTCGCGCAGACGCACGCCCGTCGCATCGAAGATGGCATTGGCGATGGCCGCCGTGCCCGGCACCGAGGCCGATTCGCCCGCGCCCAGCGGCGACTCGCCGGGGCGCGGCATCTGCAGCACCTCGATGACCGGCACCTCGCGGAAATGCAGGATCGGATAGCTGCCCCATTCGCGCGCGGCGACCACACCCGCAGGCGGCATGCCGGGCAGTGGCGTCTTCATCGGGAGCTGGGAGGCCGCACTGCCGGCCGGCGGCGCGGCGGGCGCGAAGCGCACCTCCTCCTTCAGCGCGCGGCTGGTGGTCTGGATGACATTGCCGTGCACCTGGTGCTCGACGCCGGCCGGGTTGACCGTCAGACCCGCATCGTGGCCGACGACCACGCGGCGCACATGCACCTCGCCGGTCCGGCGGTTGACCTCCACGTCGGCCACCCAGGCCGCCCAGGCCGCGCCGAAGCCGGGCCACTTGCTGTGGATGTAGCGGGCGTACGCGAAGCCCTGTCCAAAAAGGATGTCGCCCCCCGGGCCCACCCGGGACTGCACCGGCCGCGAGGGATGGTCCCCATGCGCATCCTCCTGCGGCCCGGTGCGCCAGCGCCAGCCGGCTTTCTGCGCCGTGGCCTGGATCAGCTCGCGCGCCCGCTCGTCGGGCAGGTGGCGCAGACGGAACTGCACCGGGTCCACGCCCGCGGCCGTGGCCAGCTCGTCGATGAAGCTCTCGTGCGCGAAGGAATTGGGCAGGGCCGAGACGCCGCGCAGCCACGAGGCGCGCACGATGGGCGCCATGTCGCGCACCTGCACCCGCAGGTGGTCGTAGGCATAGGGCGGCCGCGCGGTGCGGTCGCCCATCTCGTAGGCCTGGGCCAGCGGCTCCACGGTGCGGGTGAGCAGCAGGGCCAGTGTGGGCGCACCGTTGCTCGGGTAGCTGGTCTGGAAGTCGTAGGCCGCGATGCCGCCTTCGGGCGACAGGGCGCCGGCCACTTCCATCAGTTGGGCCGTGCCCTTGGGCTCCCACAGGTGCTCCTGCTCGCGGCTGAGCTGCACACGCACCGGCGCGCGGGCCGCGCGGGCCAGCAGCGCGGCATCGGCCGCCACGTCGTCGGCGCCGTTGCGGCCGTAGCAGCCGGCGGCCTCCAGGCGGACCACGTCGACTTCGACGTCCTGCAGGTCCAGCAGGCGGGCGAGGTCGGCACGCAGCACATGGGGGTTCTGCGTGCCGGCCCAGCAGCGCAGGCGCACGCGGCCGGGTCCGGCGCTGGGCCCGCCTTCGCGGCCGGCGCCCTTCTGGCCGTCACCTGCGCCACGCCCATCGGCGCCGCCCTGGCTGCTGCCGTCGCCGTCGTCCGGCTCCCACTGCGCCACCGCGCATGAAGGCCCGATGGACGCATGCAGCTGGTACGGCCACAGGTAGGTGCGGCGCAGCGTGCCCTCGCCCGCCAGGGCGGCCTCGACATCGCCCTCGTCCACCAGCGTGCGCGTGGTGGCGGGGTTGGCGCGGATGGCATCCGCCACCTTGCCCGCGCCAGCCAGATCGGGCATGCCGGGCCAGGCCTTCCAGCGGACGCGCAGCTCGCGCATGGCCTGCTCGGCGTGTTCCTCGCGCTCGGCCACCACGCCGACGAAGTCGCGGATGACCACCACGGCGCGGATGCCGGGGATGTGGGCGATGGACGACTCGTCCACCGACTCCAGCGTGTTGCCGATGAAGTCGCCATGGTCCGCGCCGGCATAGGGCGGGCGGATCACGCGGCCGTGCAGCATGCCGGGCAGGCGCATGTCGTGCACGAAGGCCAGCTCGCCAGCCAGCTTGGCGGGGATGTCGATGCGCGGCTGCGGCGTGCCGACGATGCGGTAGTCCTGGGGACGTTTGAGCGGCGTGGTCGGGTCCAGCCGCAGCAGGGTGCGCTGGCCGGCCAGCAACTCCGCGAAGGGCAGCGCCACACCCTCGGCCACGATGCGTCCGCCGTCGATGGCGAGTTCGTCCGCCGGCCGGCCGAGCCGCTCGGCGGCGCGCGCCAGCAGCCACTGCCGCGCCTGCGCCGCCGCCAGCCGCAGCGGTTGCGCATGGATCTGGATCGACGCGCTGGCAATGGTGGCGCCCTGGTTGGGCACCTGCGCCGTGTGGCCCAGCGCCATGGCGATGCAGGCCATGGGCACGTCCAGTTCCTCGGCCACGATCTGGGCCAGGGCCGTCTGGATGCCCGTGCCCAGGTCCACATGGCCGTTGAGGGCCGTGACGCTGCCGTCGTCCCAGACGGCGAGCAGGACTTCGTCGCCCTCCGCCGGATTGCCGGGCACGGCGGCGGGCTGGCCCTTGGCGGGCGGCGGCGGGAGCGGCGTGTCGCGCACGACGACCAGCACGCCCTCGGCGCCGAGGAAGTCGGCGCGCGTGCGGGGCTGGGCGGCGCGGCGCGGGTCGGCGGTCAACGCGGCGCCTCCGGCATGGCCGCGGCGCCGAGCCGGGCCGCGGCCAGGCTCACCGCACGCAGGATCTCCACATGCGTGCCGCAGCGGCACAGATTGCCCGACAGCTCGCTGCGGATGCGGGCCTCGTCGGCCTGCGGCTCACGCGCGAGCAGTGCCGCGGCCTGCATCACCATGCCGTTGAGGCAGTAGCCGCACTGGGCGGCCTGCGCCTCCTCGAAGGCCTGCTGCACGGGATGGAAGTGCCCGCGCCGGCCCAGGCCTTCCAAGGTGGTGATGGCGCGCCCCGCCACGCCATGCGCGGGAATGACGCAGGCCCGCGCCGCGGTGCCGTCCACATGCACCGTGCAGGCGCCGCACTGGCCCAGGCCGCAACCGTACTTGGGCCCGTTCAGGCCGAGGTCGTTGCGCAGCAGGTGCAGCAGCGAGGCCTGGCGTGGCACCTCGCCCGCGAAGGGCTGGCCGTTGACGGTGAGCTGAAGCGCGGGCAAGGCAGGTCGCTCGAACCTTCTCAGGCGACGTCGGCCGACTGGATGCGCTTGACGCCCTTGGCCTGCATCTGCTGCCAGGCCTTGGCGAGCGAGCCGTTGAGGTCGATGGCGCGGGTCGCGTCCTCGATCACGTAGACGTTGAAGCCGGCGGCCCGCGCGTCGAGCGCCGTCCAGGCCACGCAGAAGTCCGTGGCCAGGCCCGTGACGTACACGGTCTTGATGCCGCGCGCCTTGAGGTAGCCCGCCAGGCCGGTGACGGTCTTGCGGTCGGCCTCCTGGAAGGCGGAGTAGCTGTCCACGCCCTTGTTGTAGCCCTTGCGGATGATGAGCTGGGCGGTGGGCAGCTTCAGGTCCTTGTGCAGGGCCGCGTCGTCGGTGCCCTGCACGCAGTGGTCGGGCCACAGCACCTGGTTGCCGTAGTTCAGCTTGATGCTGTCGAAAGGCTTGGTGCCGTTGTGGGCGCTGGCGAAGGAGGTGTGGCCGGGCGTGTGCCAGTCCTGCGTGACGACGATGTTCTGGAACTTGGGCGCCAGCGCGTTGATGACGGGCACCACGTCGGCGCCGCCCTTGACCGGCAGCGTGCCGCCATCGACGAAGCAGTTCTGCACGTCGACCACGATCAGCGCGGCCTGGGCGCTGGGGCTGATCTTCTTCGCGTCGGCCGCCAGCAGCGGCGGCGCGATGGCGGCCGCGCCGAGGGCGGCGGCGGCCTGCAGGAAATGGCGGCGTGGGTTGGCGGTGCGCAGCATGGTCATCATCGGTCCCTCCGAGGACAGGTTTGGAAATCAGACGCTGAGGTAGGCCCGTCGCACTTCATCATTGGCCGCCAGCTCGTCCATGGTGGCCTGGTAGCGGATCTGGCCTTTTTCCAGCACGTAAGCACGGTCCGAGACGAGTTCGGCGAAGTGCATGTTCTGCTCCGACAGCAGGATGGACACGCCCTGGGCCTTGAGCTCCAGGATCATCTGCGCCATCTGCTCCACGATGACCGGCGCGACGCCTTCGGAGGGCTCGTCGAGCAGCACGAGGTAGGGGTTGCCCATGAGCGTGCGCGCGACGGTGAGCATCTGCTGCTCGCCGCCGCTCATGCGGCCGCCGGGGCGGTCGGGCATCTCGCCGAGGTTGGGGAAGAGCTTGAACAGCTTCTCGGGCGTCCACAGCGGCGCGGCGCCGCCGTCGGCCCATTGGCGGCCGGCCTGGCGGCCCACTTCGAGGTTCTCCATGACCGTGAGGTCGGTGAAGACACGCCGGTCCTCGGGCACGAAGCCCAGGCCCAGGCGGGCGGCGTGGTGCGGCTCGGTCTTCGAGATGTCGTGGCCCAGGAAGCGGATGCTGCCGCGGCGCTTGGCGAGCATGCCCATCAGGGCCTTGAGCGTGGTCGACTTGCCGGCGCCGTTGCGGCCCATGAGGGCGACGACTTCGCCGCGGCGCACTTCCAGGTCCACGTCGTAGAGGATCTGGGCAGCGCCGTACCAGGCGCAGAGGGACTTGGCTTCGAGCAGGACGGGCGGGGTGCTCACTGGTGGGGCCTTGTTGTGGGTGTCGTTGCGAACGGTGGGAGCGTCCGGTTCTGAATGACTTTCGCAGTGGTGCGCGTGCTCGCAGCTTCACTGGCGGTGGGGGCGGCGCGGCGGGGCCGGGCTGCCAGGGGCTCAGACGGTGGCGGTCGATGCTGCGCATCGACTCCGCTGCGATGCGCGGTCAGGGGGCGCGTCGCATAACTCGCTGCGCTGCCTGCGGCAGCTCCGCTCAGACAAATGCGACAAGTCAGATCACGAAGCGCGCGTGTCTTCGCACGCGCGCCGCCCCCTGCCCTGCGCTTCTCGCCACCACCGAAATCGCCCCTGGCAGCCCAGCCCCGCCGCGCGGATACGTTGCGCTCGATGGGGCGCACAACTGCCTGCGCCTCTGGCGAGGCAACAGCGCGAACTGAGGTCGGGGCCGGGGCGCAGGTGGGGGCGGAGGAGGAAGCGCCGATGGGGATGGAGATGGCGGCGAACGCAACGGCCCGCGCCGACGCACGCACATGCACACGCACCTGGGCGCAGGCAGAGGCGGAAGCGCCAGCGTCACCGCCGTCACTGACCACCGCGTGTCCCGCCCTGGTCGGGGCCTGGCCTGGGGCGGCTGCGTGTGCGTCGCCGAGAAGCGCAGGGTGGCCGGGCTGCGGGCCTGCCGGAGGACAGGCCCGCTTCGTGAACTGACTCGCGGCGTTTGTTTGAGCGGAGCTGCCGCAGGCAGCGCAGCGAGTTATGCCGCGGCCCGGCTGCCCGAGCATCGCAGGGGAGTCGGCCCGCTGGGCCGACCGACGAACTCGCAGCCGCCCCAGGCCAGGCCCCGGCCAGGGCGCGCCCCGAACAGTCCCGACGACGAGGCCCAAAAACATCAAGCCGCCTTCTTCTCGAAAGTCTTGCCCGAGCCGAAGTACACCTCCTGCACCTTCGGATGGTCCCGGATCTCCAGCGGCTTGCCTTCGGCGATCAGGCGACCGCGCGCCAGCACGATCATGCGGTCGGCGTACGCGAACACCACGTCCATGCTGTGCTCGGTGAACAGCACCGCCATGCCGCGGTCGATCACCAGCTGCTTGGTCAGCGCCATCAGCGAATTGCGCTCCTTCGGCGCCATGCCGGCCGTGGGCTCGTCCATGAGCAGAAGCTTGGGGTCGTTGGCCATGGCGATGGCCAGCTCCACCCGCTTGACGTCGCCATAGGCCAGCACGCTGCAGGGCCGGTCGGCCTGCGACTTCATGCCCACCTGGTCGAGCAACGCCAGCGCCTCGTCGCGCTTGTGGTCGGACGCCCGCCGCCACATGGCGAACAGCTTGGCGTCGTGCGACAGCAGCGCCATCTGCACGTTCTCGGCCACCGTCAGCGACGAGAAGGTCTCGGCGATCTGGAAGGTGCGGCCCACCCCCAGTCGCCAGATCTCGCGCGGCCTCTTGCCGACCAGCTCGGTGCCGTCCAGCGTGATGGAACCCTGGTCGGCCTTGAGCTGGCCGTTGACCATGTTGAAGGTGGTGGACTTGCCGGCGCCATTGGGCCCGATCAGCGCCAGCAGCTCGCCCTTGGCCAGCGTGAAGCTGATGCCGTCGACGGCCTTCACGCCGCCGAAGGACTTGCCCAGGTTCTGGACATGCAGCAGGGACATCAGAGCACCTCCAGGCCGATGAAGAACACGAAGAAGCAGGACGACAGGCGGCTCATCGCGCACCCTCCCCCGCCGCAGCTGCGGCCTGCATCGGCGCCTTGGCCGCCTCGTCGGCCGCCACATCGTCGCGCCGGCCACGCCACTTGTCGGCCAACTGCTTGATCGAGCCTGCGATGCCCTGCGGGAACAGCAGCACCAGGATCAGGATGATGGCGCCCAGCATGGCACGCCAGTAGTCGGTGTTGCGCGCCACCATGTCGTGCAGCCAGGTGAAGGTGAAGGCACCCACCACCGGGCCGGCCAGCGTCTGGATGCCGCCCAGCAGCACCATCACCAGACCATCGACCGAGCGGCCCACCGCCAGCGTCTCCGGCGAGATGCTGCCCTTGGAATACGCGAACAGCCCGCCCGCCAGGCCCGCCACCGCACCGGCCACCACGAAGGCCGCCCATTGCATGCGCTTGACGTCGATGCCGATGGCGTCGGCGCGCAGCACCGAGTCGCGCCCGGCCCGCAGCGCATAGCCGAAGGGCGAGAACAGCACGCGGCGCAGCCACCACAGGCCGCCGCCCACCAGCACCAGCGTGAGCCAGTAGTAGGCGCGCTTGTCATTGAGCCATTCCGATGGCCACACGCCCGTGAGGCCGTTGCTGCCGCCGGTGAAGCTGTCCCACTGGTAGACGATGGCCCAGGTGATCTGCGCGAAGGCCAGCGTCAGCATGGCCAGGTACACGCCCGACAACCGCACGGCGAACCAGCCATAGACCAGCGCCCCGAGGCCCGCCACCACCGGTGCCAGCACCAGCGTGAGTTCCATCGGCAGGCCGGCGGCGCGCGCCAGCAGCGCCGCGCCATACGCGCCCAGGCCAAAGTACGCCGCATGGCCGAAGGAATGCATGCCCGCCGGGCCCATGATGAAGTGCAGGCTGGCCGCGAAGAGCGCCGCGATCAGCAGGTCGATCATCAACACCGTGGTGTAGGGCGAGCTGGCCGTCAGCACCGGCATGGCGGCCAGCACCAGGGCCAGCACGCCCACGGCCGCCACGTAGGAGCCGCCCGCGCGGCGCAGCGGCTCTTCCTGCATGCCCACATAGCGGCTGGGCGCCTGCGGTCGGCCCATCAGGCCCCAGGGCCGCCAGACCAGCACCGCGGCCATGACCAGGAAGTCGACCACGAGCGTGAGCTTGGAAAAGGAAATGGCGATGCCCGCGATCTCGACCACGCCCAGCCAGATGCACAGGGCCTTGATCTCGGCGATGAGCAGGGCGGCCACATAGGCGCCGGGCAGCGAGCCCATGCCGCCCACCACCACCACCACGAAGGCGGCGCCGATGGTGTTGAGGTCCATCTCCAGCGTGGCGGGTTCGCGCGGCAGTTGCAGCGCGCCGCCCAGGCCGGCCAGCAGGGCGCCCAATGCGAACACGGCGGTGAACAGCCAGGCCTGGTTGACACCCAGGGCGCTCACCATCTCGCGGTCCTGCGTGGCGGCGCGCACCAGCGTGCCGAAGCGGGTGCGGGTGAGCAGCAGCCACACCAGGCCCAGCACGACCGGACCGACGACGATCAGGAACAGGTCGTAGGCCGGGAACTGCCGGCCCAGGATCTCGACCGAGCCACGCAGGCCCGGCGCCCGCGGGCCCAGCAGTTCGTCGGGGCCCCAAAGCCACAGCACCGCGTCCTTGATGACCAGCACCAGCGCGAAGGTGGCCAGCAGCTGGAAGAGCTCGGGCGCCTTGTAGATGCGCCGCAGCAGCAGCACCTCGATGGCCGCACCGAGCACGCCCACCGCGACGGCCGCCAGCGGCAGCGCCACCCAGAAGCCCGCGCCGCCCAGCTTGTCGGCCAGGGTGTAGGCGACGTAGATGCCCACCATGAAGAAGGAGCCATGCGCGAAGTTGACGATGCGCGTCACACCGAAGATCAGCGACAGGCCCGCCGCCACCAGGAACAGCGAGGACGCAGACGCCAGCCCGTTGAGGAGCTGGACGATCAGGCCGGAAAAACTCATGGCAAGGCTCTCTTCAGGGGGCAGCAGTGGTCAGTCCGCGCTGCGCGACTTCTTCACGTCGGCGGCGGGCGGCTGGAAGCGCGCATCGGCGCCGTCGTAGTAGACGTAGTCCACCATCACGCCCTTGCCGCCGTCGTTCTTGGTCTTGCCCACGAAGGCGCCCATGGTCGATTGATGGTCTTCGGCGCGGTAGCTGATCTTGCCGAAGGGGCTGTCCACCTGCAGGCCCTTGAAGGCGGCGACGAGCTTGTCGGCGTCGGTGCTGCCGGCCTTGGCAATGCCGGCGGCGGCCGACTTGATCATCGAATAGCCCACCACCGAGCCCAGGCGCGGATAGTCCTTGAACTTGGCCTGGTAGGCATCGAGGAAGGCCTTGTGCTCGGCGGTCTTGATGCCGTAGTACGGGTAGCCGGTCACGATCCAGCCGTCGGGCGCCTCGTCCTTGAGCGGGTCGAGGTACTCCGGCTCGCCGGTCAGCACGCTGACCACGGTGCGGTCCTTGAACAGGCCACGGGTGTTGCCCTCGCGCACGAACTTCGACAGATCGGCGCCGAACAGCACGTTGAAGATGGCGTCGGGCTTGGCATCGGCCAGGGCCTGCACCACGCTGCCGGCGTCGACCTTGCCCAGCGGCGTGGCCTGCTCGGTGACGAACTCCACGTCGGGCTGCGCGGCCTTCAGCAGGTTCTTGAAGGCGGCCACGGCCGACTGGCCGTATTCGTAGTTGGGGTAGACCAGCGCCCAGCGCTTCTTCTTCTGCTTGACGGCCTCGGGCACCAGCATGGCAGCCTGCATGTAGGTGCCGGGGCGCAGGCGGAAGGTGTACTGGTTGCCGCCCTGCCAGGTCATCTTGTCGGTCAGCGGCTCGCCGGCCAGGTAGAAGAACTTCTTCTGCTTGGCGAAGTCGGCCAGCGCCAGGCCGGTGTTGGACAGGAAGGCACCGGCCAGCACGTCCACCTTCTCGCGCGAGACCAGCTCCTCGGCCATGCGAACGGCGTCGCCCGGGTTGGCGTTGTCATCGCGGGTGATCAGCTCGATCTTCTTGCCGTTGACGCCGCCCTTGGCGTTGATCTCGTCCACGGCCAGCTCCATGCCCTTCTTGTAGGGCTCCAGGAAGGCCGGCTGGGCCTTGTAGCTGTTGACCTCGCCGATCTTGATGACGTTCTGGGCGTGGGCCGGCATCAGCGTGCCGGCAGCCAGGGCCAGCGCCGCGGCGGCACCGAAATGGAGGCGGAAGGGTTGCATGGGGAACTCCTCGTCGGATGGGATGGAAAACCGGGGGAAATGAAGCAGGCGAAGAATAGCCGCGCCGCGTTCAGCGAAGACCGTCCACGCCCTTGATCTCGGACACCTGCAGCCCGCCGATGCGCGGCAGCGGCCGGCCGCTGTCGGTCACCGCCACGGCCACCACGATCTCGCCCGCGCGCGGCGCGTCGCTCACGCGGGCCTCGACGGCGTCGAAATGGCTGCGCACGAAGGCTGCATCCTTATGGCCCAGCGGCACGTCGATGGCCGTGCCCAGCGTGCCCTGCTTCTTGGCCGAAGGCACCAGCGCGGCACCCTTCTCGACCGCCACGCGCAACGGCGCGCCCAGCTTGGGATGCAGGATGGCGGCGGCATGCTCCAGCTCGCCGGCCTCGCCGACGATGGCGGCCTTGCCGTAGCTCTGGGCCTGGCCGGGCTCGATGCCCAGCGCGGCCACGGCCTTCTGGCCGAGCAGGCCGCCGAGCTCCTCGCCGATGGCGATGAGCTCGTCCAGGTTCTCGCTGTAGCGGCCGGCATAGGGGTTGGCGATGACGGCGATGGCGACGGCACGGCGCGTGGGCGGGTCGATGGTCTGACCCATCTCCTTGCGCGTCTCATCGACTTGCACGATCAGTTTGCGAATGTCTGCTGGCATGGGTGCTCCTCGTTCTGCGGGATGTGTGGCCAGCGCCTCAGCGCAGGCCGTTCCATTGGCTGATGTCCTCGGCCTTGAGGCCGCCGACGCGGGCATGCACACGGTAGCCGGTGCTCATGGCGAGGATGAAGACGATCTCGTCGGCCGCAGGCGCGCCGGGCACGCGTACCTCGATGGCATCGAACTGGCCGCGCACATAGCTGGCGTTGATGTTGGTGAGCGGCACATCGAGCGCGGCGCCAGGCGGACCGACCTTCTTGGTGGACGGCACGATGGACAGCGCGTTGCCGGGCTGGCCGCTCTTGGCCTCGCCCTGGCCGGCGGTGTAGGCCGCACGGTCGCCCTTCCAACCCAGCAGCTCGCGCATGGCGTAGCCGCCGGGCACATGCCAGAGGGCACCATGCTCCAGCTCGCCCGCCGCGCCGACGATGGCGCCCTTGCCGTAGGTGGCGATGGCCTCGCGGGGCACGTCCATGGCGGCCAGCAGGCGCTGGGCCATGTCCACGCCCACCGGGTCCAGCAGCGCCATCATGGGCAGGATGTCCGGCTCGTAGCGGCCGGCGAACGGGTTGGCGAGCACGGCTGCGATGGCGCCGCGCACCAGCGGCTGCTCGGCGCGGGGGCCGAACTCGTGGTGGATGTGCTCGACCTGGGTGAAGACGCGGCGGATGTCGATCATCGTGGTGAAGGGGTGTGCAATTCGTTAAGCAAATACTGAACCAACGGCCGGCGCCAGGACGGCCTCGTCGCGTGCCGACAGCACTCTCCATTGCCCTTGGCACACGATCACGGCGGCGTGGATGAGGCCGTGCGACTGCAGTTCCGTCGCGCGTCGCAGCCCCGATTCGACCGCATCGCGCACCACGGTGGTGGGCAGCGGCGGCACCTGCACGGTGACGGGCAGCGCACCGAGGTCGCTGTCGTCCTTGCATTCGTTGGCGGGGCAACGCTCGATGGCGGGGTGGTCCGCATCGACGGCGTTGGCGACGATGGATGCCGCCGCATCAGCCTGCGCGGCAGTCGCCGCCAGGATGGTCACGCTGTCGGCGATGCCCAGGGAGAAGCTGCGGCCGCGCCAGCCACTGGTGGCGATGCCCCGCACCGGGTCTGCGGCGGCAACGCGGAACTGCCCGTCGGTGCGCAGGCGCTCGGCGTCGCGCGGGTCGAAGCGGGCGAGGTCCGCGTAGAGGCCGACCCGCACCTCGGTGCCGGGCGCGAGATGCAGTGCGATGTCACCGCCGTTGTTGATCCAGGCCCGCGCAATGTCAGGCCGCTGGTAGAAGGCGATCAGCTCCTGCGCCACCGAGCCCGCCACGGCCGCCATCGGCGTAATGAAGGCGGGCAGGAAGGGCAGGCAGGCCGCCTGCATGCGTCGCGCCACGGGTCCATGCAGGCTGGCATGCTCGGATACCGGGCGACGCAGCGCGGGCAGCTCGGCCACCAGTTCGTCCAGCAGGCCTTCGAAGCGCGCCCAGGCCGCCTCGTGCGCCTCGGCCACGGTGCGCGGCTCGCCCTCGGCCTGGACCACGAGGTCCATGGGACCGTGGTGCCAGTGCCAGCGCTGGGCATCGAGGGCTTGGCGTTGGGCGGGCATGCGTGGCTGCGGCGCGAGAGATCAGCCCAGCATGGGCTTGTGGCCCAGCGGCCACGGGTTGTCGCTGGCCTGGCCGACAAAGCGGCGAGCAAGCGGCGCGCCGTCGTCCTGCCAGGCGCCGCGGCGCAGTGCCTGCTCCAGCGACATCACATGCTCCATGTGGCCACCCAGGTCTGCGTAGTCCTGCAGCCGCATGCTGAATTCGATGGGCGCGATGATGGCCGGCGTGGGCACGGTGCCGAAGCTGTTGTCGGGCATGCGCATGACATCGGCCATCACCGTGATGCCACCCCCTGGCCACACATAGGCCGGCGCGCCGCCGCAGGTCACGTTGACCAGCGCGCGCTTGATCGCCCGCGTGAGCAGGATCGGGTTCTCGGTCACGCCCGCACGCAGACTGCCGCCCGCGCCGCCCAGGAAGAGCACCGTGGTAAGCGAGGGCTCGCAGTTCTCGCCGATGCGCTCGACCACCTTGCGCACGGCTTCGGGCATGGGCTGCGGCACGGGGCGCAGCGCGTCGTCCAGCACGTACCACTCGGCCTGCTCGCCGGTGGTGGAGGTCATCAGCAGCTTGAGGCCCGGCCTGGCCACGCCGGGCTCCCAGCCTTCGATGATGGCCAGCGGGTCGGCGATGTCGGTGCCGCCCCAGCCACTGCCCGGATTGGCGACCTGGAAGTAGCGTCCGGGCGTGGACTTGCGCCCACGCATCTGGATGCCCGAGGGCGGCATGGCCAGGCAGCGGCCGGCCTGGTGCTCGGTGAGCACGCCGGTGATGTGGTCGTCGACCACCACCACCTCGTCGGCCAGGCCCAGCAGCTGCTTGGCGAAGATGCCCACCGTGGCCGAGCCGCAGCCCACGCGCATGCGCTGCTCTTCGACGCCGTTGACGATGGGCGCGCGGCCGGCCTGGATCACAAGGCTGGCGCCGCCGTCGATGGTGCATTCGGCCGCCTGCTTGTTGCACAGCCGCTGCATCATCTCCAGCGTCATGCGGCCTTCCTTCTTGCTGCCGCCAGTGAGGTGGTGCACGCCGCCCAGCGACAGCATCTGCGAGCCGTACTCGGCCGTGGTCACATGGCCCACCACCTCGCCCTTGTAGCGCACGTTGGCCTGCTCGCTGCCGAGGAAGCGGTCGGTGTCGATCTTCACCTTCACGCTGCAGTAGCTGAAGATGCCTTCGGTGACCACGGTGACCATGTCCACGCCCTGCGCCTTGGAGGCCACGATGAAGGGCGCGGGCTTGTAGTCGGGGTAGGTGGTGGAACTGCCGATGCCGGTGACGAAGACCTGGTCGGCCAGCAGCAGGTCGCCGTTCCAGTCGTCCTGCGGTGCATCGGCCGCGGCGGCTTCGACGGTGTCGGCCGCCGGCCGGGCGAAGGGCACCAGGGCCGGCTCGGGCGAGTCGAGCTCGCGCCGCAGCATCACCACCGGGTCGGTGCGCACCAGCACGCCCTCGCGGTTGGCGTAGCGGTCGCATGCGCCGGTGCGGCCTTCGGAGATCTGGCACAGCACCGGGCAGGCATTGCATTCGACCTTGCTCGTGCTCATGCGCTCGTTGCGCGCGGGGGCGCGGCCCAGGCCGTCGGGCGTGGTGGGCAGGGCCGGCACGTCGATGCCGGGCAGGCCGTCGGTCTTGGTGTGTTCTGTCATCGTGGGCTTTCGTGCAACGCGGCCTGTGTGTGCAACAAGCATGCCGGAAATCGGCTTGGCGGCGATGCACCGTTTGTGTAGCATCCGCTCCATATTCATGTTGTGATCGCTACATGAAACGAATCTAGCGGCCCGGCGCGATGCTTGCATGGGTGTTTTCCAGAGTGCACGACTCCCCTTCCTGGTGCGTCGTGAACGAAAATGGGCAGCACCAGCCAGTGGCGCCGCAAGCCTGATGCGCATGCCCTCGTGCCACCCGCCAGCTTCCCTTTCATTTGGTTATTAGCTTATGAGTGCCTTCGCCGAAGAACGCGTCCTGACCGTCCACCACTGGACCGACCGCCTGTTCAGCTTCACCACCACGCGCGACCCTGCCCTGCGCTTTTCCAACGGGCACTTCACGATGATCGGCCTCAAGGTCGACGGCAAGCCGCTGCTGCGTGCCTACAGCATCGTGAGCGCGAACTACGAGGAGCACCTCGAGTTCCTGAGCATCAAGGTGCCCGACGGCCCGCTCACCTCCCGGCTGCAGCACATCAAGGTCGGCGACACCATCGTGGTGGGCCGCAAGCCCACAGGCACGCTGCTGATCGACTACACCCTGCCCGGCAAGCGCCTGTACCTGTTCGGCACCGGCACCGGCGTGGCGCCCTTCCTGAGCGTGATCCGCGACCCCGAGACCTACGAGAAGTTCGAGAAGGTGATCCTGGTGCACGGCGTGCGCGAGGTGGCCGAGCTGGCCTACCACGACACCATCACGCAGGACCTGCCGCACCACGAGTTCCTGGGCGAGATGGTGAGCGAGCAGCTGCTGTACTACCCCACCGTCACGCGCGAGCCCTTCCGCAACCAGGGCCGCATCACGGACCTGATCACCAGCAACAAGCTCACCGACGACCTGGGCCTGCCGCCGCTCAACCCCGCGGAAGACCGCGTGATGCTGTGCGGCAGCCCGATGCTGCTGGCCGACATGAAGCTGATCCTGGAGCAGCGCGGCTTCCACGAAGGCAACACGACCACCCCCGGCGACTACGTTGTCGAACGTGCCTTTGTAGAGAAGTAACCCAGGTGGCCACGCGCAAGACGCCCGCCAAGCCGCAGCGCAAGACCGGCGTGCGCGAGGCGCAGGCGCAGGCCTCGCGCGAGGCCATCCTGCGTGCGGCCACCAAGGTGTTCGCCAGGTACGGCTACGAGGGCGGCAGCGTGGAGAAGATCTCGCGCGCGGCCAAGTCGTACGACCGGATGATCTATTACTACTTCGGCAGCAAGGAAGGCCTGTTCGTGGCCGTGCTGGAGGGCATCTACCAGCGCATGGACGAGGCCGAGGCCGCCATGGCGCTGGACATGGCCCGCCCGGTCGAGGCGCTGACCGAGGTGATCCGCTTCGTGCTGGGCTACTACCGGCGCAATCCCGACTTCGTCACCCTGCTCAACACCGAGAACCTGCACAAGGGCCGGCACATCGCCAAGTCGGTGCGCGCGCGCGAATACTCGTCGCGGGCGGTGGCGGTGATCGCCTCGATCCTGGAAAGCGGTGCGGCCCAGGGCCTGTTCCGTCCCGACCTGGCCGCGCGCGACGTGTACCTGCTGATCGCGGCGACGGGCTACTTCTACATGTCCAACCGCTACACGCTCGCCAGCTTCCTGGGCGAGCAGCTCGATGCGCCCGACGCCGCCCAGCACTGGGAGGTCTTCGTGACCGAGACGGTGCTGCGCGCAGTGCGGCAGGACGACACGAACGAATCCCCATCCCCCCACGACAAGGACATCCAAAAATGGCAGAAGTCGCCGCCGCCGGCAAGTCGGGCAAGGTCGTCATCCAGAACATAGGGCTGCTGCTCTCGGGCGACATCGACCAGCCCATCCTGCAGGCCGACACCATCGTGGTCGAGGACGGCCTGATCGCCGCCGTCGGCCGCTACAAGGATTGCGATGTCGAAGGCGCCACCACCGTCATCGACGCGCGCCAGACCTGCGTGGCGCCGGGCCTGATCGACAGCCACGTGCACCCCGTGGCCGGCGACTGGACGCCGCGCCAGAGCCAGCTCAACTGGATCGAGTCCAGCATGAATGGCGGCGTCACCACCATGATCTCCGCCGGCGAGGTGCACTACCCCGGACGGCCCAAGGACATCGTGGGCCTCAAGGCCCTGGCCATCACCGCGCAGCGCGCCTTCGACGCCTTCCGCCCCGGCGGCGTGAAGGTGCTGGCCGGCGCGCCGGTCATCGAAAAGGGCATGGTCGAGAGCGACTTCAAGGAACTGGCCGAGGCCGGCGTCGGCCTGCTGGGCGAAGTGGGCCTGGGCAGCGTCAAGGCCGGCTACGAGGCCAAGGAGATGGTGGCCTGGGCCCGCAAGTACGGCATCCAGAGCACCATCCACACGGGCGGCCCGTCGATCCCGGGCTCGGGCCTGATCGACAAGGACGTGGTGCTGGAGGCCGACGCCGACATCATCGGCCACATCAACGGCGGCCATACCTCGCTGCCCGAGGCGCATGTGTGCGAGCTGTGCGAGAAGAGCACCCGCGGCATCGAGATCGTGCACAACGGCAACGAGCGCGTGGCCATCGCGGCGGCCAGGGCGGCGCTCGAACTCAAGTGCCCGCACCGCGTGATCCTGGGCACCGACGGCCCGGCCGGCTCGGGCGTGCAGCCGCTGGGCATCCTGCGCATGATCGCCATGCTCTCGTCGCTGGCCAACATCCCGGCCGAGCTGGTGTTCTGCTTCGCCACCGGCAACACGGCCCGCATGCGCAAGCTCAACTGCGGCCTGATCGACAAGGGCTATGCGGCCGACTTCGTCTTCCTGGACCGCGCCCAGCACACGGCCGGCCGCACGCTGCTCGAAAGCGTGCAGCTGGGCGACCTGCCGGGCGTGGGCATGGTGATGATCGACGGCATCGTGCGCTGCGGCCGCAGCCGCAACACGCCGCCCGCCACGGAAGTGCCCGTGGTCGTGTCCGGCGCGCATTGAGTCGGCGCGCCGCCCGGCTCAGCGTCTGAAGACCAGGTAGCGCGCCGACAGGTAGTTGACGCCCATGCCGGCGATGCTGCCGGCGGCCACGCCGAGCAGCGGTGCCGCCGGGCCCTGCAGCGCATGCAGCACGGCCACGTAGGCCGCGTAGTTGACGAGGGCGCCGCCCAGCATGGCGGCGAGGTAGCGCAGGTATTCGTGCCACAGCGGCAGGCGCCGCGCGCCATCGGCAAAGGTGAAGCGCCGGTTGATCAGCCAGGTGGCCGTGGCCGCGCCCCAGAAGGACAGCACCCGCCCCGCATACCAGCCCACATGCGGCGCCAGCAGGTACAGCAGGCCGGCATCGACGGCGAAGCCGATGACGCCCGCGATGCCGAAGCTCAGCAGGCGGCGCAGCAGCGGGCCGGAGATCACCGCAGCACTTTCGCCGGACCAGCCGGGCGGACGTTCACTGCACGCTCGCCGGCGTTGCCAGCCGCGCCGCGCCGGGAATGGCGAGGTAGGCGATGCGCTTGACCTCGCGGCGACCCAGCGTGACGGTGCGCAGCACGGCGCCGCAGCTGGCCGACAGCATGGCGGCGAGCATCAGGCCGGTGGCCAGCACCGCGGTGGGCAGGCGCGGCACCAGCCCGGTGTGCAGGTAGGTCAGCAGCAGCGGGAAGGCCAGGCCCAGCGAGGCCAGCGCCAATACCGCCGTCACGATCATGAAGAACAGCAGCGGCCGCTCGCTCACGAACAGCTTGGTGATGGTGACCAGGATGCGCCAGCCGTCGCGGTAGGTCGACAGCTTGCTTTCCGAGCCTTCGGGACGCGCGAGATAGCGCACCGGCAGCTCGTCCCAGGGCATGCGCAGTTCCAGCGCATGCACCGTGAGCTCGGTCTCGGTCTCGAAGCCCTGCGACAGCGCCGGGAAGGACTTCACATACCGGCGCGAGAAGACGCGCAGGCCCGACAGCATGTCGCTGAACTCTCCGCCGAAGAGCTTGACCACGGCCCCCGTCAGCATGCGGTTGCCGAGGCGATGGCCGCGGCGGTAGGTCTGCGCGTCTTGTTGATCGTCCTGCCGGGCGCCCACCACCATGTCGAGGTTGCCCTGCACCAGCATGTCGATCATCTCGGGCAGCCGGGCCAGGTCGTAGGTGGCGTCGCCGTCGACCATGATGTAGATGTCGGCCTCGACGTCGGCGAACATGCGCCGCACCACGTTGCCCTTGCCGCGCAGGCGCACGGTGGTCACCCGCGCCCCATGGGCCCGGGCCACGGCGGCGGTGTCGTCGCTGGACGCGTTGTCGAACACATGCACCTGGGCCTGCGGCAGATGGGTGCGGAAGCCTTCGATCACCTGGGCGATGGCCAGGGCTTCGTTGTAGCAGGGAATGACGGCGGCAATGCGCATGCGGGCAGATCGGTGGTGGTGACGAGGCAGCGGAAGAGCGGCCGAGGCATCAGGACGGGTCCGGGACGATCCGGTACGCCTTCACGCCATCGCGCTCGACCAGCAGCTTGAAGTGGTGCTCGAAGCCGGGCTTGCCATCGACATAGGGCCCGAGCGCCGTCTGGACGACGATGGTACCGAAGCCGTGCTGCACCAACTTGCGCGCCATCTCGGGGGCGGGCAGCAGCAGGAAGTCGACGTAGCGGTAGGGACCGAACACATCGCCCCAGACCGGGTTGGGCGCGAAGTAGATCGCGTCGCTCAGACCCACCTGATAGAGGCGGCCGGGCTGCGGATGCGCGCGCAGCCAGCTCAGCACCACGTAACCCGGCACGTTGCGGGCCAGGAAGGCCTCGCGCGTCTCGGGCGTGGGCGCGATCTGGCGGACGTGGTTCCACAGCCGCACCCCGCCGGCGACGACGAGCACGGACAGAAGGGCGACGCCGAGCCCGGCCACCGACCGGGCGCGCGCCCGGTCGCCGACGTGCCGCTGCAGCGCGGCAGCGGCCCAGCGCCACAGCTGGCACCAGCCGATCGCGCCCAGCCAGGCCAGGATCGGGAACGAGGCCGCCATGTAGCGCGGATAGCGCGAGGTGGCCAGCCACACCAGCACCGACCAGGCGCCGAACAGCGCCGCGGCGCGCACCGCGGGCCGCGTCTTCCAGACCGCCGCGAAGGGCACCAGCAGCGCCGGCCACAGCATGACGTTGGGCAGGGCTGCGTGGGCACGCACGTCGTCGACCTGGCGCTGGTAGTCGTCCAGGCTCCAGTTGGTGAAGCCGAACACCTTGGCGCCGATGGGATTGAACGGATCGCCCGTCTGCAGCCAGTTGCGGCCGAACCAGTAGAGGCACGGCAGCAGGAAGCAGCCCAGGGCCAGGAGCCAGGGCCCTGGCCGGCGCTCGCGCCAGGCCACGCACACGGCCACCAGCGGCAGGAAGGTGAGCGCCTGGTACTTGCTGCCCGCCGCAACGCCCAGGTAGAAGGCGGCCAGGCCCAGCCAGCGCGCCGGCCGCCGCGGCTGCGCCGGCGTGACCGGCGTGCTCCACCACAACCAGAGCACGGTGAAGGCCGCCACCACGAACAGCGCCACGCCCATGTCGATGAGGGCGTTGAAGAACTCGCCCATCATCAGCCACACCGCCGCCGCAATCGCGGCGCAGATGCGGTCGGTGTGCGTCACGGCCAGGCGCCACACCAGCGCAGCCGCCAGCCAGCCGCCCAGTGCATGCAGCAGGTGCGGGAACACGTCGCCCGCCAGCGGCAGCGCGGCCGCATAGAGCAGGTCGTAGTTGTAGGGGAACCAGGGGTAGCGCAGCCAGTCGTGAATGCCCAGCGCGCCGCTCTCCGCCACCTGCCGCGCATAGGGCAGGTGGTACATCATCTCGTCGAAGGCATGCGGCGGTGCCATCGGCTCGAACAGGCTGATGACGAAGGCCCCGATGGCAACCACGGTCGCCACGCGCTCGGCGCGGCCCAGCGGCGGGCCCGGCGGCAGGGTCAGCAGCAGCCGCCACTGGGCAGGCAGGCGCCAGAGGGCCAGCACGAGCCCGATGGCCAGCAGCGCCAGAGTGCCCGGCGGCCGCAGCGCGCCCGCGACGCCCAGCGCCTGCAGCGCCACGATCGCCAGGCCGAGGCCGGTGGCGGCGGACAGCGCCATGCGCAGCCAGGGGTCGTCGCGCCCCGGCGTGCCGGGCGCGCCAGCCCACAGCCGGCGCATGACGGCATCGCCCGCACCCCAGAGCGCCAGCAGCACCACGGCCAGGCCGAGCAGGTGCACGGCCGTGAAGCTCAGCTTCTGCAGCAGGAGAAGAATGGCAGCCTCCGCTTCAGAGGTTCGGCGCCAAGAGCCGCTCTAGCTCGGATTCCGCGAGCCGGCGACGTGCTGCCTGGTCCTGCAGCTGGTCGTGCCCGATCTTGCCGACGTTGAAGTAGGTGCTCTCGGGATGGCTCAGGTAGAAGCCGGACACGCTGGCCGCCGGCGTCATCGCCAGCGATTCAGTCAGGCCCATGCCGATCTCGGCGCACTGCAGCAGCTCGAACATCGGTCCCTTGACGCTGTGATCCGGGCAGGCCGGATAGCCCGGCGCCGGGCGGATGCCGCGGTACTGCTCCTTGATCATCTCGTCATTGCTCAGCTGCTCGTCGGCGGCATAGCCCCAGAGGTCCAGGCGCACGCGGTGGTGCAGCGCCTCGGCAAAGGCTTCGGCCAGGCGGTCGGCCAGGGCCTTGAACATGATGGCCGAGTAGTCGTCCAGGTCGTCGAGGAAGTACTTCTCGCGCTTCTCGGCGCCGATGCCCGCCGTGACGGCGAAGGCGCCCACGTAGTCGGCCACGCCCGAATCGCGCGGCGCCACGAAGTCGGCCAGGCAGCGGCTGGGGCGCATCACGCCGTCCACCGCCTGCTTCTCGGTCTGCTGGCGCAGGCCGTACCAGGTGAGCAGCGGCGTCTGGCGCAACTCGTCGGCATACAGCACGATGTCGTCGTCGCGCTCGGTGTTGGCCGGCCAGAACCCCACCACCGCATTGGCCGTGAGCCAGCGGCCTTCGATCAGCCGCTGCAGCATGCGCTTGCCGTCGCTGAACACGCGCTGGGCCTCGGTGCCGACGATCTCGTCCTTCAGGATCTGCGGGAAGGGCCCGGCCAGGTCCCAGGTCTGGAAGAAGGGGCCCCAGTCGATGTACTTGGCCAGGTCCGCCAGGTCGTAGTTGCGGAACATGCGCCGGCCGATGAACTTGGGCTTGGGCGGCTGGTAGCCCGTCCAGTCGATGGGCGTCTTGTTGGCGCGCGCCTTGGGCAGCGGCCACAGCGGCACCTGCTTCTTGTTGGCATGCTGCTGGCGCACCTTGTCGTAGTCGGCGTTGAGCTCGGCGATGTAGTTCGCCGCCTGCTCCGACAGCAGGCTCTGCGCCACGCTCACGCTGCGCGAGGCATCGGGCACGTAGACCACGGGGCCTTCGTAGTGCGGGGCGATCTTCACGGCCGTGTGCACCCGGCTGGTGGTGGCGCCGCCGATCAGCAGCGGGATCTTCTTGACGCGGAAGTGCTCGTCCTTCTGCATCTCGCCGGCCACGTACTGCATCTCTTCGAGGCTGGGCGTGATCAGGCCCGACAGGCCGACGATGTCCGCGCCCTCGACCTTGGCGCGGGCCAGGATCTCGTGGCACGGGACCATCACGCCCATGTTCACCACCTCGAAGTTGTTGCACTGGAGCACGACGGTGACGATGTTCTTGCCGATGTCGTGCACGTCGCCCTTGACGGTGGCGATGACGATCTTGCCCTTGCTGCGCACGTCGCGGCCCGCGGCCTCGTCGCGCTTCTTCTCTTCTTCGATGTAGGGAATGAGGTGGGCCACGGCCTGCTTCATCACGCGGGCGCTCTTGACCACCTGCGGCAGGAACATCTTGCCGGCGCCGAACAGGTCGCCCACGATGTTCATGCCATCCATCAGTGGGCCTTCGATGACGTGCAGCGGCCGGCCGCCCGGCTGGGCCACGATGGCCTGGTAGGCTTCTTCGGTGTCCTCGACGATGAAGTCGGTGATGCCGTGCACCAGCGCGTGGGCCAGGCGCTCGTCCACGGACTTCGGCTGTTCGGGCGTGCCGCGCCATTCGAGCTTCTTGCTCTCGTCCTTGGCGCCGCTGCGGGCGGTCTCGGCGATCTCGACCAGGCGCTCGCCGGCGTCGGGGCGCCGGTTGAGCACCACGTCTTCCACGCGCTCCCGCAGCTGCGGCTCGAGGTCGTCGTACACGCCCACCATGCCGGCGTTGACGATGCCCATGTCCATGCCCGCCTGGATGGCGTGGTACAGGAAGACCGTGTGGATCGCCTCGCGCACCGGGTCGTTGCCGCGGAAGCTGAAGCTCACGTTCGACACGCCGCCCGACACCTTGGCGCCCGGCAGGTTGGCCTTGATCCAGCGCGTGGCCTCGATGAAATCGACGGCGTAGTTGTTGTGCTCCTCGATGCCCGTGGCCACCGCGAAGATGTTGGGGTCGAAGATGATGTCCTCGGGCGGAAAGCCCACCTCGTCGACCAGCACGCGGTAGGCCCGCTCGCAGATCTCGATCTTGCGGGCATAGGTGTCGGCCTGGCCCTGCTCGTCGAAGGCCATCACCACGGCGGCGGCGCCGTAGCGGCGGATCAGCCGCGCCTCGTGCTTGAACTTGTCCACGCCCTCCTTCATGGAGATGGAGTTGACGATGCCCTTGCCCTGGATGCAGCGCAGGCCGGCCTCGATCACCTCCCACTTGGAACTGTCCACCATGATCGGCACGCGCGCGATGTCGGGCTCGCTGGCGATCAGGTTCAGGAAGCGCACCATGGCCGCCTTGCTGTCGAGCATGGCCTCGTCCATGTTGATGTCGATCACCTGGGCGCCGTTCTCCACCTGCTGGCGGGCCACGGCCAGTGCTTCCTCGAACTGGCCGTTCAGGATCATGCGGGCGAAGGCCTTGGAGCCCGTGACGTTGGTGCGCTCGCCGATGTTGACGAACAGCGTGCCCGCGTCGATGACGACCGGCTCCAGGCCGGACAGCAGCATCGGGGGAACGGAAGGGGCGGAGGAACTCATGGACGGCACACCTGGGGGCGGGAATCAGGTGAGCGTCGTTGCAGCCGGCGCCTGGCGGCCGGCGTCCGGTCCCGCCAAGCCTCACGGTCCGGGCCGCTCGGGCGCCACCGCAGGTGGTGTGCCGGGGCCCGCCGTTGCAACGCTCCTTGCGCGGGGAGCGCGGATTTTATAGGGCTCGACCCGGGATAACCCCGAAAGACCGGCGCGCACCCCGGCCTCCGTCAGCGCGGCGCGGCAGCCCTCAGGTGGCGCTGGCCGGCCGTGCGGCCGCCGAGGCGGGCAGCCCGAACACCGCGTCGAACACCCAGTTGAAGACGAAGGTATAGACCAGGAAGAACACCACCAGCGCCAGGTCCATCACCAACGCGTCCCACAGGCTGATCTCCAGCCACCAGGCGATGGTGGGCACCAGCAGCATCACCAGCCCGCCCTCGAAGCCGATGGCATGCGCCACCCGGCGGCCCAAGCTGCGGCCGCGCTTGGCCTGGCGCGCCTCCCAGCGCTCGAACAGGGTGTTGAACAGCAGGTTCCAGGCGATGGCAATGGCCGAGGCCATCACCGCCACCACGCCGGAATGGCCCACGCCCTGCCCCGACATCCAGGCCAGCCCCAGGCTGGCCACCACGATGGCGATGCCTTCGTAGAGGCTGATGTAGACGACGCGGCGCTTGATGCCCTGCATGGCTTTCTTCTTTCTGTCTGCTCGAAACACGTTGGATGACGGTGTCACTTTATTTCTCCCGCACTGACACATAAAGTCAGCTTCTTTCAGATTTACTGAAAGATCGGCATGCTCAACAGCGACGACGTCGCCCTCTTCCTCGCGGTGCTCGACCACGGTTCCTTCTCGGCGGCCGCCCGCGCCTTGCGGCGCGTGCCCTCGGCGGTGAGCATGGGCATCGCCCAGCTCGAGGCCGAGCTGGACCTGCCGCTCTTCGACCGCAGCGGCCGCGAACCGCGCCCCACCGCCGCCGCCCGCTCGCTGGAACCGCAGGCCCGGCTGCTCGCCGCCCAGCTCAAGGCGCTGGAGGTGCAGGCGCTGGCCCTGACGCAAGGGCTGGAGGAGCGGCTGACGCTCGCCATCGCGCCGGAACTGCTGAGCGGCCCCTGGAGCCAGCCGCTGGCCGCACTGGCGCAGACGCATCCATCCCTGGAGGTGGAGGTGCTCGCGGCCCCGCAGGCCGACGCGCTGGCCCTGCTGCACAGCGGCCGGGCGCAGCTCGCACTGGTCTTCGAGCGGCCCAGCCTCGATGGCCGCGAGGGCTTCCAGGAGGTGGCGACCGAGACGCTGGTCGCCGTGATGGCACCCGACCATCCGGTGCTGGTCGCCGCCGGCGGCCGCCTGCGCGAGCAACACCTGATCGACACCCGCCAGATCGTGGTGGCCGGCCGCGACCCGGCGCAGCGCGATCCGCGCACCGTGTTCGCCCGTCACACCTGGCGCACCGACAACGCGCTGGCGGCGCTGAGCCTGCTGACGGCCGGCCTGGGCTGGGGCTGGTTGCCCCGGCCCTCCGTGCAGCCGCATGTGGCGGCGGGTGCGCTGGTGGAGATCCCCTTCGAGAACCTCAGCAACCGGCTGGACCTGTGGGTGGATGTGGTCTGGTCCAAGGAGCGGCCGCTGGGGCTAGGGGCGCGGCAGGTGATCGAGGCGCTGCGGCGCAAGCGGCCAGACGAGGAGGAACGCGACGGAAGCTGAAGGCGCTCATCCTCCCAGCGGCCTGGCCCTTCGGACTCCGAATGCGAAGCCACGCCTTGCGCTTGCTACGGCCGCGCGCTGACGATCAACAGGCGTCGGAGCAGGCCATGCCCGGGCACCCGAGGAACTGGCTTTGCCAGGCCTCTGGGTGCGCCCCCTCCAAGCCGAAGGCGACCGCGAAGCGGCATGGGGATGTCAGCGCGCGATGTACGAGCCCGACTTCCCGCCGTGCTTCTCCAGCACCTGCACACCGTCGATCACCATGCCGCGGTCGGCCGCCTTGCACATGTCGTAGATGGTCAGCAGCGCCACCTGCACGGCGGTGAGTGCTTCCATCTCGACGCCCGTCGGGCCCACCGTCTCGACCGTCGCGCGGCAGCGCACGGCGGGCACGTCGCCCGGCTCGGTCTCGAACTCGACCGCCACGCGGGTGATGGCCAGCGGATGGCACAGCGGGATCAGGTCGCTGGTCTTCTTGGCCGCCTGGATGCCGGCGATGCGCGCCACGCCCAGCACGTCGCCCTTCTTGGCCGTGCCCGACTCGACCAGCGCCAGCGTGGCCGCCTGCATGCGGATGCGCCCTTCCGCGATCGCGGTGCGGTGCGTGGCCGGCTTGGCCGCCACGTCCACCATGTGGGCCTGGCCCTGGGCGTCGAAATGGGTGAGGGGTGAGGACATGGGGCTGAACGATCCGGCGGGAGGCGCATCATACGGGCCGGAAAAAGCCACCGATGCCGCGTCCGATGCCGTCTTCTGCCACCCTCCGCGACATGCCTGCCCCGCCGTCCGCCGCTGCGCGCGGTATCTCTTCGCTGCCTGGGCCGCGACGACCGCGGCGGGCTGCGCGCGTCGCGCTGGCCGTGGCCCTGGCGGGCGCCCAACTCACTGCTGTGCCCCTCCATGCCCAGACCCTGACGCCGGCCCGCCCGCTGCCCGGCCTGGGCGATGGCGCCGAAATGAGCACCGGCACCGAGCGCGAACTGGGCGACCGCATCGCCCGCGAGCTCTACCGTGACCCGGATTTCATCGACGACCCGGTGCTCGCCGACTACGTCCAGGGCATCTGGCAGCCGCTGCTGGCCGCGGCCCGCCAGCGCGGCGAGCTCACGCCCGAGCTGGACGAACGCTTCGCCTGGGTGCTGCTGATCGGCCGCGACCGCAGCATCAATGCTTTCGCGTTGCCCGGCGGCTACCTCGGCGTGAACACGGGGCTCATCGCCGTGGTGGGCAGCCGCGACGAGCTCGCCTCGGTGCTGGCCCACGAGCTCACCCACGTCACGCAGCGACACATCTCGCGCATGCTCACGCAGCAGAGCCGGCAGATGCCGCTGATGCTGGCGGCCATGCTGCTGGGCGGCCTGGCGATGAGCAAGAGCGGCCGCAGCGGTGGCGACCTGGGCTCGGCCATGATGGTGGGCGGCCAGGCCATGGCCATGCAGAAGCAGCTGGACTTCTCCCGCGACATGGAGCGCGAGGCCGACCGCATCGGCTTCGGCGTGATGAGCCAGGCCGGCTTCGCGCCGCAGGGCGCCGCCGTCATGTTCGAGAAGCTGCAGTACGCCTCGCGGCTGAACGACAACGGCAGCTATCCCTACCTGCGCAGCCACCCGCTGACCAGCGAGCGCATCACCGAGATGCAGGCGCGCGTGCAGTTCCGCGAAGGGGCGCCCCCGCCGACCGTGGCCCTGACACCCGAGCACGCCATGATCGCGGCCCGTGCCCGCGTGCTGGGCCGCCCGGGCGTGGACCTGCTGCGCCAGTGGGTGCAGGCCGCGCAGGGCAGCACGGCACCTGCCAGTGCGGCCACCGCCGGCACCCTCTATGCGGGCGCCATGGCCGCCAGGGAGCTGCGCGATCTGCCCGCTGCGCGCAGCCTGGCGCAGAAGCTGCGCACGCAGGTCGGCACGGCCGGCGAGCCGGCCCGGCTGGCGCGGCTGCTGGCGGCCGAGATCGAGATGGGCGCCGGCAATGCGCCCGCGGCGGTCGCGCTGCTCGACGTGCGCGCCAGGACCCGTGGCGAGATGCTGATGGCCGGCCAGGCCGCCCTGCTGACCCGGACCCATGCCGCGGAGGCCGCGCCGGTGCTGCGCGACTGGGTGGCCACGCATCCGCGCGACGCGACCGTGTGGCGGCTGCTCGGCGGGCTGTACGACGTGGAAGGCGACACCCTGCGCGCCATCCGCGCCGAAGCCGAGGCGCAGGTCGCCCAGCTGGACTACGTGGCGGCACGCGACCGCTTCCGCGCGGCCCAGGACTACGTGCGCGAGACCACCGCCAAGGGCGGCCGCGTCGACCACATCGAGGCCTCGATCGTGGACGTGCGTGCGCGCGAGATCGAACGCCTCGCGCGCGAGCAGATGGAAGAGAAGCCGATGTAGGCTGGCCGCGTCAGCGCCGCAGCAACAAGGATCGAGTGGCCGCGGAGCAGGCCATGCCAGGGCACCCGAGGAACCGGCTTTGCCGGGCCTCTGGGTGCGCCCCCCTCCAAGCCGAAGGCGCCAGTGAGGGGGGGAGCCGCAAAGCGGCATGGGGGGTGTTTCACTATTCAGCGCCGGCTGGCGCCGATGGCGGCCTCGATGATCACGCCGAAGATCGAGTACAGCAGCGAGCCGAACAGCGCCGCCCAGAAGCCGTCGACATGGAAACCGGGGAGCAGTCCCGAGGCCATCCAGAAGATCAGCGCGTTCACGACGAAGAGGAACAGCCCGAGCGTGACCAGCGTGACCGGCAGGGTCAGGATCACCAGCACGGGCCGCACGAAGACGTTGAGCAGCGCGAGCACGGCCGCGGCGATCATCGCGCTGCCGAATCCCGAGATCTGCACCCCGCCATAGAGGTAGGTGACCATCAGCAGCGCCAAGGCGCTGAGCACCCATTTGAGGATCAATCGCATGGCGCCAGCATAGCCGGTGGACCTGACGGCGGGCAGCATGCCGGCCCGGCCGGCACGCCGCTCAGTCAGCCAGGCCGGACGCCAGCAGCAGGAAGGCGGCCAGCCCCGCCAGGCCACCCGGCAGCGCACGTGCGCCCGGAACGAGCGGACGGCGAGGCGCCGAATCCGCCGCCGCCGGCACCAGGGGCTCCATGGCCGAGCCGATGCGGGGACGGCGCGCATCCACCACGCGGGCCGCGCCGTGCTCCAGATGCAGACGCTGCGTCAGTTCGACCAGCGGCCCCTTGGCCAGCACGGCGGTGGTCTGCGCGCCCTCGCGGGCCAGCAGGGGCCCCAGCGCTTCCTGCACGCGGGCGAACCACTTGGCGCGCCAGTTCTCGCGCGCGCTGTGGCTCACCCACTTGCTGATGCGGTGGGTCATGCGCGGCGCGCAGGCCACCACGATCCAGTGCCGGTCCGGCGCGGCCGGTGCCAGCTGGTCCAGGTGTTCCACGGCATAGGCCGCGTCGTCCACGTACAGGATGATCTTGTCCATCGAGGGGCTCCTTGGGCCGGGAAAGTGGGGATGACAGAAGGAGGCCGGCCCACCGAAAAGGTTCAGCCGGCCTCGGGCGCGATCAATGCACGGCCACCTGCTTGCTGCGGCGGGCCAGCACGGCCTTGCCGATGGCCAGCACCAGCAGCGCGCCAGCGATCTGGGCACCATACCTGATCACGTCGGTCTGCGGCAGCTTCAGCATCCACTGCCAGCGGTCGGGGTTGGCCAGCACCGGATCGGTGACCAGCATGCCGCCGGCGATCCAGCCCAGCAGCATGCCGCCGAGGGTGATGATCAGCGGATAGCGCTCCATCAGCTTGATGACCAGCTGGCTGCCCCAAACGATGATCGGGATCGAGATCACGAGGCCCAGCACCACCAGCAGCAGCGAGTGGTCGCCGGCGTTCTGGGCGGCGCCGGCGATGGCGATGACGTTGTCCACGCTCATCACCAGGTCGGCCACGATGATGGTCTTGATGGCGGCGAACAGGCGGTCGCTGCTCGCGACCTCGCCGTGGCCCTCTTCATCGGGCGCCAGCAGCTTGATGCCGATCCACACCAGCAGCAATGCGCCGACCAGCTTCAGGAAGGGCAGATTCAGCAGCGTCATCGCGAAGGCGATGAGCACCACCCGCAGGATGATGGCACCGGCGGTGCCCCAGATGATGCCCTTGGTGCGCTGCGCGGGCGGCAGCTTGCGGCAGGCCAGCGCGATCACGACCGCGTTGTCGCCACCCAGCAGGATGTCGATGATGATGATCTGCCCGAGTGCGACCCAGAACTCGGGAGAAGTCAGAAAGTCCATAGATTCCTCAATACCTGTGACCGATGAGCAGGCGGCTGGCGCCTGCCGGGGAGGGCAGCCCGCTGCGGGCTGATCGAGGAAGGTGCACCGAGGGGTGCACCATGGAACCGAAGGACGGCCTTGATCAGCCCGAAGCGGGCTCATCAAAGGTCTTGCTCGGAACGGCTCCTTTGCGGATACCGGACCCGGAACTGCCGGAAGCTTGCGCTTCGTACTGACGACAGGACCGACAGCGCCGGCGTGGGGCCGGGCCGGGAGCTACTCCCCTTCGAACGGCGCGATTGGAACACAGCGCCCTCGCGAGGCGCAAGGCGGGAACCATGGCGATAAGATCGCCGGCCCTCATTTCGATCAAGACGGCATTCCGGCCGTCGCGGTCGCCACGTTTCCTCCTGCATGGCCGGCATCCACATCACCGACATCGAGGCCGCCATCAACCACTGGCGGCGACTGAAGCCATCGCCCGACGGCATCAGCCTGGCACCCGAGGTGCGCGCGCTGGCCGAGGTCTATGCGCTGATGGTCTTCCACCGCGAGGACGAGGCCGACGAGTTCGGCTTTCCGCCGAAGGCCTGGGCGGCGTGGGCGGCCTGGTATGAGACCACCCCCGACACGCCGTGCATCGCCATCTGCTCGACCAGCCAGGGCGACGACGAATGCAAGGGCTGCGGCCGCAGCTTCGACGAGGTGCAGCACTGGCCTGCGATGAGCCCGGCCGAGAAGCGGCAGACCTGGCGCCGCATCACCATGCAGGACACGGCGTGGCGCTTCAACCGCTATGCCGAACGTGCGCGTGAGGCGGATGCGCCTGCCGCAGACGAGCCGCCGCCCTCGGACCCCGCCGCGCCGGCGGTCGGCGATCCGACACCCTGAGCGAATCCCCGTACGCCCATGCGCCGCCTGGCCCAGGCCCCCAATCTGGCATTGGCCACCCTGTGGGCCGATGCCCTGCGGGCACAGGGGCTGTCGGTGAGCGTGCAGCGCGAGTACCTGGGCGCCGCCGCCGGCCAGTTGCCGCCGGACCAGTGCCTGCCGGAGCTGTGGGTCGAGCACGACGACGACCACAGCCGCGCCCTGCGCCTGCTGGGCGCGCTGCAGCGACCCCCGCAGCGCCAGTGGCACTGCCGCTGCGGGGAGTTCGTGGAAGGCGGCTTCGAGCAGTGCTGGAACTGCGGCGCGCCGATGCCGGGGCTTTGAGCGCCCTACTGCCCCCCAACAGCTCTACGTAGGCAGTCGCCGAGGGCTCTCGGCACGCCACGCCAGGGCACCCGAGGAACTGGCTCCGCCAGGCCTCTGGGTGCGCCCCCCTCCGAGCCGAAGGCGACAGAGAGGGGGGAGCCGCGAAGCGGCATGGGGGGTGTTCATTTCAAGCGCTGGGGTTCGATGTCGACGGAGCGCTCGCCGTCGCCAAGCATCAGCACGCCCTCCTGGACCGTGGCCTGCAACTGCATGCTGCGCTGGGCCAAGGCTGCCAACTGCTGCGACGCAGCCGTCGGAATGCGCCAGACCTGCAGGTTCTGCGGCCGGGTCAGCTTGGTCTCGATGCCGCGCCACCAGACCTCGGCGGAGCTGGCGAAGGCGTAAACCACCACCTGGTCCGCCTTGCCGCAGGCCTTGGTCACCGGCTTGTCCTCGGGCTGGCCCACCTCGATCCACAGCCGCGTGCGACCGGTGAAGTCGCGCAGCCAGACGTCGGGCTCGTCCGGGTCGGACAGGCCGGCGCCGAAGGCCAGCTGGCCGTCGCCGCCGCACATGGCCTGCAGCTGGTGCGCCTGAAGGGCCAGCGCCGCTAGGCGGATCATCATGCGTTCGTCGGTCTCGCTCGGATGGCGGGCCAGGGTCAGCGCATGGTCGGCGTAGTAGCCGTGGTCGATGTCGGCCACGGCCAGGTTGGCCTTGAAGATGGTGGACTTGAGCGCCATCAGGCTTGGCCGCCGCCCACGCGTCGGGCCAGCTCGGCCGCCTTGCCGGTGTAGCTGCCGGGCGTCATCGCCAGCAGTCGCTCCTTCTCGGCCTCGGGGATCTCGAGCGAGCGGATCAGCCCGTGCAGCGCCTCGGCCGTCACCGCCTGGCCGCGGGTCACTTCCTTGAGCTTCTCGTAGGCGCCCGCCACGCCGTAGCGGCGCATCACGGTCTGGATCGGCTCGGCCAGCACTTCCCAGCTGCTGTCCAGATCCTCGGCCAGGGCCGCTTCGTTGAGCTCCAGCTTGCCCAGGCCGGTGGCCAGGCTGGCATACGCCAGCACGGCATAGCCGAAGGCCACGCCAACGTTGCGCAGCACGGTCGAATCGGTCAGGTCGCGCTGCCAGCGGCTGATGGGCAGCTTTTCCGACAGGTGGCGCAGCAGCGCATTGGCCAGGCCCAGGTTGCCTTCGGCGTTCTCGAAGTCGATCGGATTGACCTTGTGCGGCATGGTCGACGAGCCGATCTCGCCCGCCTTGAGCCGCTGCTTGAAGTAGCCCAGGCTGATGTAGCCCCACACATCGCGCGAGAAGTCGACCAGGATGGTGTTGGCCCGCGCCAGCGCGTCGAACAGCTCGGCCATGTAGTCGTGCGGCTCGATCTGGATGCTGAAGGGCTGGAAGACCAGACCCAGGCCCTGCGGCGCCGGCGTCTCGACCACCTTGCGGCTGAAGGCCTCCCAGTCGAAGTCGGGCCAGGCGGCCAGGTGGGCGTTGTAGTTGCCCACGGCGCCGTTCATCTTGCCCATGAGCTTGACCGCGGCGATCTGCTCGCGCGCCTTGGCCAGGCGCACCGCGACGTTGGCGATCTCCTTGCCCACGGTCGTCGGGCTGGCGGTCTGGCCGTGGGTGCGGCTGAGCATGGGCACGGCGGCGAAGTCCCCAGCCATCTTGCGCAGCGTGGCGAGGATGCCGTCCAGCGCCGGCAGCACCACCTGGTCGCGCGCGGCCTGGATCTGCAGCGCATGGCTGGTGTTGTTGATGTCCTCGCTGGTGCAGGCGAAGTGCACGAACTCGGCGGCGGACTCCAGCTCGGGCCGGGCCTCGAACTTGGACTTGATCCAGTACTCCACGGCCTTGACGTCGTGGTTGGTGGTCTTCTCGATCTCCTTGATGGCCAGCGCGTCGGCCTCGGAGAAGTGCGAGACCAGGCCCATCAGGTACTTGCGGGCGCCCGGCGTCAGCGGCTTGAACTCGGCGAAACCGGCATCGGACAGGGCGATGAACCAGGCCACTTCGACCTGGACGCGGCGGTGCATGTAGCCCTGCTCGCTCATCAGCGGGCGAAGCGGCGCGAGCTTGCCGGCATAGCGGCCATCGAGGGGCGAAAGGGCGGAAACGGGCGCGAAACTCATCCCGGGATTGTAGGTGGCGCCTTGGCGGCAGGCGCCTGGGGCGGCCCGGCGGCGCTCCCTCTAGAATCCGCCGCGCCCCGCCTCCCCTGGCCCACTTTCGAGGATCCTGCCTGCATGAAACTCATCGGATCGACGTCCAGCCCCTACGTGCGTAAGGTGCGCGTCGTCATGGCCGAGAAGCGCCTGGACTACGAGTTCGTGCAGGAAGACGTGTGGGCCGACGACACCACCATCGCCACCTCCAACCCCCTGGGCAAGGTGCCCTGCCTGGTGATGGACGGCGGCGACGCCATGTTCGACTCGCGCGTGATCGTCGAGTACCTCGACACCCTGTCGCCGGTGGGCAAGCTCATCCCCGCCTCGGGCCGGGAGCGCGCCGAGGTGAAGACCTGGGAAGCCCTGGCCGACGGCGTGATGGACGCCGGGGTGCTCTGGCGCATGGAAGCCGTCTGGCCCAAGCGCGCCGACAGCGAGCGTAGCCAGGCCTGGATGGACCGCCAGCGCGGCAAGGTCGAGGCCGGCATCGCCGCCATGGCCAAGGGCCTGGGCGACAAGCCCTTCTGCAGCGGCATCCATCTGAGCCTTTCGGACATCGCGGTCGTTTGCGCCCTAGACTGGATCGGCTTCCGCTTTCCCGACCTGGACTGGCGGGCGGAGCATCCTTCGCTGGCCCGCCTGTGCGACAAGCTCCACCAGCGGCCGAGCATCAAGGACACGGCCCCCCGCTGAGCGCCGCCTCACCCGTCGCAGCGGCGCCCCTGCGCCAAAGAAAAAGGCGCGATGGAAATCGCGCCTCGGGGAGGGCACTGCGACGCTGCCGGGCACCGGTGCCAATTGTTAAAAAGATGCTGCGAGATATCCCGACACGAAGGAGGGAGGGAGGGAGGAGGAGAAGAGTCGCCTCGGGATGCTTCGACCGGCTCTGAATCCGGAAGATCTCGCAGCATCGAAAACCGTTGAGCGGAATGGTCCGCGCTCACCCTTTCTCCGAGCGTAGGCCGACTTCCATGGTTCCCGTGGGAGTCTGTAAATTTCCGTAAGCCCGTCTTCGCGGCACGGCGGAAGACCCCGCGGCGGCTCGGACAACGGCACCGATGCGCCCGGGCGACCGGGACAATGCAAGGTTCACCCACAGACCTTCGGACATGCTTTACCCCGATCTCTTCAAGCAGCTCGAATCGGTTCGCTGGGACATGGCGACCGACATCCCCTGGCAAGATTTCGACGGCGCGCGCCTTTCGGACGAACAGGCGCAGACCATCAAGATGAATGCCATCACCGAATGGGCGGCGCTGCCGGCGACCGAGATGTTCCTCCGGGACAACCGGCACGACAGCGACTTCAGCGCCTTCATGTCCATCTGGTTCTTCGAGGAGCAGAAGCATTCGCTGGTGCTGATGGAGTACCTGCGGCGCTTCCGCCCCGACTGCGTGCCCAGCGAGGAAGAACTCCATCAGGTGCGCTTCGACTTCGACCCCGCGCCGCCGCTGGAGACGCTGATGCTGCACTTCTGCGGCGAGATCCGGCTGAACCACTGGTACCGCCGCGCGGCCGAGTGGCACAGCGAGCCGGTCATCAAGCACATCTACACCACGCTCTCGCAGGACGAGGCGCGCCACGGCGGCGCCTACCTGCGCTACATGCGCCGTGCACTCGAGAAGTGCGGCGACGAGGCGCGTGCGGCTTTCGCCAAGGTGGGCGTGCTGATGGCCAGCGCCCGCCGCACCGCCCAGGCGCTCCATCCGACCAACCTGCACGTCAACAAGGCGCTGTTCCCGCGCGACACGGTGCAAAGCCGCATGCCCGATCCGGACTGGCTGGAACACTGGCTCGACCAGCAGATCCGCTTCGACGCCGTGTGGGAAGGCAAGGTGGGCGAGCGCATCCTGCACAACCTGGGGCTGCTGTTCAACCGCAGCTTCAAGACGGTGCAGGACCTGAATCGCTACCGCAAGGAACTGACGAGCCGGATCGGCTCGCCGGCCGGACCCGCCCCGCAGGGCACCTGAGCCGCACTCGGCCGCTGCGCCCGGATCGGCCCGGGGCGGAAGCCGTCGGGGCAGGCCTTCAGCGGCGTTCCACCGCGAAGGGCGACAGGCCCAGCGCACCGCGCAGGGGTCCGACCGCCGCCTGGGCGGCGTCGCGCGTGGCATAGGGGCCGACCTGCACCTTGTGCGCCCCCGCTTCTTCGACGATACGCAGGCGGCCCGCCAGTTCGGGCTGGGAGGCGGCCACGCGCGCCAGCAGCGTCTGCGCCCCATCGCGTTCGCGGAAGGCACCGAGTTGCATCCATACGCCTGCAGCGATGGCTGACGAGGCAGACGCTGCCGCGCCTGCGGCGGACGGTGGCGACACGCCAGGGGCGGCCGCCGAGCCGGGCAGCGTTGCGGTCGGTGCAGCAGGCGAGGCTGGCGCAGCAGCCGCGGGCGCCGGCACAGGCGCTGGCGTCATCGGCGCCAGGGGCGCGACTTCCATGTTGCGGAAACGCGGCGGCGGCTCGGCGGGCAGTGACGCTGCAGGCGCAATGGCTGCTGGCAGTTCGGGCCCCGCTGGTGCAGGTGCCGCATCGCTGGTCACGGCCGTGGACGCCTGGGCCAGCCGCCAGACCGGCACGGGTGCGGATGTCGAAGGCGACGCCGCTGCGTTCGACGGGACCGCCGCGACCGGCTGCACCCAGGCCGCCGGCACTGGCACTGGCACGGCCTCGGCCTGCGCCGACGACGCCACCGCTCGTGACGACGCGACGGCCGTCGGCGCCGCGGCCAGCTGCGTGTCCGACGGCCGGCGCCAGGCGCCGGTGCGGATCGCCTCGTTGGTCAGCCGCTCCACTTCCACCGGCGCCACGCCGCGCAGCAGGTCCAGCCGCAGCGCCGCCGTGTAGCTCAGGTCGATGATGCGGTCGTCGCGGAAGGGGCCGCGGTCGTTCACCCGCACGATCACCTCGCGCCCGTTGGCCGGGTTGCGCACCCGCGCGTAACTCGGCAACGGCATGGTGCGATGGGCGGCCGTCATGGCATACATGTCGTAGGGCTCGCCGTTCGCGGTGGAGCGCGCATGGAAACCCTGGCCGTACCAGGAGGCCAGACCGCGCTCGACCAGCGGCCGGTCGTCGGTGAGGGGCGTGTAGCTGCGGCCGGCGACGGTGTAGGGCCGGCTGGTCCCGCCCTCTGCGCGGATGGGCTCGACGCGAGGCTCGGCATCGGGCGTCTGCGCCAGGCCCGCGGGTGGATTGCGGGGCGGGCCATCGCGCGGCGCACTGGCGCATCCGGCCAGCACGGCGGCGACGCAGGCCGCCGTCCAGGTCGCCCACCGCAAAGGCATGCCGACGGGTGCGTGGCCGCGCATGCCCGCCTCAGCCAAAGACCGCCTCCCACAGCGCCAGCATGGCGGCGCGCTCGCGGGCCGCCAGCTCGGGCGGCACCTGCGTGGGCGCTTCGTCCAGCCGCGCGCGATGCTGCAGGCGGCGCAGCTCGCGGTAGGCATCGCCGGCTGCGCGGCCCACGCCGGCCGGCAGCAGGCCGGCGGCCTCGGCGCGTTGCAGCAGCGCGATGTTGCCCACGTTGTCCAGCAGCGCCGGTACCTCGCCCGAATGGGCCAGCACCAGGTACTGCACGGCGAACTCGGCGTCCACCATGCCGCCCGCGCTGTGCTTGACGTCGAAGCGGCCAGGGCGCACCGGGTGGGCGGCGCGCACCTTCTCGCGCATGGCGACGATCTCCTTGCGCAGGGCGGCACGGTCACGCGGGGCGGCGATGACGGCGTGACGCACCGCGTTGAAGCGCGCGCCCAGCTCCGCGCTGCCCAGCACATAGCGGGCGCGGGTCATGGCCTGGTGTTCCCAGGTCCAGGCGGTGTTGCTGCCGCGGCCCAGCTGGTACTTCTCGTAGGCGTCGAAGGTGATGGTCAGCAGGCCCGAGTTGCCGTTGGGCCGCAGCGCGGTGTCGATCTCGAACAGGTCGCCTTCGCGCGTCTTGATGGTCAGCCAGTTGATGAGCTTGCGCACGTAGGCCGCGTAGACCTCGGGCGCGCGCTCGTCCTCGTCTTCATAGACGAACACGATGTCCAGGTCGCTGCCGTAGCCCAGCTCCTTGCCGCCGAGCTTGCCGTAGCCGATGACGGCGAAGCGTGGCAGTTCGGCGTGCCGGTTGCGCACATGCGGCCAGCACCAGCGCGCGGTGATGGCCAGCACGGTGTCGGCCAGCGCACTCAGGTCGTCGGCCACTTGCTCCACCGTCAGCCGGCCTTCGAGGTCGCGCGCCAGGATGCGGAAGACTTCGGCATGGTGGGCGCGGCGCAACAGGTTCATCAGCGCCTCCTCGTCGGCCTCGCCGGTGCGCGAGAGCGAGCGGTGGCGGGCTTCCAGCTCGCCCTCGAACTCCGGGGCCGAGAAGCGCGCGGCCAGCATGTCGGGGCTGGCGAGTTCGTCGATCACGCCGGGGTGCTGCAGCAGGTAGCGCGCCGGCCACTTGGCCGCGCCCAGCAGGCGCAGCAGGCGCTCGTGCACGCCGGGGCGCTCGACCAGCAGCGCCAGGTAGCTTTCGCGGCGCAGCAGCGGCTCGATCCAGTCGGCCCATCGGAGCGCCGCGTCCACGGGATGGGCACAACGGTCGCCTGCGGTCGAGGCCTCGGCCTCCTGCAGCCAGCGGCCGGTGCGGATCACCAGTTGCCGCAGCCGCGCGCGGGCCTCGTCGCGCAGGGCGGCGATGCGCGGGTTGTCCGCCCAATGGCGCACGCGCTCGGCGAAGGGCGCGGGCAGGCTGGCCAGCAGCTCACCCAGATCCTGCGGCGCCGCACGCTGGCCGGCGCCGCCGCGCTGGCAGCTGCCGCCGCTGCAGCGCTTTTCGCCGCCGAGCAGCGTGTCGAATTCCTGGGCCACGAACTCGCGGTAGGTGTCCAGCTTCTCCAGGAAGGCACAGCAGTCCGGAAAGTCCAGCGTGGCGGAGATCCAGCGCAGGTCTTCGTCGGCCACGGGCAGCATGTGGGTCTGCTGGTCGTCCAGGTACTGGATGCGGTGCTCCACCTGGCGCAGGAAGCGGTAGGCGCGGTCGAGCTCGTCGGCCGTGGCCTGGGGCATGAGGCCGGCACGCGCCAGACGCTGCAGGGCGTCGAGCGTGGGCCGCGTGCGCAGCTCCGGAAACTGCCCGCCGCGCACCACCTGCAGCAGCTGCACGATGAATTCGATCTCGCGGATGCCGCCGCGCGAGAGCTTGACGTCATTGGCCCGCTCGGGTCGGCCAGCGCTGCGGCGCATGGCCTGCTCGCGGATCTGGCGGTGCAGCGAACGCAGCGCGTCGAACACGCTGTAGTCCAGGTAGCGGCGGAAGACGAAGGGCAGCACCACGCCGCGCAGGGCCTGGGCGCTGCCCGATTCGATGGCCGCCGTGGGCGCCACCACGCGGCTCTTGAGCCAGGCGAAGCGTTCCCATTCGCGGCCCTGGACCTGGAAGTACTCCTCCAGGGCATCGAGCGAGACCACGCTGGGGCCCGAGTTGCCGTTGGGCCGCAGCGCCAGGTCGACACGGAAGACGAAGCCGTGCTCGGTGGTGTCGCCCACCAGCTGGTAGATGCGCTTGACCGCGCGGCCGAAGTAGTCCTGGTTGGCGATGCTGCCGCGGCCCTGGGCGTCGCCAGCGGTGTCGCCGTCCTGGTCGTACAGGTAGATGAGGTCGATGTCGCTGGAGACGTTGAGTTCGCGCGCGCCCAGCTTGCCCATGCCCACGATCCACAGCTGGGCCCGCTGGCCGTCGGCGGTGCGTGGCGCGCCATGCACGGCGTCGAGTTCGGCGCAGGCCTCGCGGCAGGCGGTGTCGAGGGCGAACTCGGCCAGCTCGGTGACGGCCAGCAGCACTTCCTCGAGGGGCGCGCGCTCATCGCAGTCGCGGGCGATCAGGCGCTCCATGACCAGCTGGCGCACGATGCGCAGCGCATCGCCCGTGGGCCGGCCGGCCGCGCGCAATGCGGCGAGCGCGCTCTCCATATGGGGGCGGCGGGGCGCCCCGGGGGGCAGCAGCGTCAGTTCGTCGGCATAGCGCCGGCGCAGCCGCTGCACGAAACGAGAGCCCGATGAAAGCCCTCGCGAGGGCGGCATGGCGGCCGACGAGACAGCCGGCTGCGCATGCTCCGAAATCGGACGGTTTGAGGGGCCTTCTCCGCCGGCCGGCTCGGAACCGGGCCAGGGGCGGCCGGTCATAATTTCCGACACAGCGCGATCCTTCATGAATGTCACGACGCCATCTCCTCCACGTCTGCTCAGGATCGCAGCTGCCGCAGCACGCTGGCTGCTGGCCCTGGTGGTGGCCGGCTGGTTGCTCGTCGGCCTGTGCGTCGTCGTCCTACACGCGTGGATTGTGCCGCGGATCGGCGAGTGGCGCGGCGCGCTGGAGGCGCAAGCCAGCCGTCTCGCAGGGGTACCCGTTCGCATCGGCTCGCTGGAGGCGTACTCCAGGAGCCTGTTCCCGACCATCGAGCTGCACGACGTCGTGCTGGAAGACCCCGGCCGCGGCGAGGCGTTGCGGCTGGCGCGCGTCGTGGCCAGCGTGTCGCCGCGCTCCCTGTGGCACCGCGGCTTCGAGCAGCTCTACATCGAGCGGCCCGAGCTCGACGTGCGGCGCGATGCCGACGGCCGGCTGCGCATCGCCGGCGTGGTGCTCAACCCCGACGACCGCAAGGACGACAGCCCGGGCGCCGACTGGCTCTTCTCGCAGCGCGAAGTGGTGGTCGAGCACGGCACGGTGCGCTGGACCGACGAGACACGCGATGCGCCCACGCTCACGTTGGCAGACGTGCGCTTCGTGGTGCGCAACGGCGTGCGCAGCCATGCGATGCGACTGGACGCCACACCGCCGGAAGGCTGGGGGCAGCGCTTCTCCATCAATGGCCGCTTCCGCCAGCCGCTGCTGAGCCTGCGCAGCGGCGACTGGCGCGACTGGAGCGGCCAGCTCTATGCCGACCTGCCCGCCATCGACGTCACCCGGCTGGGCCAGTACGTCAAGCTCGACGCCCGCATCCGCGAGGGCTTGGGCGCCGTGCGGGCCTGGATCGACGTCGAATCCGGCCGGGCCGTGGGCGGCGCGGCCGACCTGGCCCTGTCGCGCATCGACGCCGTGCTCGGGGCCCAGCTCGAGCCCCTGCAACTGCGCGACCTGACCGGGCGCCTCGCGGTACGCGCCACCGACCAGCTGTTCGAGTTCTCGACCCAGAACCTGCAGTTCGCCACCGGCGATGGACAGCGCTGGCCCGGCGGCAACTTCTGGCTGCGCACGCACCCGGCCAACGGCCGCACGCCCGAGAGCGGCGCACTGCGGGCGGACCAGCTGGACCTGGGCGCGATGGCCCTCATTGCCGACCGGCTGCCCATCGGCACCCAGGTGCGGCGCCTGCTCGCGGTGCGGGCGCCGCGCGGCCTGCTCGAACACATCGAGGGCAGCTGGCAGGGCCCGGCCGATTCGCCCACGCGCTACCAGGCCAGGCTGCGCGTGAAGGGCCTGGCAGTGGCGGCGGACGGACGCAACGCCACGCCCGATGGCCACCACCTGGGTTCGCCTGGCGTGCGTGGCCTGGACGCCGAGGTCGACCTGAACCAGGCCGGCGGCACCGCCCGGTTGGCGATCCGCAACGGCGCGGTCGACGTGCCGGGCGTGTTCGAGGAACCCTCGGTGCCGGTCGACCGGCTCGACACCACCGTGCACTGGACCCGCAAGGACGAGGACATCGATGTGCGGCTGCCCGACCTGCGCCTGGCCAATGCCGACGCGGAAGGCAGCGCGCAGATCCGCTGGCACACCGGGCAGCCCGCACCCGCCGGGCAGGGCCGCTTTCCGGGCGTGCTCGATCTCACGGCGCAGCTCACCCGCGCCGACGGCACGCGCGTGCACCGCTACCTGCCGCTGGGCATCCCGGCCGAGACGCGCCACTACGTGCGCGACGCCGTGGTCAAGGGCCGCGCCAGCGACGTGCAGTTCCGCATCCGCGGCGACCTGCACCATGTGCCTTCGGCGGCGCCGCAGGACGCCTTCCGCATCACAGCCCAGGTGCAGGACGTGCACTTCAACTACGTGCCGCATGTGCCCACCGGCCACGCGGCCTGGCCGGCCGTCACCGGCCTGTCGGGCGAGCTGGTGTTCGACCGGCAGACGATGCAGGTGCTGAACGCCCGGGGCCGCATGGCGGGGGCGCCCTCCATCGAACTGGTCAAGGGCGAGGCCCGCATTCCCGACCTCGCCCATGCGCCCCGGCTGCTGCTGCAGTTGCAGGCCCGCGGCCCGGTGGCCGATCTGTTGCGCCAGGGCGCGCCGCTCACCGGCGACGCCCGCAGCTTCATCGGGGGCATCCAGGCCAGCGGCAACGCCGACTACCGCTTCGACATGGACATGCCGCTCACGCAGATGGCGCAGACGCAGGTCAAGGCCAGCGTCGCCCTGCCGGGCAACGACGTGCGGCTGGTGCCGAATTCGCCATCGTTCACGCAGGTCAAGGGCACGCTGCAGTTCACCGACAGCGGCTTCTCGCTGGCCGGCGTGCAGGCCCAGTTGGCCGGCGGCCCCATCCGCATCGAAGGCCAGGGCGGCTACGGCGGCACCACCAAGCCGCTTGCGCTCAAGGCCCAGGGCCAGTTCACGGCCGAAGGCCTGCGCACGGTGGAAGGCCAGCCCGAACTCAACGGTTTGGCCGGCCGGCTGCAGGGCGGCAGCAGCTACACGGCCAGCCTGCAGCTGCAGAACGGCGTCCCCGACTTCCAGTTCGAGAGCAGCCTGCAGGGTCTGGGCATGGACCTGCCGGCACCCCTGGGCAAATCTGCCGAAGCGACGCGCCCGCTTCGCCTCGGCCTGCGCCAGGCCGAGGAAGCGCGCCGCGGCCGCACCGAGACCATCGACGTGCGCCTGGGCGACGTGGCCTCGGCCGAGTACGTGCGCGAGCTCGACACGCCGCAGCCCACCGTGGTGCGCGGCGCGCTGCGTGTCGGCACGGCCGTGGCCGGCTCGAAGACGCTGCCGGCCAACGGCGTGCTGGCGCAGATCCACCTGGACGACATCGACGTGGACGCCTGGCGCGCCCTGGCGACGCAGAAGGCGCCGGCCGCCCCGGCCACGCCCGCACCGCCGGGCACCGCCCAGGCGGTGGCCGCCTCGCCCTGGCTGCCCAACCGCGTTGCGCTGCAGGCCGGCCGCCTGCAGGTGGCCGGCCGCACGCTGCACGATCTGACGGTGGACGGCACCATCGAAGGTAATCTGTACAAGGCCAAGGTGCAGGCCCGCGAGCTGAGCGGCAGCGTCGAGTACCGCAACCAGGCGCCCGCCCAGGTGAAGGCGCGGCTGGCCTACCTGCGCATCGCGCCGGGCGAGTCGCGCGAGCAGGTGGAGTCGCTGCTCGACACCGCCCCGCCCGAGGACCTGCCGGCGCTGGACGTGGTGGTGGACGACCTGGAACTGCTCGGCCGCCACCTGGGCCGGGCCGAGGTCGTGGCGGCCACGCAGTCCGCCGAAGGCGGCCGGCGCGAATGGCGGCTCGACAAGCTGGCCTTCACGCTGCCCGAGGCGCGCCTGGAGGCCAAGGGCCGCTGGGCACCGCCCACCTCCACGGGCGCCAAGCGCCACATGACGCTGGACTTCACGCTCGACATGCAGGATGCCGGCGCGCTGCTCGGCCGCTTCGGAATGCCCGGGGTGCTCGCCTCCGGCAAGGGGCAGCTCGGCGGTTCCGTGAACTGGCAGGGCTCGCCCTTCGACCTGGACCTGGCCTCGCTGGGCGGCCAGCTGCACGTGGACGTGACGAGCGGCCAGTTCCTCAAGGCCGAGCCCGGCATCGCCAAGCTGCTGGGCGTGATCAACCTGCAGGCGCTGCCGCGCCGGCTGACGCTGGACTTCCGCGACCTGTTCAGCGCCGGCTTCGCCTTCGACCAGATCCGCGGCGACGCGCGCATCGCCAACGGCATCGCCAGCACCAACAACCTGCAGATGAAGGGTGTGAATGCCGCCGTCTTCATGGACGGCTCGGCCGACATCGCGCACGAGACGCAGCAGCTGCGGGTGGTGGTGATTCCCGAGATCAACGCCGGCACGGCCGCGCTGGTGGCCACGGCCATCAACCCGGCGGTGGGCCTGGGCACCTTCCTGGCGCAGATGGTGTTGAGCCGTCCGCTGGTGGCCGCCACCACGCAGGAGTTCCTGATCGACGGCACCTGGGCCGATCCGCGCGTGGTCAAGGTGCCGCGCGCGGCGGCACAACCGGGCGCCGGCACTGCCACCGACAACGAAGCCAAACCATGAAGATCGCCGCCATCCAGATGGTCTCGGGCCCCGTGCGCGAGGACAACCTCGCGCGGGCCCGCGCCCTGCTCGCCCAGGCCGCCGAGGCGGGTGCCGAACTGGCCGCGCTGCCCGAGTATTTCTGCCTCATGGGCCACCGCGACACCGACAAGCTGCCGCTGCGCGAAGCGCCCGGCCAGGGGCCCGTGCAGGACTTCCTGGCGGCCTGCGCCCGCGAGTTCGGCCTGTGGATCGTGGGCGGCACGCTGCCCCTGCAGGCGGCGGACGAGGCCCATGTGTTCAACACCTCGCTCGCCTATGCGCCGACGGGCGACTGCGTGGCGCGCTACGACAAGATCCATCTCTTCTGCTTCGACAACGGCCGCGAGCGCTACGACGAGTCGCGCGTCATCGCACCCGGCGGCACGCCGACGCTGTTCGAGCTGCCCTCGCGCGACGGCCACCGCTGGAAGGTGGGCCTCTCGGTCTGCTACGACCTGCGCTTTCCGGAGCTGTACCGCCAGCTGTCGGCCCAGGGCGCCGAGTTGCTGCTGGTGCCCGCCGCCTTCACCCACACCACCGGCCAGGCCCACTGGGAGCTGCTACTGCGCGCCCGCGCGGTCGAGAACCTGGCCTTCGTGGCCGCGCCTGCCCAGGGCGGCCGGCACGAGAACGGCCGGCGCACCTGGGGCCAGACGCTGGTGGCCGAGCCCTGGGGCCAGATGCTGGCCGAACGTCGCGACGAGGGCGAAGGCGTGGTGATCGCCGAACTGGACATCGCGCGCCTGGCCGCCTGCCGCGAACAGCTGCCGGCGCTGGGCCACCGCGTGCTGTGAGCCGGGCCCTTCGTCGATGAGCGCCACCCTGCCCGCCGCCGAGCTGCCGACCGAGGCCGCCGCATTGCCGCCCCCGGGCTGGCGGCGCCTGCGCTCGATGTGGCGCCGCTGGTTCCTGTGGGTGCTGATGGCGCTGCTGGTGATGGGCCTGCTCATCACGGTGGTCTGGCTGGCGGGGCGCCACGAGATCGAGCAGGTGCAGCAGCGGCTGGAGCGCGACACCGCCGACGCCACGTCCGAGCTGCGCTCCGCGCTCGCGCGCAACCTGCAGAGCCTGCAGGCCACCGATGCCGACCCGCAGCGCTTTTCCAACGAAGCGGCGCAGCTGCTGCGCGGGCACCGCGAGTGGCTGCGCATCGAGCGGCGCGACGCCTCGCTGGTGCTGCAGACGGCCGAGGACACGCCCTACCGGCCGCATCCGCTGGACCTGCAGCAGCGCCCGTCCAGCCTGCCGGAGCTGGTTCAGGCCTGCACCGCGGCCGAGCGCCAGCGCGGTGGCGCCTATGCGCCGTCCCACTACCTGCCGCTGCCCGGCGGCGGCGGCATCGAGGTGCTGGAGGTCTGCCTGCCCTCGCGCCACGGCGGCTACCTGATCGCCCTCTATTCGCTGCGCGGCGTGCTCTCCGAGATGCTGGACGCGAGCATGACCCGCGGCCAGGAGGTCTCGCTGCTGGAGCTGGACGGCACGCGCCTGGCCAGCATCGGCACCGCCCGGCGCGCCGGCAACCGCGTGTTCACGGCGCAGCAGGCGCTGGAGCTGCCCGGCCTCACGCTGATGCTGCGCGTGGACGGCTGGCGCAGCGCGCCGGACCTCTTCCCCAACCTGCTCACCGGCCTGGTCACGGCCATGTCCATCGCGCTGGTGTCGGTGCTGGTGCTGCTGGCGCGCGACACGCGCAGGCGGCTGCGCGTGGAACACGACCTGTCGAACACCCTCGCCTTCCGCAAGGCGATGGAGGACTCGGTGCTCACCGGCCTGCGCGCCCGCGATCTGGACGGCCGCGTCACCTACGTCAATGCCGCCTTCTGCGACATGGTGGGCTTCACCGCCGAAGAGCTGCTGGGCCGCGCGGACGAGATGCCCTACTGGCCGCCCGAACTGGCCGCGGAATACCGCAACCGCCAGCACATGCGCCAGGCCAGCGGCGGCACGGCGCGCGAAGGCTACGAGTCGGTGTTCCGCCGCAAGGACGGCAGTCGCTTCCCGGTGCTGATCTTCGAGACGCCGCTGATCGACGACCGGCGGGTGCAGACCGGCTGGATGAGCGCCATCGTCGACCTGAGCGAGCAGCGCCGCATCGAGGAGATGTCGCGCGCCAGCCAGGAGCGGCTGCAGGCCACCGCCCGCCTGGCCACGGTGGGCGAGATGGCCTCGCTGCTGAGCCACGAGCTCAACCAGCCGCTGGCCGCCATCGCCAGCTATGCGACCGGGTCGATCAATCTGCTCGAAAGTCCGCCGCTGCCCGGCCAGGAGGCCGAGGACCGCCATCAGCTGGCGCTGGCCATGCGCCGCATCGCCGAGCAGGCCGAGCGCGCCGGCCGCGTGATCCGCAGCGTGCACGACTTCGTGCGTCGCCGCGAGCGTGCGCGCGAGCCGGTGACGCCGCTGCAGCTGTTCGAAGCCGTGATGCCGCTGGTGCAGCTGCAGGCCCGCAAGCTGGACGTGCGTGTCGAACTGAAGGTGCCCGCCAATCTGCCGCCGGTGTTGTGCGACCGCTCGCTGGTCGAGCAGGTGCTGCTCAACCTCGCCCGCAACGGCATGCAGGCCATGGACCGGCCCGAGCTGCGGCGCCGCGTGCTCACGCTCGGCGCAGAACTTGCGGACGGCGGTGCCGGCGACACCCGCCGCTGGATCGCCTTCAGCGTGGCCGACGAGGGTTGCGGCATCGACGCCGAAGTGCAGGAACGCCTGTTCACCCCCTTCTTCACCACCCGCCGCGACGGCATGGGCCTCGGCCTGAGCCTGTGCCGCACGGTGGTCGAGCAGCACGGCGGCGCCCTCGGACACGCGCCCAACCGCCCGCGCGGCACCGTCTTCCGCTTCACGCTGCCGACGGGCCGCGGCGAGGCGGCGCCCCTTTCCTTCTGACCCCCATGCAACCCCTCATCGACGCCCTCATCTTCATCGTCGACGACGACGCGAGCGTGCGCGAGGCCCTGGCCTGGCTGCTGCGCTCGCGCCGCCTGGCCAGCGAGCATTTCGCCAGTGCCGACGCCTTCACCGCCCGGCTGGAGGAGAGCACCGCCTTCCGCAACCAGCCCCGCTGCCTGCTGCTGGACGTGCGTATGCCCGGCACCAGCGGCCTGGCGCTGTTCGACCGTCTGGCCGGCGCTGGCCAGCTGAACGAGATGCCCGTGATCTTCCTCACCGGCCATGCCGACGTGCCCACGGCGGTCGACGCCGTCAAGCGCGGCGCCTTCGACTTCTGCGAGAAGCCCTTCTCGGACAACGCCCTGGTGGACCGCGTGGAGGAGGCGCTGCGCCTGTCGCAGGCCGCCATCGACGTGCGGCAGGCGCGTCAGCGCATCCAGCAGCGGCTGGAGGAGCTGACAGAGCGCGAGCGCGAGGTATTGCGCCGTGTGGTGCGCGGACTGCCCAACAAGCTGATCGCCGACGAGCTGTCGATCAGCGTGCGCACGGTGGAAGTGCACCGCGCGCGCGTGTTCGACAAGATGGAAGTGAAGTCGGCCGTCGAGCTGGCCAACCTGCTGCGCGGCGCGGACGCCTGAGTGCGCCGCGCCCGGCCGGACGCGACAACGCCGCGGCCAGTCCCGAGGGACCGGTCCACGGCGTTTGGTCGTCCGCCGCCGCCCACGGAGAAGGCAGGCGGCGCTGTGGATCAACCGCGGTTGGGGGCGCGCTCGCCGACGTAGATCTCGACGCGGCGGTTCTGCGCGCGGCCGGCGTCGGTGGCGTTGCTGGCCACGGGCTCGCGCGAGCCGCGGCCGTCGATCTGGATGGCCCGCGCCGGCACGCCGCGCGAAGTCAGGTAGTCCCGGGTGGCGGCGGCGCGCTGCACCGACAGCGGGTCGTTGATGGCATCGGTGCCCGTGTTGTCGGTGTGGCCGATGATGCGCACTTCGGCGTTCGGGTTGTTGCGCAGGCCGGTGGCGAACTGGTCCAGCACGCCCGCCAGGGTCGGGCGGATATTGGCGCGGCCGGTGTCGAAGCCGGCGTCGCTCGGGATGGCCAGCTTCAGCTCGTTGTTGGCGGTCTGGGACACGGCGATGCCGGTGCCCTGGGTGGCCTGCTCCATCTGGCGCTTCTGGTTCTCCATGCGCTGCGACCACAGGTAGCCGCCCAGGGCGCCCACGCCGGCCCCGATGGCCGCGCCGGTGGCGGCCGTGCGGCTGTTGCCGGTGGCGGCGCCGATGGCCGCGCCGCCCAGCGCGCCGATGCCGGCGCCCATGCCGGTGGTACGTTGGGTGTCGCTCATGTTGGCGCAGCCGGTCAGGGCCACGGCCAGGGTGGCGGCACTGAGGACGAGCTTGCCGGAAAGTCTTTGCATGGTTGTTTCTCCTTGAATGGCACCCGCCTGACCATGGCCGGGACGTCCGTCCACCCGGCGGGTTGGCGCCATTATGGGAGGCACCCGGCATGGCGGCGAGGCATCGGAAGCAGCGGGTCCTGCCCCCTCAATATGCGGATCTTTCTTTGTCGGCAAGACTTGATTGCTATCAAAAATGAACCGCCCGACCCTTTGGCGCCCGGCAGGTCGCATGCCCTTCCCACAGAGCGCTGGCCGCCTGTCCGACAGGGTTCAGGGCTTCTGCTCGGGGTCCTCGTCCGGGGGCAGTTCACCCCCGCGACGACCGTGGAACATGGTCCACCACACAATCAGCACCAATACCGCCAATGCGGCGAATGCCTCCAGCAGAATCAAATACATGCGTCCCAATGCTCCACAAGTTTCTCGGCTGTTCACCCTGGAGGGCGGCATTGCCACCGCGCCCGAGCCCATGCCCTCGCGCAGCGGCACGGCCCTGCGCCGGTACGGCCGCGGGCGCTGGCGCAGCCTGGCGGCCCTGGCCGCGGCGGCCATCGTAGCGGTGCTGGCCGGCTGCGCCTCGGCGCCGGTGCCGACCGCGCGCACGGTGGCGCCCACCGCGCCACCACCCCAGCCGCCGCTGGCACCGCTCACGGGGCCGCTCACCCATCCCAAGAGCCGCTGGGTCCCCGTCGATTGGTCCGAATTGCCCGGCGTGCAGGACGACGCCATGCACGAGGCCTGGATCGTGCTCATGGCCAACTGCCAGCGTCCCAACGCCGTGATCTCGCCGCTGTGCCAGGAGCTGCGCCGGCTGTCGATCGGCACCCCCGAGGAGCAGCGCGCCTTCCTGATGGAGCGGCTGCAGCCCTACCGCGTGGAGGCGGCCGATGGCCAGTCGCAGGGCATGCTCACCAGCTACTACGAGCCCGTCTTCGAGGCCAGCCGCACGCCCTCTTCGACCTATGCCGTGCCGCTCTACCAGACGCCGGCCGGCTGGGCGCCGCGCCGGCCCTGGTACACCCGCCAGCAGATCGACACCCTGCCCGAGGCCCAGGCGGCGCTGCGCGGGCGCGAGATCGCCTGGCTGTCCGACCCGGTCGATGCACTGATGCTGCACATCCAGGGCTCCGGCCGGCTGCAGGTCACCGAGCCCGACGGCAGCCGCCGCACGGTGCGCCTGGCCTTCGCCGGCACCAACGAGCAGCCCTACCGCAGCGTGCAGCAGTGGCTGGCCAGCCAGGGCGTGTCGCCCATCGGCCGCTGGCCGGAGGACGTGAAGGACTGGGCGCGCCAGAACCCCCAGCGCGTGCAGCAGATGCTGTGGAGCAATCCGCGCTACGTGTTCTTCCGCGAGGAGCCGCTGACCGAGCTGGATGCCGCCTTCGGCCCGCGCGGTGCCCAGGGCGTGCCGCTGACGGCGGGGCGTTCCATCGCGGTGGACCGCGAGTCCATCCCCTACGGCACGCCGGTGTGGCTGGCCACCAGCGGCCCGGTGGCGCAGATGTCGCGGCTGGTGGTGGCGCAGGACACGGGCAGCGCCATCCTGGGTGCCGTGCGCGCCGACTTCTTCGCCGGCACCGGCGCCGAGGCCGGCCGCTTCGCGGCGCGCATGAAGCAGCCGCTGCGGCTGTGGGCGCTGTGGCCGCGCGGGGTGGATCCCTCGGGCGCCGGATTCTGAGGAGCCCCGGCCGGCCTGGCGCCTATCGCAAAAAACTGCCACCAGGCTGACCATTTCACGCCGCTGTCATCGAGCGGCGCCATCGTCACGGCTTTCGGCCAGCGCCCGACCTCCGCGGCGGCCCGGCCTTGTTCTCCCCCGTTAGAGAGTCCGACGATGACGACCCACGACAGCACCCTTTCCGTCCCCACGCGCCGCAAGGCGCTGAAGCTCTTCGGCACCGCGCCGCTGCTGCCGCTGGGCGGCGCCGCCCTGCTGACCGCCTGCGGCGGCGGCAGCGACGGCAACTTCAACTTCGCGGGCGTGACGCCCAGCCCGGCGCCCGCCCCTGCGCCCGTTCCGGCACCCGCCGCGCAGTACGTGTCCACCGAGTTCAGCAGCATGCCCGCGCCATCGCTCGTCAAGCCAGCCGAGATGGCCACCACGACGACCAGCTCGGTCATGAAGGTCGCGTTCAACGACGGCAGCAGCGTCAGCTACAACCTGGCCTACCAGCCCTACTTCATCAGCGGGCAGATGGTGCCGGACGGCAAGGGCGGCACCGTCCTGGCCGGCGGCTACTACGACATCAACAACAAGCCGATCATCGACAGCTCGGTGGCCGGCAAGGAGCGCCAGTTCTTCTCGGACTGCGCCGATGGCAGCTCGCTGCTGACGGTGCCGGGCGCCAAGGTGAGCGGCGTCAAGGGCAATGCGGTGTTCGCCGTGGTGCAGTTCGAGTACACCAGCCTGGCGCAGGATCGCAAGACCGACATGTATGGCAAGCTGCCCTCGCCCATCGCCGTGCTCACGCTCGATCAGGACCCGAAGACGGGCAAGCTGTCGCTGGTCAAGTACCACAACGTCGACACCTCGGCCGCGCATGGCCTGTGGATCACCTGCGGCGCCAGCCTGTCGCCCTGGGGCACCCATCTGTCGAGCGAGGAGTACGAGCCGGACGCCTTCACCATCGCCTCCAACACGATGTTCCAGGCCTACAGCAAGAACGTGTTCGGCGATGCGACCAAGGCCAACCCGTACCACTACGGCCATCTGCCCGAGATCACCGTCAATGCCGACGGCACCGGCAGCTGCAAGAAGCATTACTGCCTGGGCCGCATCTCGCACGAGCTGATCCACGTCATGCCCGACGAGCGCACCGCGCTGATGGGCGACGACGCCACCAACGGCGGCCTGTTCATGTTCGTGGCCGACAAGGCCCGTGATCTGTCGGCTGGCACGCTGTACGTGGCGCGCTACGACGAGGTGCTGACGGACACCAGCACCGCCAGGCTCACGTGGATCAACCTCGGCCATGCCACGAGCGCGGAGATCGAGGCGCTGGCCAACGCCCTGGTGCCCACGGACATCATGGACGTGCAGACCGCCGATCCGGCCGACGCGACGTACACCCGGATCATGTACAGCGGCAAGGCCAACTGGATCAAGGTCAAGACCAACAAGGACAAGGCCGCCGCCTTCCTGGAAACCCACCGCTATGCCGCCCTCAAGGGCGGCAGCATGGCCTTCACCAAGATGGAAGGCACGACGGTGAACGTCAAGGACAAGGTGGCCTACTCGGCGCTTGCCAATGTGCAGAGCTCGATGGTCAACGGCAACAGCGCCTGGATGAGCAGCGCCAACGTGACCTTCCCCAAGGTGCTGAACTGCGGCGTGGTGCTGGAGCACAAGCTGGGCGGCGGCGCCAAGGATTCCTCCGGCGCGGCCATCGACAGCGAATGGGTGGCGGTGAGCTCGCGCGTGCTGCTCACGGGCGAGGACCTGAGCACCCCCGACAGCTTGGGCAACACGACCAACCCGGACAAGATCTCCAGCGCGGACAACCTGAAGTTCTCCGAGAAGATGCGCACGCTCTTCATCGGTGAAGACAGCGGCCACCACGTCAACAACTTCCTGTGGGCGTACAACGTGGACACGAAGAAGCTGTCGCGCATCCTCTCGACGCCGGCCGGCGCCGAATCCACCGGCCTGCATGCGGTGGACGAGATCAATGGCTGGACCTACATCATGAGCAACTTCCAGCACCCGGGCGACTGGGGAAGCATCCACAACGTCGTCAAGGGCACGCTGGAGCCGCTGATCCGCTCGAACTACGGCGACGGTTGCGCGGTCGGCTACCTCACCGCAGACCCCGTCCAGTACCGACTGGTCAAGGGCTGAGCGCGCAGGGCGGCCCGGCGCGATGCCGCCCGGCCGCCTCGAAGGCGCGTCCGTCGTGGCCTGACGGGCGCGCCCTTCCTCAGGTGACCTTGGAGATGACCCGCGCCACGCGGGCCACGCCGCCGGTGCCGCTGGCGGCGCGTGCCACCAGGGCACCGCCGGCCGCCGCCTTGACCAGCCGGCCCAGGATCGAGCGGCTCCGGCCCGAGGACAGCAGCAGGGCCACCCCCAGGCCCAGCACCACCAGGTGCTCGCCCGGCAGGTCGGGGCGTCGGGCATCGAAGGCCTTCATCGCGTCGAGCCAGGATTGCTGGCCGTCGGTGCGGGCGGGCTCGACGGGCGAGTCGGGCGTCTGGGGGAAACCGGGCTGGGTCATGGCAGGCATCGGAAATAGGCAGAGAAGCGACGCTTGTAGACCGCCGGGCGGCCCCCGCCTGTAGGTGCACGCCCGCTGCCGATGCCCCATGCTGGCGCATTCCGGCGCCAAAGCCCGCCCGTGCCGGCGCCTGCTGTCAAGGGGAGCAGTCCCCAGACTGCGCCCGATTCTTGCTGAGCACAATGGCCCGGCCGCCGTTGCGGCCCGCAAGGCCGGGTCGATCCGGGCCGCGCACCGTCCACCGTTGTTGAAGAAGTCCATGTCCTTCCGGCTCTCCCGTCTTCTTTCCGCCGCCGTCACCGCCGGCGCCTGCGTCCTGTCTGCGGGCCCTGCCTCCGCCGCGCCGCTGCCGGACATCCTCATGGCGCCGCAGGGCACCGAATACATGTGCGGTGGCGTGGGTCGCGAACAGCAGGCCTTCATGGAGATGGTCTCGCCGCGCTGGGGCGCCACCCTCGAGTTCGCGGTCTCGCGCGGCCAGCGCGGCCAGTTCGACGAGCCCGTGAAGGTGCGCGTGGTCAACAAGTACAACGGCGAACAGGTGCTCGATGCGGTGGCCCATGGCCCCTACATGCTGGCGCGGCTGGCTCCCGGCACCTACGACGTGCAGGCGACGCTCGGGCCGTTGACGCTCACGCAGACGCTCAACGTGGCGCTGGGCGCTCCGGGACGGACGCTGTTCCTGTGGCCGTCCAACTTCGACATCGCCGCCGCCACGCATCCGCCGCAGGCCCTGGCCCAAGGTCCGCAGGCCGACCACTGACAAGGTGTGAACGGCCCCGACATGCCCGCTCGTCCACGCCGGATTCATTCACACCTTGTGAGCGCGGGGCGTCCGGGGTCGCCCGCCGGTTGGCTCACACGCCGGCGGTAATTTCTTACCTTTAGCGCTTTTTATTACCCGCTTCTGCAAGGACAGCGGGTTTCCCCACGTGCGCATTTTGCTGCGGCGCAGCAAAATGGCGCCCGCCTGCCATGCCTCTCGCTCCCCTCGCCTTTCTGACCACGCTGCTGCACGTCTTCCTGGCCGTGCGGCTGCTGCCTGCCCTGGCGCAGGCGACCGGCGCCTGGCCGGTCTTTGCGCTGCTGCTGCTGCTGTCGGCCGTGACCATGCCGCTGCCCTTCCTTCGCCGACTGCCCCTGCCCGACGTGCTGCGCGCCCCGGTGCGCTGGGTCGGCCTGCTGGCCATGGGCTGGTTCTCCTCGGTGTTCGTGCTGGCGGTGCTGCGCGACATCGGGCTGCTCTCGGCCTGGGCCGTCACGCGGCTCGCCGATCTGTCCATGGACCGCGCCTCGTGGGAACAGGGCAGCGCCCTGGCCGTCATGGCACTGGCCACGGCCGATTCGCTGGTGGGCTTGTTCTTTGCCCGGCGCACGCCGCCGGTGCGCCGCGTGGAGGTGCCCATCGCCGGGCTGCCCGCGCGCCTGGCCGGCTTCACCATCGCCCAGTTGAGCGACCTGCATGTGGGCCCGACCATCCGCGCCGCCTACATCGCCCGGATCGTGGAGGAGGTGAACCGGCTCGGCGCCGACATGGTGGCCATCACCGGCGACCTGGTCGACGGCTCGGTGGACGAGCTGCGCGCGCATGTGGCACCGCTCGCACGGCTGCGGGCGCGCCACGGCACCTTCGTGGTGACCGGCAACCACGAGTACTACGCCGGCGCCCATGCCTGGATCGACGAACTGCGCCGCCTGGGCCTGAAGGTGCTGCTGAACGAGCATGTCGTACTGCAGACGCGCAGCGTGCACGGCGCGCAGACCGACGAGGAGATCCTCGACAGCGCGTTGCTGGTGGCCGGCGTGACCGACTACACCGCCGGCCACTTCGACGCCGCGCATGAAAGCGATCCCCAGGAGGCGCTGCGCGATGCGCCTCCGATGGTGGCGACGCGCATCCTGCTCGCCCACCAGCCCCGCAGCGCGCCTGCGGCGGCCGAGGCCGGGTTCCAGCTCCAGCTGTCGGGCCACACGCATGGCGGACAGTTCTTTCCCTGGAACCTGTTCGTGCCGCTGCAGCAGCCCTTCACGGCAGGCCTGCACCGACTGCAGGACATGTGGGTCTACGTGAGCCGGGGCACCGGCTACTGGGGACCGCCCAAGCGCCTGGGCGCCCCCTCCGAAATCACGCTCGTCACGCTGCGGCGCGCGGACGATTGAAGGCCGGATCCTCTCCGCGCAGATAGCGCCCGGCGAGGGCGAGGTCGTCCAGCCAAGCGCGCCAGGCCGTCTCCCGGTCGGCGGGGTCGCCCCGCAGCAGCGCCGAAGGATGCAGCGTGACGAGCACCGGCAGATCGTCCGGTCCGGTGAGCCACTGCCCGCGCTCGCTCATCACCGGCACGGCGCGCCCCACCAGCGCACGGGCGGCGGTGGCGCCCAGGGCCACGAAGGCCTGGGGACGCACCAGCGCGATCTCCCGCTCCAGCCACTGCTGGCAGGCCAGCACTTCGCGCTGGCCCGGGCTCTTGTGGATGCGGCGGGTGCCGCGCAGCTCGAACTTGAAATGCTTCACCGCATTGGTGAGGAAGAGCGCCTCGCGCGGCCAGCCCAGCTCCTCCAGTGCACGGTCCAGCAGGCGACCGGCCGGACCAACGAAGGGATGACCCGCCAGGTCCTCCTGGTCGCCGGGCTGTTCGCCCACCAGCATCAGCGGCGGGCGCAGCGCGCCCTCGCCGAACACGACCTGCGTGGCGTGCTCGCCGAGCGGGCAGTCGCGGCAGCGATCTGCAGCCTTGGCGAGGGAGGTGAGCGTCAGCGCGGGGTCCTGGGCCGTGTCCACCGGCGGCAGCGGGGCGCGGGCGGGAATGCGGCGACGCGGCTCGGCCGGCACGGTCTGCACCATCCGGCCCGTGCGCTCAGCCGCCTGCGCCGCCAGGGGCGCGATGAGTTGCGCCTCGGGCAGGTTCGCCCAGTACTTGCGCGGCATCTCCCGCGCCATCATCGACAGCTTGAGCCGGGCGGGATTGAAGATGTGGGCGTAGTAGGTGAGCCACAGCGCCTCGCCCTCATCCGGCCCTGGGGCCTGGGCCCGCGAGGCGCCGGGGCCGAACTCCAGTTCGCCGGGCAGGGCCTCGTCACCCGCCAGGGGCGGCGTGTCCTTGGGCGCCGGCGTCCAGCGGACGGAGCACTCGGGCGTCAGGATGGCCCAGTGCATCTGCGTGAAGCGCCGCACGAAGAAGGGCGCCACCGCTTCGACGATGTGGTGCTCCGGCTCGAACCACGCCACGGAGAGCGCCGGCTCGCCTTCGGGCTGGCCGACGGGACGGAAGCGCACGAAGGCCTTCATCTTGTGCATGTCGCGCCGCACGGACTGGAGCATCTGCCGCGCGCGCAGGCGATCGGGGTCCAGCGGGTCCTGCCGCAGTCCGCGCTCGTGCACCAGCCGCCACAGCAGGCGGTAGAGCAGCGCGAAGCGTTGCGGGTCCTGATGCAGCACCACCTTCTCACACAGCGTGATGAAGGCGGGTGGCACCACCAGCCTCCCGGGCCGCGACGCACTGAGCGGACGATGCGCCGCCGCAGGGGCGAGAGGCGCAGGCGCGGCCTCGGCCTGCCACAGCTGCGGCGCGGGGTGGCCCGGCGTCTGCCACACCACCTCGTCGGGCGGGACCAAGGACGCCAGCAGCGTGCGTGCCTCACGACGGAAGCCCGGCCAATCGATCTCGCTTTCCAGGGTGATGACACGGGGACTCATGGCATGCAAGGTAGGGAGGCGGAAGCGCCCGTTCTGTAGGCAGGTGACCCGCGGCGCACAGGTCGGATTCATGCACCCGGGTCAGCGGGGGACTGCAGCGCGTGCGCGGACCTGCACGCTGCGCCCGAACGTGGCGCCCGCCGCCCTGACGCGCCACGCCGGATGCTCAGAACAGGCGGGCCTGGACGGGCGCCGCGGGCGCGGCGAGCGTGGCGCGCAAGGCGGGCGACTCCAGCGCCCGTGCGGGACGATGGCCATCGAGCTGCACGAAGGGCATCACGCGCGCCACGGGCACGCGCAGGCGGCGCAGGTCCTCGGCCCGCAGGCGCCGGTGGCGCCGCGCCGCCAACAGCTGCTGCACGGCCCGCACACCGAGGCCGGGCACGCGCAGCAGCAGCTCGCGCGGGGCGGTGTTGAGGTCGATGGGAAAGCGCTCGCGGTGCGCGAGCGCCCAGGCCAGCTTGGGGTCGACGTCCAGCGCCAGCATGCCCTGCTGCGAGGCCGGCACGATCTCGTGGTGCTCGAAGCCATAGAAGCGCATGAGCCAGTCGGCCTGGTAGAGGCGGTGCTCGCGCATCAGCGGGGGCGCTGCGGGCGGGAGGCGGCTGGCCGCATCGGGGATGGGGCTGAAAGCCGAGTAGTACACGCGCCGCAGCCGATAGGCGCCGTAGAGGTTGGCGCTGGTGTCGAGGATGGCCACGTCGGTGGCCGTATCGGCGCCGACGATCATCTGCGTGCTCTGGCCGGCGGGCGCGAAGCGCGGCGCCTTGCCGCGGCGCGGGCCGGTGACGGGCAGGGAGACGGCCTTGGCCGCGGCCACCGCGTCGTCGCCGGCCTGGCCCTTGGCCTCGCCGATGTGCACCGCCATGCGGGCCATCGAACGGCGGATGGCCGTGGCGTCCTTTTCCGGCGCGAGGGCCTCGAGGCCGGCGGGCGTGGGCAGCTCGACGTTGATGCTCAGCCGGTCGGCATAGCGCCCGGCGCGGGCCAGCAGCACCGGATCGGCATCGGGGATGGTCTTGAGGTGGATGTAGCCGCGGAAATCGTGCGCCTCGCGCAGGATGCGCGCCACCTCGACCAGCTGCTCCATGGTGTAGTCGGGGCTGCGGATGATGCCGCTGGACAGGAACAGGCCCTCGATGCAATTGCGGGCGTAGAAGTCGAGCGTGAGTTGCACCACCTCGTCCACCGAGAAGCGGGCCCGAGGCACGTTGCTGCTCACGCGGTTGATGCAGTAGAGGCAGTCGTACTGGCAGAAGTTGGTGAGCAGGATCTTCAGCAGCGAGATGCAGCGTCCATCGGGCGCATAGCTGTGGCAGATGCCCATGCCCTCGGTCGAGCCCATGCCGCGTCCGCCGCGCGAGTCACGCTTGTCCGTGCCGGAGGAGGCACAGGAGGCGTCGTACTTGGCCGCGTCGGCGAGGATGGCGAGTTTGCGCTGGAGGTCCACTGGATGAATATACAGCTCTCGGCGCCGCAGTGCGAAGGCCCCGCGCGGGGTCAGGTCTTGCGCCGGTGGCGCGCCCGCCATTCGGTGGCGCCGTAGAGCACCACGGCCATCACGAGCGGCAGCAGGTAGTACACCGCCCGATAGGCGAGCAGCGCACCCAGCAAAGGGGCCTGCGGCACCTGGTGCGACAGCAGCGCGACGAAGACCGCCTCCAGCACGCCCAGCCCCGCGGGCACATGGGTGATGACGCCAGCCACGGCCGCGACCAGCAGCACGGCCAGCACCTGCGGATAGTCGACACGCCCCTGCAGCAACAGCCAGACGATGGCGCCCATCAATGACCAGTTGGCCGCGGACAGCAGCAGCTGGAGCGCACCCATGCGCAGCGAGGGCACTTCCAGCGCATGGCCGCGCACCGTCATCGAGCGCCCGCCCGCGAAGGCGCACAGCAGCAGGTAGACGAGGGCCACGGCCGCCAGCACGACGCCGAGCACGCGAAGCCCACCACTGTCGATGCGCCACTCCGGCGGCAGGGCGAGCGGCGACAGCGCGAAGGCGGCGCCCGCCACCAGCAGGTAGCCGATCCAGTTGGTGAGCATCGAGAAGCCCAGCACCCGCGTGATGTCCGAGGCGCGCAGCCCGAGCCGCGAATAAAGCCGATAGCGGAAGGCCACGCCGCCCACCAGCGAGCCGAAGTTCAGGTTGAAGGCGTAACTGATGAAGGCCACGCCCATGACGGTGGGCGCGCGCAGGCCATGGCCGCTAAGGTGACGGCCGAGCAGGTCGAAGGTGGTGTAGAGCGCAAAGCTGAAGGCCGCAAGGGCCGCCGCGGCGGCCACCAGGGCGAGCGGCAGCGCTTGCAATGCGTCCAGCACCTCGTCCCATTCGATGGTGCGGGCCTGCCGCACGATCAGCCATCCGACCCCCAGCAGGAAGGCCCACAGCGCGCCGCGCTTGAGCCAGGGCCACCAGCGTCGCTCGGACGCCGCCGGCCGGGCTGGCGCGCGGGCAGAGGCGGCCGTCGGCATGGCCGTCAGACGGCGTCGGCCGGCTGCGCGCCCAGGGGCGCGGCCGCAGCCGGCGGCACCGCCGGCTTGAGCTGCGGCGCATGGCGCGGCAGCCAGCTGGTGAGCGAGGGATACCAGCGCAGGAAGTGAAAGACGAAGAAGCTGCGCACCAGGCGCCAGCCGCTCCACTCCTCGGCCAGGTCTTCGGGCGCGATCTGCTTGCAGCTGTGGCGCATCAGGTGCTCCAGCCGCTCGGACAGCACGCGGTTGAAGCCCTCGCCGCGCAGCACCACGTTGGCCTCGAGGTTGAGCGAGAGCGACAGCGGATCGAGGTTGCTCGATCCCACGGTGCTCCATTCGTCGTCCACCAGCGCGACCTTGCCGTGCAGCGGGCGCTCGCAGTATTCGTAGATGCGCACACCGGCATGCAGCAGGTGGTGGTAGAGCATGCTCGCCGCCTTCTTCACGATGGGCATGTCGGGCTCGCCCTGCAGGATCAGCCGCACATCCACGCCCCGCCGCGCCGCCTGCCGCAAGGCCTTGATGAAGCGGTAGCCCGGAAAGAAATAGGCATTGGCGATCACCACGCGCCGACGCGCCTTGCGGATCGCCTCCAGGTAATGGCGCTCGATGTCCGTCGTGTGATGGCGGTTGTCGCGCGTGACCAGCAGGGCCTGCATGCCCTGCGACGCCTGCGGCCCGCGCAGCCGGGTGGCCGTGGGCGGTGCGTCATGGTGGGCGGGCGACTGCTGCAGCGCCTGCACCCGCTTCATGCGCCGCCGGTACCAGCGCGGCTTGCGTGCCCCCAGCGCGATCTCGCGCAGCACGAAGCGGTGCAGCTCGCCCACGATGGGGCCACGCAGTTCGACCGAATAGTCCTGCTTGGCCTCGGGGCCGAAGTCGGCCAGGTGGTCGGCGGAGTAGTTGATGCCGCCGATGAAGGCGCGCCAGCCATCGACCACGACGATCTTGCGATGCATGCGGCGGAACACGTTGAGCCGCTTGCCGAAGAAGCGCTCGCCGGGGTCGAACACGCGCACCTTCACGCCGGCCGAGGCCAGCTCGCCGAGGAAGCGCGCCGACAGGTCGGGCGAGCCGAAGCCGTCGATCATGAGGTCGACGCTCACGCCACGGCGGCCCGCCTCGCACAGTGCCTCATGCAGCGCGAGGCCGACCTTGTCCTCGAAGAGGATGAAGGTCTCGATGACCACCTCGCGCTCGGCGCGGCGGATGGCCTCGAAGACACGCGGGAAGAAGGCCTCGCCGTTCTCCAGCAGTTCGACGTCGTTGTCAGCGTGCCATGCGGGCGCGGTCATGAGGGCAGTCGCTCCATGGGCAAGGGATCAGAAATGGATTTCGGCCACCAGCGGCGCGTGGTCCGACAGGTGGGACCAGGGCGTGCGCGGCAGCACCACCGGCGAAGAGACGCCGGCATTGCGCACGTAGATGCGGTCCAGCGGCAGCAGCGGAAAGCGGGCCGGGAAGGTGCGGGCGGGCTTGCCCGTGGCGGTCATGAAGACCTCCTTCAGGCCGGCGCCGTCTTCCAGCACGGCATTGGCGCGGCTGCGCCAGTCGTTGAAGTCACCCGCCACGACCAGGGGCGCATCGGCGGGCACCTCGTCGCGGACGATGTGGCACAGCAGCTCCAGCTGCTGCTGCCGGTGCGCCTCGGCCAGGCCCAGGTGGGCACAGATGGCATGCAGGTCGCCCGCCAGGCCGGGCATGCGGATCACGCAATGCAGAAGGCCGCGCTTCTCCGGCCCCGCCACCGACACGTCATGGTTGCGATGCTGGACGATCGGGAACTTGGACAGCAGCGCATTGCCATGGTGGCCGCGCGGATAGACCGCATTGCGGCCATAGGCGAACTGCGGCCACATGGTGTCCGCGAGGAATTCGTAGTGCGGTGCCTCGGGCCAGTTGTCGACGCGGCGGGCATGCCGCTCGTGCGTGCCCAGCACCTCCTGCAGGAAGACCACGTCGGCACCGACCGTGCGCACGGCCTCGCGCAGTTCCGGCAGGATGAAGCGCCGGTTGAAGGTGGTGAAGCCCTTGTGCGTGTTCACCGTCATCACCTTGAGGCGACGCGCGGGCGCGGGCGCCGCGGCCGGCTCGGGCGGGGGCATGGACAGATCGGATCGGAGCAGTGAGGACACGGGCCGTGTTGTAGGCCGAGGGCCGGAAACGCCCTGTAGGAGCGCGTCCGGTTCCCCACGCCCATTTTTTCGCCAGCCGGTTTCGCTTCGGCAGCGGCCCTTGCGGATGCGGCTCCTACAGGGGCGCGCAGCCGACGCCCACACGGGTGTCGCAATCGGCCCCGCTACGGTGCTTGCACGTCGTCGGGATGGCGACGTCATCCCGCAACTTCATCCAATCGAAGGAGAGACCCATGACCCGCACCACTCGCACCCTGTCCGCACTCGCCGCCGCCGGCCTGATGGCCATCGGCGCCAGCGCCATCGCGCAGACCACGGTGCCCGCGACGCAAGGCCAGGCCAGCACCATGACGCCGGCTGGCGTGCCCAACCCCACGCAGCGCCCCGACGGCACCATGCCCGCCCAGCGCGACAACGTGCGTGCCGAGGCCCGGGCCAACAACCGCATGCCCGACAACACCACGACACCCAGCGGCCAGCCGAGCACCGTGATGAACGGCCAGCCCAATCCGACGCCTCCGGTGAACCAGAACACCCGCGCCGAAGTCCGTGCCGACACCAAGGCCGACATGCAGCGCCGGCCCTATGGCAACACCGGCGAACGTCCCGACGTGCCCACCAACCCCAAGAACATGACCGGCACGCCGAAGTGATCGGCATCGGCGCCGCACCGCGGTGCCGCACGAAAAAAACCCCGGCCGATGGACCGGGGTTTTTTTCATGGGCAGCCGCTCAGCGTGTCAGCCGCGGGGAGCGTCTCCAGGGCGCGGACCGTGGCCGTGCGGATGCTCGCCCCGTGCATGCATGCGCGGCAGCGTCTCGGCATCGAAGGTCTGGCGCTGCTGCGGCGACAGCTGCGCATAGAAGCCGCGGGTCGCATCGGCCACCTTGGCGAAACGGGCCTGGCGTTCCGCCTGGCGGGCCTGCATGCGGTCCAGCCGCTCGGGGGTGCTGAGCTTGGCCAGATCTTCACGCGCCGCCGGGGGACGCGCTGGCGGCGTGAAGGCGCTGGCATAGGCGTCCCAGGCGGGCTGCTGGGCCGGCGTCAGCTGCAGCTTGGCCTTGAGGGCCTCCATGCGCTTGGCATGGTGCTCCTTCATGCGCTCCATGCGCTGCTGCGGGTCCATGGCCTTGCCATGGCGCTGGCCGTGCATGCCGGCCGGCGGCGGGGCGCCCTCTGCCGGGGCCGACGGCGCGGGCTGCGCGGAGGCGGCGAAGGCGGCACAGGCCAGCAGGCCGGCCGCGAGGAGGGAATGACGACGGGATTTCATGGTGCTTCCTTTCCGAAGACCGCCACCGGATCGGCAGCGTGGAGACGACTGTGCGCCCCGCAGGTCAAGACGGCGTTCGCCCTCGGTAAGCGACAGGTGTGTCGAGGTAAAGAAGCGTGAAGCCTGCCGCGTGATCGGGCAGGAATCGAGGAGCCGCAACCCCGCGACCCTCGCGCGGGCGTTGCAGCTGCTTACTTGGGCCGCGGCCTCTTCAGGCGCGCATCGGGCGGGGAAAGGCGACCGGCGCGCAGCATCCCTACGGCCGTCGCCACCGCGCGGGCGGCATTGCGGGCCTCTTCCTGCATGGCCTCGTCGGCGTCCAGTGTCTGGTGGCTGGTCGCGTACGGCTCGTAGTAGCCGATGTAGCGGTCGAGTCTGGCCTGGGTGCCCGCGTCGATGAGGCCCATCCAGTCGAGCCAGTCGCAGAGGTTGCGACGCAGGCTTTCGATGCCCGCCACGTCGCCATGCACCACCACGCCATAGGCCCGACCTTCCAGGTGCTTGGGATAGTCCCAGCCCTGGAGCTCCAGCGCCTTGGCTTGCGCGGCCTTCTTGCCGTGGGTGGACGTGGGATCGGGATTGCCACCATCGGCACAGACCAGCCGGTCGATCATCGCCTTGAGCGGCGTGGGCGCCTGGTACCAGTGGGTGGGCGTGAAGATCATCACGCCGTGTGCCGCCACCCAGCGCTCGTAGATCTCGTTCATCCAGTCGCCCGTCTGCCGCAGCGAATGGTTGGGATAGCAGCTGCAGGGCCAGTGGCACAGCGGCATGGCGGTGGAGGCGCAGCCCTTGCACGGATGGATGTGCCGGCCATAGTCGGAGGTGACCCGGCTCAGGTCCAGCACGTCGCACTGCAGGCCCTGGCCCTCGAGCACCTCGCGCGCCAGCTGCAGAAGGCGCCAGCTCTTGGACATCTCGCCGGGGCAGCTGCCGTCGTTGCGCGGCGAGCCGTTGATCAGCAGCACGCGCGAGCGCGTCTCGGGCCGGCTCCATGCGGCCTGCGCCGCGTCGATGCGCGCACGCGCCTCGATCCAGTCCACGGACAGCGCATAGTCCGGATCGGCATACCCCGGCCCCGCCTCCCGCGTCACCGGCGCCTTGCGCCCGTCTTCGTACGCCTCCCAGGCCACCTGTTCGATGCGGCCGATCGCCTCGGCCTCCGCGCGGAAGGCCGGGTCGTGGAAGACCTGCATGAACTGCACGTGGAAGGCCTCTCGCGAGAGGGTGGGCGGCGCCTGGCCGGTGCGGGGGGCGTGGGGATCGTTCATGCGCGGCAGCGTAGGAGTTGTTCCGGGGCCGCGGCCGGCGCGCGTGCCGCCTTGCGCGGTAAGCCCGCGCCGACAGCCTGGAGAACTGCAAACACGCGTCCGCCCTCCTCCACCTCTGTTGACGCTGCGTCTGCACGAGCCCACGACGCCTTGCGCCATCCGGCCCGCACCGCTGCGGAATCAGCAGGACGGCGGTCCGCGGCCCGCAAGATCATGGGCCGCCGACGGTCCTGCTGCGGCAACCCTGCCCCGCTCGCATGTCGCTCGCGTCCCCCCTGCCCCGCTCCCGTCGCTTCCGGGTCGACGTGGGCACCCTCATCGCGGCCCTGGTGCTGGCGCAGTCGCTCGTGCTCATCGCGCTCGTGGGCTGGGGCGCGCAACGGCTGGTCTCCTCCTTCGGCGAGGGAGCGCAGCGGGCCAGCCACCAGCGGGTCCAGGAGAAGGTCGAGGCCTTCCTGGAGCGGGCCGCCACGGCGGTGGACGCGATGGTGCAGGCGCCCCACCTTGCGCCTGCCGGCAGCAGCGCCGACGACACCGCCGAGCTGCTGTGGGTGCTGCTGCAGCAGGCGCCCGAACTCGACAGCCTGTACGTGGCCGACGCGCGCGGCCGCATGCTGATGGTGCAGCGCTACCCCGACCTCGCCGTGCGCCGCATCGTGCGCGCGCACGACGCCACCACCGAAACCTGGGACTACAAGGTGCGCCCCGACCTTCGGCTGATGCCGGCGCAGCGCTTTGCCACCACGCGCAGGCGCATGCTCACCAGCAGCTACGACCCGCTGGCGGCTCCCTGGTATCGGCAGGCCACGCAGGCGGGGCGCCCGGTGTGGACCGCGCCCTACGAGTTCCAGGTGGCGCACGAGCTGGGCGTGACCTACGCGCGGCCCGATCTGCGCACGCGCGACAACGACGCCCCGGACCAGGTGGCGGCGGGGGACGTGACCCTGGGCCGGCTGTCGGACTTCGTGCGCCAGTTCGCCCGCGCCGGCGAGGGCGACAGCGCGCTGCTCAGCGCCGACCTGCGCGTGCTGGCGCGCAGCGACCGGCCCGGCCGCATCACCCGGCTGGAGTCGCCCGCCGACGGCGTGCTCGCGGCCCTGCGCGAGCCGCTGGCCCGCGCAGGAGCCGCGAGCTTCACGATCACCTACCGCGGCGAGCGCTACCTCGTGCAGAGTTCGGTGATCGTGGCCACCGGCTGGCGGCTGGTCAGCTGGGTGCCCGAGGAGCGCGTGCTGGGCGGCGTGCACCGGGCGGTCGGCGGCGCGATGGCCACCGCGCTGGGCTTACTGGGCGTGGTGCTGCTGCTGTCGCTGCGCCTGGCCCGCCGCGTGACGGCGCCGGTGGAGCGCCTGGCCGAATTCGCGCGCCGGATCGGACGGCTGGAGCTGGACGGCCCGGCACCCGCACAAAGCCGCGTGCTGGAGATCCAGCACCTGGCGCAGGCCCTGGACGACTCCGCCCGCGGGCTGCGCGCCTTCCGGCAGTTCGTGCCCGTGCAGTTGGTGCGGCAGCTCATGGCCGAAGGGTTGCCCCTGGGCGCCAGCGGCCGGCTGCGGCGGGTGACGATCATGTTCACCGACATCGCCGGCTTCACCGGGCTGGCCGAAGGCACCCCCGCGCCGGTGCTGGTGGCGCAGCTCACGGACTACTTCAACCTGACGGCGGCGGTGATCGCGCGCCATGGCGGCACCATCGACAAGTACATCGGCGACGGGATGATGGTGCTGTGGGGTGCCCCCACCGCGCTGCCCGACGCGGAGCTGCGCGCCTGCCGCGCCGCCCTCGACCTGCAGGCCGAGGTGGACGCCCTCAACGACCGTGCACGGGCCGCGGGCCGCGCGCCGCTGCCCACGCGCATCGGCATCCACACCGGGCCGGTGATCGCGGGCGTGCTGGGCTCCAACGACCGGCTGGCCTACACGGCCATCGGCGATGCCGTCAACGTGGCGAGCCGGGTGGAAGAACTCAACACCGCGCTGGGCACGCGGATCCTCATCTCCGAGGCCACCTGGCAAGGCGTGGCCGAGCGCCTGCCCGTGCGGCGCATCGCCACCGAAACCCTGCTGCGCGGCCGGCAGGCGCCCCTGACGGTGTACGAACTGCTCGAGGACCGGGCTGCCACGGGTTGAGGCCGGTCAAGCCGATGCGGCAGGGCGCTGGCCACAATGGACGGCCCGACTTCCGCCGCGAGACCCATGCGCTCCACCGATCCGCTCGACATCGCCATCGTGGGCGCCGGCCCCACCGGACTCGCCCTGGGCATCGCCCTCGCCCGCCAGGGCTACGGCGTGGACGTGCTCGACCATCAGGACGCCGACGCCCTCGCCGCGCCCGCCGACGACGGCCGCGAGATCGCCCTGACCCACGCCAGCGTCGGGCTGCTGCGCGAGCTGGGCATCTGGCCACACCTGCCGGCCGCGGCGATCGGCCGCATCCGCGAAGCCCGGGTGACGGACGGCGGCCCCGCCTCGCCCGCCCTGCGCTTCCACACGGCGGGAACAGGCTGCGAGGCGCTGGGCGCCATCGTTGCCAACCATGCGATCCGACGGGCATGCTTTGCGGCGGCCGCATCGCAGGAGCGCCTGCGGCTGCATCCCGGCCAGCGCGTGCAGCAGGTGCACATCGACGCGGACCATGCCCACATCGCCCGCGAAGGCGGCGCGCCGCTGCGCGCACGGCTGCTGGTGGCGGCCGACAGCCGCTTCTCGGGCCTGCGGCGCCAGCTCGGCGTGGGCGCTGCCTTGCAGGACTTCGGCCGCACCATGGTGGTCTGTCGCGTGGCCCACGAGGCCGCGGACCATGGCGAGGTGGCGCACGAATGCTTTGGTCCGGAGCGCACGCTGGCCATGCTGCCCCTGCCGGGCCGCTTCAGCTCTGCCGTGCTGACGGTGCCGGGCGCGCAGGCCTCTCGGCTGTGCAGCCTGCCGGCCGACGCGTTCGCGCAGGAGATCCAGCGCCAGTTCGGCGACGGGCTGGGCCCGCTGCGCGTGGCCGGCGAACGCAACGCCTATCCGCTTGTGGCGACCTATGCCGAACGCTTTGCGGGCCACCGCTTCGCGCTGGCGGGCGATGCCGCCGTGGGCATGCACCCGGTCACTGCCCATGGCTTCAACCTGGGGCTGCAAGGCGTGCGCAGCCTGTGTGCCGCCCTCTCGCAGCGGCCCCTGTCCGACGACCCGGGCCGGGCGGACCGGCTGCAACGGTACGAGCGGGTGCACCGCCGCGAGACGGCGCCGATCTACCACGGCACCAATGCCGTGGCGCGCCTCTATGCCGGACAGACCGGCCCGCACCGGCTGCTGCGCAGCCTGGTGCTCGAAGCCGCACGCCGGCTGCCGCCGGTGCGCGCCGCCATCACGCGGCAGCTGATCGGAGCCGGTCCCGCACGTTTCTGAGCGACTGAAGAGAGGAAATGTCGAGGGCTTCGCGCCTTCGGCCGCGGGCAACCGCTGCGGGCACGCGTGCCGCGCAAGGCGCGAGGCATTCCCTGCCGCCGGCGCGCACGCCAGCGCCAGCCCGCCTCAGGCGGGCGTCGCCACCGCCTCTTCGGCAGCGGGCGAACAGGCCGTGGAGCCACAGCCCTTCATCGGCTCTGCCGGCAGCGCGTGGGGCCGGCCGACCTCGCCGGTCTCCATGTCGAAGCCCACGCTGCGCAGATGCAGCGCGAGGCCGGCGTCCATGGTCTGCGCGTGGTGCACGAACCAGGCGCCCAGCTGGCGCGCCAGCTCGCGCACCAGGGCGAGATCGCCGCGCTGCCCGGCCGCCAGGCCATCGCGCATGGCGTGCAGCACCACCTTGTGCTGCACGCTGTGGCAGTTGGCGACGGAAAAGCCCGTGGCCTGCATCCATTGGTCCTCGCGCGAGAAATGGGCATCGGTGTGGTCGATCAGCCCGCTCCAGCACGCCAGCAGTTGCTCGTCCGGCGCCTGCTCGACGTCGGCCAGCAGCAACACGAATTCCTCATGGGTGCGGTCCATCACGGGGGCGTCCAGCACCAGGGCTTCGGACCATTGCAGGGTGGCCATCGTCGTCTCTCCACGCAGTTGGTTGGGGGAGATTGCAGGGTAGGCCGGCATGGCAGCCACCGCCTTGACGGGGCGCAAGGCAAGCCAAGCCGCTGTCCACACCCAGCCCCGCGCCGCCTCGCTGCCAAGCGGGCCGACGGACGCTCAGTGCTTCGCTGCGGCGTTGCGCTTGCGCGTGGCCGCGGCCTTCTTTGCCGAGGCGGAACGCTCCGCCGCCGTGCGCGAGGCCGATGCCTGGCCTCCGGCATGGCCGCCCTTGCGCGAGGGTGCATGGTTCGTGGCATGGCCGCGGCCCGAGCCGCTCGACTCGCCGCCCCCGGTCTCCTTGTTCACGGTGGCCCAGGCGCGGCGCTCGGCCTCTCTCTCGGAGACGCCACGCGATTCGTAGCCTTCCTCGATGTGCTCGGCCTGGCGTTTCTGCTTGCCGGTGTAGGCGGACTTGTCGCCACGGGGCATGGTGATCTCCTGTGTTGCAAGAAAGCACATGCTCGCCCCGTGGCCGTCTGCGCCTGTAGGCCGAAGCGAAACGGCCCTGTGCGCGGGTGGCGGGGTACGGCGGGCGCGGCGCCGCCTGCCGGGACGCCGACCTATCATCGGCCGATGCTCGCGAACCTCACGCCCTTCCTCCTCCACTGGGCCATCACCGCCTTCTCGCTCTGGGTGGCCAGCCACATCTTCCGCGGGCTGCAGTTCGACGGCACGGGCTCGCTGGTGGTGTCGGCATTGCTGCTGGGTCTGGCCAATGCCATCGTCAAGCCGCTGCTGATCTTCCTGACGCTGCCGCTCACGCTGCTGACCTTCGGCCTGTTCCTGCTGGTCATCAACGCACTGATGATCCTGCTGGTAGCGGCGCTGGTGAAGGGCTTCAGGGTGTCGGGTTTCTGGACCGCCCTGTTCGCCAGCATCTTCATCTCGCTGCTGAGCATGCTGATCGGCACGCTGGTGGACGGCGGCGACCCGGCCACCCGCATCCAGCTGCCGCAAGGCACGGGCAACTGGCTCTAGCGCCCGCCGCGCCTGCCGCGCCTGCAGCGGGGCACGGTCGTCACACACGTCACGCCCGCCCGCTTTCCGTTCACCAATCTGCAAGCCTGTTAAAGAAGCGACGCGTGTGCGCGCCGCTTTTGACGGTGTTGGGCCGCCGAGTGCGGCTTTCACGACATCAGGCCATGGCGATCGCCGTGCAGCTGCCCAGAATCGACAGAACGATTCACAGGGAGCCGGCAAGGAGACGTCATGAGACGCGCCATTTCGATCTGCGTGGTCGCTGCGATGCTCGCCGCATGCGCGGGCCGACCACAGCCAGACAACACGCCCGTCAGTGCCACCCCGGGCCATCCGCTGCCGCATCCGCGCGTGGAGATCTTCTACAACGCCGAGCCCGAACTGGTGGTGCGCGACTCGGGGGCCATTCCCGCCGTGGGCCTGATCGGGCTGCTGGGCCCCGTGGGTGCGCTGGCGGCGATGGGCGTCGATGCCCTCAGCCGCGGCAACGCGACCCAGCAGGCCGGCGAGCGCAGCCAGCGCTTCACGCAGGCCGTGCGCGGCGAGGGCAGTGACCTCGCCCTCAACCACGAGTACGCGCAGCGCCTGGCCGAGGCGCTGCGTTCGACCGGCCGCGAGGTCAAGCTCACGCCCGCCGCACGCGCCCTGGGCACGGCCGGGGAACTGCACCTGGAGGGGCTGACGCCCACGCCGGGCCATGACGTGCTGCTGTTGCGCATCTCCACCGCCTACTGGGCGCCCGACCTGGGTTCGAGCTTCCGACCCTATGCCCGGGTGGAGTACGCGCTACGCGACGACCAGCTGGCGCCGCTGGCCTGGGATTCGGTGTCGTTCCGGTCGGCCGAGCCCCGCTACTACGCCTACGACACGCTGCTGAAGGAGAACCGCACCGCCTACGACGGCCTGCGCCAGGCGCTGTTCGCGACCCTTCCCGGCGTGATGCGCAAGAACTTCCCCAGCCTCCCGACGCCCGCGCTCCGCACCGCCGGAACACCCTGACCGGCCCCTCGCGCCTCACCCCGATTCCCTTCCATCCCCATGATCGACTCGCCCCCCTCACCCACTCTCGAACGCACGGGCCCCTTCGTCCCGGACGGCTGGCGCAGCCTGGTGGAGCCGCTGTGCGAACTCAAGGAGGCGCTGGACCATGCCGTGCGCTGGCCCGAGCACATGCCCCGGCACGGCCGTGCCGCACAGGTCCTGGCCACGCACGGCCTGACGCTGCAACAGGCCGCCGCGCTCCGGACCTCCCACCTGCCCGACCGCTTTGCCCGGCATCTGCTGGGCGACTGGTTCGCCGCCACCGGCGAGCCCGTCGGCACCTGGGAGCGCAGCAGCCTGCCCCCCTGGTGCACGCTCGGCTGGGTGCGCAAGGACGCCTATCGCCTCACGCCCGAGCGGCCACAGGCACGGTTGCGCGCCCTCGTGGACGAACTCCATGCGGACCCCGAAGCCATGGACGCCACCGCCCATGGCCTGGCCGGCATCCCCCTCTTCTGGGCCGGCGAGGGCAAGAACCGCTGTCAGCTCTACCGCCTGGCCGGACGCGCACGGGTGGGCAGGCTCAGCCTGTACGCGGCGCCCGACCTGTCCGCCTGGCGCCTGGCGCCGGTGATGGGCGCCCGGCATGTGGTGGCGCTCATCGCGCCCGACGGGCGGGTGCAGCTGCTGCCGTTCGGCCGGGCCTCCAGGCCGCTGCTGCTCGCACTGGGCGTGACGTGGCGGCCCCGGCCCGTGCTGCGGCCCTGGATCGAGACGCTGCAGCGCGGCCAGCCCATGCCGCATGTCCAGGCCGAGTACCGGCTGCGCGCGTCGATCCTCGCGCCGGCGGCCTGAGAAGAGCACCTGACTCAGGACGGGCGCGAGGGCGCCTCTTCCACCGGCGGAGGGCTGAACAGGTAGGGCAGCAGGCCCGCCAGCAGCAGCGCCGCCGCACAGCCGAAGATGGCGGCGAAGGCGCCATCCACCGGCCAGCCGCGGCGCTGGCCCGCCTCGGCGATCAGGCCGAAGGCCCAGGAGGCGCCGGCGGAGCCCAGGAAGACGCAGGTGTTCAGAACGCCCAGGCCCCGTCCGCGCAGCGCCGCGGGCACCAGCGCGCGGCCGTGGCTCATCACCAGCGGATGCAGCATGCCGGCCGTGACCACGAAGGTCAGCAGGGTCAGGTCCAGCGCCAGACCGACCGCGGGCCAGGCCGTGAGCGCCAGGGCCGCCGAGAACGAGAAGGCCGTCCAGCCCGCCACGGTGGCACGCAGCGAGCTGCGGCGCACCACCAGCGGAATGGTCAGCGCGCCCAGGATGCCCCCAGCGCTCACCACCATCAGCGCCAGTCCCCGCGCATCGGCCCCCAGCCCGAAGACCTGCGCGAAGTAGGGCCCGCCCCAGGCATTGCGGAAACTGGTGCCTGCCGCCATGGCGATGCACATCGGGATGAGCGTCCACAGCGCCCTGCGGCGCAGCAGGCCGGCGCTGGCCAGCACCATGGCGGCCGGGCTTTCCTGCCGGGCCAGGGCATGGCCCTGGTCGCGCACATGCCGCCACACGCCGATGCAGGCGAGCAGCATCGCGACGCCGCCGAGCGCGATGGCCGGCCGCCAGCCGATGCGATGCGCCGCCCAGCCCAGTGGCGCCGTGGCCACCAGCGAGCCCACCATGCCCACGGCATTGGCCCGGCTGATGAAGGCGGCGAAGCGCGCGGGCGGCAACTGCTCGGCCGCGTAATGCATCAGCCCCATGAAGACCGGTGCGCAGGCCAGCCCCAGGCCCGCCTGCGCCACCATGGCGGCGGCGCCATTGGGCGCCCCGACCAGCAGGGCCGCCGACACCACGCCGATGGCCAGCAGCCAGCGGCTGGGACGGCCCACGCCCCAGCGGTCGAAGGCCACGCCCACCGGCACCTGCGCGACGGCGAAGGCCAGGAAGAAGCAGGAGGACAGCGCGCCGAAGCCCGCGGGCGACAGCGCGAGGTCGTGCTGCAGCTCGGGCGCGATGACCGCGAGGCAGCTGCGGAAGAACTGGCTGAGGGAGAAGGCGAAGGTCAGCGCGACGAGGCCGCGCGAAGTGGCTGACGGGGACGGCATGTGGAGGGCCATTGTCCGGCCCCCGCCGCAGCGCCATCGACCACCGGTGCGACAGGCCGGGCGGCCGGCCGCCGTCGCTGGCTCAGGCTGCGGCCTGCGCCCGCCGTTCCGCCAGCGCCACGTACCAGCCCAGGCAGCCCGGGTTGGCCATGGCCTCCTTGTTGACCACCTTGTCGATGGGCTGCCCCAGCAGCAGCTTCTTGATCGGCAGCTCCTGCTTCTTGCCCGAGAGGGTGCGCGGGATCTCGGCCACCTCGAAGATGTCATCAGGCAGGAAGCGCGGCGACAGGCTGGCGCGGATCGCGTCGTTGAGCTTGTGGCGCATCGCGTCGTCCAGCGCCACGCCGGGGCGCAGCACCACGAAGAGCGGCATGTAGCTGTCGCGGCCCAGGTACTCCAGGTCGACCACCATGGAGTCGAGCACCTCGGGCAGCGACTCCACCGCGTTGTAGATCTCGCTGGTGCCCATGCGCAGGCCCTGGCGGTTGATGGTGGCGTCGCTGCGGCCGTAGATGACGCAGCCGCCGTCGGTGCCCACCTTGAGCCAGTCGCCATGCCGCCAGACGCCGGGATAGGTGTCGAAGTAGCTCGACAGGTAGCGCGCGTTGCCCGGGTCGTTCCAGAAGTACAGCGGCATGGAGGGAATGGGCTCGGTGCAGACCAGTTCGCCCACCTCGCCGATCACGGCCTGGCCGTTCTCGTTCCAGGCATGGACGGCGGCACCCATGAAGCGGCACTGCATCTGGCCCGGCACCTCGGGCAGCTCGCGGTTGCCGCCGACGAAGGCGCCGCAGAAGTCCGTGCCCCCAGAAATGTTGCACCACCAAGCCTCGCCATCGGCGCCGCCCTTGAGCGCGCCGGCCTTCGGCACGAGGCCGGCGGCGAGCTTCGCTTCCTGCATCTGCGCACTGCCCCAGCGCTGCACCTCCTCCGCCAGTGGCGAGCCGGTGCTGCCCAGCACGCGCACGCGCGAGAGGTTGCCGCAGTCGACGGCGCGTACGCCGGCCTTCATGCAGTTGCTGAAGTAGGCCGCGCCGGCACCGAAGAAGGTCACGCCGTGGCGCGCCACGAAGCGCCACAGCACCGACCAGTCGGGCTGCTCCTTGCTGTGGGCCGGATGGCCGTCGTAGAGCACACAGGTAGTGCCCGACACCAGGCCCGACAGCTGCGCGTTCCACATCACCCAGCCGGTGGAGCTGAACCAGTGGAAGCGCTCGCCGAAGCTGTTGGCCGCATAGCTGCTGCCCAGGTCGTAATGGATCTGCGACAGCGCCATCGACATCAGGATGCCGCCCTGGCCGTGCACGATGGGCTTGGGCAGGCCGGTGGTGCCGCTGGAATAGACGATCCACACCGGATGGTCGAAGGGCAGCCATTCGGGCGCGAAGGCCGCGACCTCGGCATCGTCCCGGCCGCTGGCGGTGGTCCAGTCGATGTCATGCGGCAACGGCTCGGCCGCATGCGGCGTGCGCAGCAGCAGCAGGCGCTCGGCGGTGGGCAGCTGCGCGCGCAGCTCGCGCACCACCGCGCTGCGGTCCAGCGCCTTCTGGCCGTAGTGCACGCCGTCGACGGCGATCAGCACCTTGGGCTCGATCTGCCGGAAGCGGTCGGCCACGGCGGCGGTGCCCATGTCGGGCGCGCACACGCTCCACACGGCGCCGATGCTGGAGCAGGCCAGAAAGGCCACCATGGTCTCGGGGATGTTGGGCAGGTAGGCCGCCACGCGGTCGCCGCGCCGCACGCCCAGCGCCCTGAGCGTCAGCGCCACCGAGGCGATCTGGCGCTGGAGCTCGGGCCAGGACATCTCTCGCACCTCGCCCGCCTCGTTCTCGCTGACGATGGCCGGCATGCCCGCCGCATGCGCGGGCTCGACGTGGCGCAGCACCTGCCACGCGTAGTTGACCTGCGCGCCCGGGAACCACACGGCCCCCGGCATGCGTCGGTCTGCCAGCACCGCGCGGTGCGGCGTGGGCGACTGGATGCCCGCATAGTCCCAGATGGCCTGCCAGAAGCCATGCAGGTCGGTCACCGACCATTGCCACAGCGCGTCGTAGCTGTCGAACACCAGGCCGCGGTGGTCGCGCAGCCAGTTCTGGAAGAGGCGGATCTGGGGAACGTAGGCGGGAGCGGTCATGCGGGCAGCGTAGTGCGGCGGTGCAGCACGCTCAATGCGGATTGGCCCCAGCCGCGTCGTCTGCGCGACTGGCGCCGCCCACCCGGTGCCGTGGCAGGGAGCGGCGGCTCATGGTTTGTACGTGTGTGCAAGACTGTTGTACGGTCGTTCAATAGGCGCATGAGTGCCCGGCCGACCTCCGCTCCTCCCGCGCGCCGCGCGGCCCGTGGCGCAGCCGCCGAGCCCCGTCCGGACCGCCGCCACGCCATCCTGCTGGCGGCCGAAAAGCTATTTGCCCGCCACGGATACCACGCCGTGAGCATCCGCCAGATCGCCGACGAAGCCGGCGTGCCACTGGCGCTGGTGGGCTATTACTTCGGCCCCAAGAATGCGCTGTTCGAGGCCATCTTCGAGCACTGGAACCAGACCATCGAGCGTCGGCTGGCCGCGCTGGCCGCGGTGCCCATCGACCCGGCCAACGCAAAGACCCTGCCACGCATCATCGACGCCTTCACCGCGCCGGTGCTGGCCCTGCGCGCCAGCAGCGAAGGCGAGTACTACGCGCGGCTGGTGGCCCGCGAGCTCTCGCACGTCACCGAAGAGGCCGACCGCGTGCTGCGCCATTACTTCGACCCGCTGGCCAACGCCTTCATCGACGCCCTGCAGCGCGCCCTGCCCCATGCCACGCGGGCGCAGGTGGCCTGGGGCTATCAGTTCGCGCTCGGCGCGCTGCTGCACCACCTGACCGATACCCGGGTGGAGCGCCTGTCCGGCGGGGAGGCTCAGGCCAACGATGCGGCCGGCAGCGCACTGCTGGTGGCCTTCATCGCCGGCGGGCTGCGCGCCGCCATGCCCCGTCCCCGCGCCGCCCGCACGACCGCGGCGCCTGCCAAGAAGACCAACCCACGGAGACAAGCCTGATGAAAAGACGCACCGCACTCTCGGCGCTCGGCGCCGCCACACTGACCGCCGCGGCGCTGCCCGCCCGCGCGCAGGGCACGACGAAGATCGTGTTCGGCTTCACGGCCGTGACCGACTTCGCCACGGTCTTCGTGGCCAAGGAAGAGGGTTACTTCACCAAGCGCGCGCTGGACGTGGAGCCCAAGTTCATCCCGCTCAACTCGACCATCCCGGCCGCTTTGCAGTCCAACTCGCTCACCATCGGGGGGCCCACGCCCTCGGTCTTCCTGCAGGCGGTGGATGGCGGCCTGGACCTGGTGCTGGTGGCCGGCGGCGGCCTCACGGCCAAGAGCATCACGGGCTTCGGCCTGGTGGCGCGCGCCGGCTCGGGCATCAAGAATGCGCAGGACTGCGTGGGCAAGAAGATCGGCGTGCCGGGCCTGGGCGCCTTCCTGCACGTGACCTTCCGCGCCTGGCTCAAGGACCAGGGCGTGGACTACCGCAAGGTCAACTTCGTCGAGGCCGCCTTCCCGCAGCATGCGGACCTGCTGCGCGGCGGCTCGGTGGACGCGGTGGTGTCGGCCGATCCCTTCATGAGCCGCATCACCGAATCGGGCGCGGGCTACGTGGCGAGCTACTACTCCACCTTCCTGCCCGAGGGCAACCAGACCATCGTGCACGCCGCCCGCCGCGACTGGGCCGAGAAGAACCCGCAGGCGGTGCGCGCCTTTCGCGAGTCGCTGGTGGAGGCGGCGGCCTTCATGGGCCAGCCCAAGAACGACGCCCGGGTGCGCGCGGCCATCGGCAAGTACATCAAGCTGCCGCCCGAGGTGTTGGCCAAGGTACAGATCTCGCCGCCCGGGCCGGTGGTCACCGACAAGCAGCTGGCCTACTGGGTGGGGCTGATGAAGGACCAGGACATGCTCAAGGGCGCGCCCGACGTGGCGCGGCTGATCGCGCGCTGAGGCGGTTCGCACGTCATGGGAGCTCCCGACTTCATGGCCACCCGGATGGCCGCCGAGGCGACGCCGGCGACGTCCTCCAAGGCCGCGCCGCTGCTGCGCTTCGACGAAGTGAGCATCCGCCTGGGCGGCCGCGAGATCCTCTCGCCCACCAGCTTCGAGGTGCGACGCGGCGAGTTCGTGTGCATCGTCGGCGCCAGCGGCTGCGGCAAGACGACGCTGCTGCGCACCGCCAGCGCACTGGTCGCGCCCACGACGGGCCGCGTGCTGCGCCACGGCGTGCCCATCACCCAACCCGCGCGCGAGATCGCCTTCGTGTTCCAGGACTACGGCCGCGCCCTGCTGCCGTGGCGCACGGTGGAAGGCAATGTGCGCCTCGCGCTGGAGGCCGCGCACGTGCCCTCGGCCGAACATGCCGCCCGTGCGGCCAAGGTGCTGGCCAAGGTCGGCCTGGCGGCGCATGCGCAGAAGTTTCCGCTGCAGCTGTCGGGCGGGATGCAGCAGCGTGTGCAGATCGCCCGCTGCCTGGCCCAGCAGCCCGAGTTGATGCTGATGGACGAGCCCTTCGGCGCACTGGACGCGATGACGCGTCAGGGCCTGCAGGACGAGCTGGCCCGCCTGGTGCGCGACGACGGCCTGACGGTGATCTTCGTCACCCACGACCTAGAAGAGGCCATCTATCTGGGCGACCGCGTGGTGGCCCTGCAGGCCAACCCAGGCCCCGGTCGGCCCAGTCTGGCGCGCATGATCGATGTCCCCATCCCCCGGCCGCGCGACCAGCTGACGACGCGCGAGCATCCCGAGTTCGTGCGCCTGCGCCGCGAGTTGTTCACCTTCATCGAGGAAGGCCATGGCTGAGCCGGCCGCGCCACCCACGGCCGTTCGCGCTAGGCACGTCGAAGCGCCACGCGCCTCGACAACCGTTCGCGCTGAGCCTGTCGAAGCGCCGTCCCAAAGCTCGACCACTCCGCGCTTCCTGAGTCGCCTGCGCCCGTGGGTCATTCCCGCCCTGCTGCTGCTCGCCTTCGAGCTCTACGCACGCCGCGCCTCCGCGCTGGGCAGCGATTCGCTGGCGCCCGTGAGTGCGGCGGTGAAAGCCTGGTGGGGCGCAGCCCTGGACGGCTCGCTCTGGCAGGCCACCGCCTTCACCCTCGGCACTGCCGCCCTCGGCCTGGGGGTCGGCGCCCTGCTCGCCCTGGCCGGCGGCATCGCGCTGGGCCTCTCGGCACGCGCGGCCCGCATGGGCTTCATGACCACCGAGCTGCTGCGCACTGTGCCCTCGGTGGCACTCATCCCGCTGGCCATGCTGATGTTCGGCTTCGGCGTGCGCATGGAGATGGCGGTGGTCGCCTTCGCCACCTTCTGGCCGCTGATGCTGCTGGTGCAGGCCGCCGTGCGACAGGTGGAGCCGCGGCTGCTGGAGGTGAGCCGCGTGCTCGGCCTGTCGGCGCGCGAGCGCGCCTTCAAGATCGTGCTGCCGGCCATCGCGCCGCGGCTCTTCGTCGCGCTGCGCCTGGGCGTGGCCGTGGCGCTGGTGGTGGCCGTGACGGTGGAGATCGCCGCCAATCCCAACGGCATGGGCTACGCCATGATGATCGCGCAGCAGAGCTTCGACCCTGCGCTGATGCTGGCCTGGCTGGGCTGGATCGGCGTGGTGGGCTATGCGATCAACGCGGGCATGCTGCGGCTGCAGCAGCGCGTGGGTCGTCGCATGGGGGCCGCATGAACGAGCGCCTGAAGATGAGCAGCTGGCTGGGCTCGGCCCTGGTGCTCTGCGCACTGATCGCGCTGTGGTGGCTGGCCAGCAACCTGGGCTGGGTCAGCCGCGTCTTCCTGCCCACGCCGCAGGCCACCTGGGGAGCGCTGGCCGAGGGCTTCAACCTGCGCGGCAGCGGCAACGGCGAGCTGGCAGGCTGGACGCTCGACACCGTCGGCCGCATGCTGCAGGGCTGGCTGCTGGCCTCGCTCGCGGGTGTGGCGCTGGGCGTGTTCATCGGCGCCTCGGCCGCGGCCCGGGCATGGCTGCAGCCCATGCTGGAGTTCATCCGGCCGCTGCCGGCCTCGGCCGTGCTGCCGGTGGCCATCGCCATCTTCGGGCTGAGCCCGCGCATGGTGCTGGTGGTGGTGGCCTTCGGCGCGATGTGGCCGGTGCTGCTGGCGACGGTGCATGGCCTGGCGACCGTCGATGCGCGGCTGGCCGAGGTCACGCGCTGCCTGCAACTGTCCCGCACCGCCTTCATCCTCAAGATCGGCCTGCCCCATGCCATGCCCGACATCCTGGCCGGCATGCGCCTGGCCCTCACGGTCGCGCTGATCGTGGCGGTGGTGGGCGAAATGATCGCCTCGCAGGGCGGCCTGGGCCAGGCCATCCTGCTGGCGGCACGCGCCTTCCGGGCCAGCGAGCTGTTCGCCGGCATCGTGCTGCTGGGGCTGATCGGCTTCGTCAGCAATGGCTTGCTGGCCTTCGCAGAACACAAATTGCTGCGCTGGCAAAGATGACCACCCCCAGGCTCCGCGCACTTCGTTGCGCTCCGCCACCCCCTTCCAGGGGGCGCCGCCCACGGCCTGGCCAAGCCAGTTCCGTGGCGGCCGCAGGCATGGCCTGCTCCGCGGCCTCTTGAATCACTTGTTCCTCAAAGGAGACCCCCGATGCCCCGCAAATTCGTCGACCTGTCCATCTACCTCGAGAACGACGTGGTGAGCGACCCGCCGCCCTTCGCGCCCAAGATCCAGTACTTCACGCACGAGAACACGGTCGAGCAGATCGTGCCCTTCTTTCCCGGCCTGCAGAAGGCCGACCTGCCCGACGGCGAGGGCTGGGCGGTGGAGCAGGTGCAGCTGTCTACGCACAACGGCACGCACCTGGATGCGCCCTACCACTTCCACTCGACCATGGACAAGGCGCTGGGCGAGAAGAAGCCCGCCATCACCATCGATGCCGTGCCGCTGGAATGGTGCTTCCAGCCCGGCGTGAAGCTGGACTTCCGCCACTTCGCCGATGGCTACGTGGTGACGGCCGCCGACGTGGAGGCCGAGTTGGCGCGCATCGGCCACGTGCTCAAGCCGCTGGAGATCGTGGTGGTCAACACCCGCGCCGGCGAGCGCTACGGCCAGAACGACTACGTCTCCAGCGGCTGCGGCATGGGCTACGAGGCCACCATGTACCTGCTGGAGCGCGGCGTGCGCCTGACCGGCACCGACGGCTGGAGCTGGGACGCGCCCTTCGTCCACACCGCGCAGAAATACGGCGAGACCAAGGACGCCGGCCTGATCTGGGAAGGCCACAAGGCCGGCCGCGACATCGGCTACTGCCACATCGAGAAGCTGCACAACCTGGAAGCGCTTCCGCCCGATGGCTTCTTCATCAGCTGCTTCCCGCACAAGATCCGCGGCGCGTCCGCCGGCTGGACGCGCGCCGTCGCCATCTTCGACGACACCCTGATGGCCTCGGCCTGAGGAGCGGCATCGATGACACTCGACCGCACCCATGGCGCCGATGCGCGCAGCTGGCTGGTCAGCGCCAACGCATCGGGCGGTGACTTCCCGATCCAGAACCTGCCGTTCGGCGTGTTCCGCCGTGCGGGCAGCCAGGAGGCCTTCCGCGGCGGCGTGGCCATCGGCGACCAGGTGATCGACCTGCAGGCGGTGGCGGCCAGCGGCGCCTTCACCGGGCTGGCCGCGCAGGCCTTGCAGGCCGCGTCGCAGCCCACGCTGAATGCGCTGATGGCCATGGGGCCCGAGGCCTGGCATGCGCTGCGTCTTGCGCTCTTCGATGCATTGATCGACGGTGCCACGGGCCCGGCCGCCGAGGCCCTGCGCGCCGCGCTCGTGCCCCAGGCCCAGGCGGAGATGGGCCTGCCCAGCCGCATCGGCGACTACACCGACTTCTACACCTCCGTGCACCACGCGCTGAACGTGGGCCGGGTGCTCAAGCCCGACGATCCGCTCACGCCCAACTTCCGCTGGCTGCCCATCGCCTACCACGGCCGCGCCTCCAGCGTGGTGCCCAGCGGCACGGCCTTCCATCGCCCCATGGGCCAGGCCATGGCACCCGGTGCCGCCGCACCGCAGTACGGCCCCTGCCGCCGGCTGGACTATGAGCTGGAGATGGGCTTCTACGTGGGCCCCGGCAATGCCCAGGGCCGGCCCATCGGCATCGGCGAGGCCGAATCGCACATCTTCGGCATGTGCCTGCTCAACGACTGGTCGGCGCGCGACCACCAGTTCTGGGAGATGGCGCCGCTCGGCCCCTTCCTGGGCAAGAACTTCTGCACCAGCGTGTCGCCCTGGGTCGTGACCATGGAGGCGCTCGCGCCGTACCGTGTGGCCTTCGAACGTCGAGACGACGAACCGCAGCCGCTGGCCTATCTCGACAGCCCCGCCAATCGCGCGCAGGGCGGCGTGGACGTGCAGCTGGAAGTACGGCTGCAGAGCCCGCGGCACCGCGAGGCGGGGCATGCCGGCGACCGCCTGTCGGCCACCAGCTTCCGCCACCAGTACTGGACCCTGGCGCAGATGGTGGCGCAGCACACGGTGGGCGGATGCAACCTGCAGCCGGGCGACCTGCTGGGCACCGGCACCATCTCCGGCCCTACACCGGGCGAAGCCGGCGCCATCGTCGAGCTGTCGCGCGGCGGCACGCAGTCCATCGACCTGCCGGCCACCGGCGAGACCCGCACCTTCCTGGAGGACGGCGACACCGTGATCCTGCGCGGCTGGTGCGAGCGCGAGGGCCATGCCCGCATCGGCTTCGGCGAATGCCGGGGCGAGGTGCTGCCGGCGGTGGGATAGCGCGGGCGGCGCATCGACGTCAGCAGCGCCAGCCGTTCAGCCCATCCAGCACAGTGCTGGCAATGGCCGGCCGGACCGCTCGGTCAGGGCAGTCGGAACAGACTGGTGACCATGGCGTCCAGCACCTGCACGTCGTGCTGGTTGAACAGCTGCCAGCGCCAGCGCAGGATGCCCAGGTGCGCCTTGGTGTCGGAGCGGCGCGCCTCGACCACCTCGGCCCGCAGGCGCAGCGTGTCGCCGGGCCGCACGGGCCGGGACCAGCGGATCTGGTCGATGCCCGGCGAGGCGAAGGATTCGGAGTCGTGCAGCGCCGCCTGCACCACCAGCCGCATGGCGATCGCGCAGGTGTGCCAGCCGCTGGCGATCAGTCCGCCGAACACGCCCTCGGCCGCCGCGTCGGGATCGGTGTGGAACCATTGCGGGTCCCACTGGCGGGCAAAGCCAAGCACCTCTTCCTCGGTGACGGCATGCGGGCCGGCCTCGATGACCTGACCCGGGCGGAACTCGGCAAACTTCATCCGGTGCGCAACCGCCTCAGCGGGGCGCTTCCTCCAGCGGCGGCATGGCCTGCGCATGCAGCCGGGCGACCCAGTAGGTCGCACCGTCGGGGCCATAGCGCTCCTCGTGCGGCTGATCGGGCGCCAGCACGAAACGGTCACCGCGGTGCAGCACCCGGGTCTCGCCACCGACGGTGAGGGTCAGCTCGCCCTGCACCATCAAGGCTTCCACCGCGAAGGGATGGCCGTGGCTGGCGACCTGCGTGTCCGGCTCCCACATGCGTTCGGCCACCTCGTCGAAGCCGCGCTTGCGCGCCTGCGCCTCGTAGGCGGAAAAGCTGGGCAGCGCATCGGGGGCGATGGGGGCGGGGAATGTGACGCTGGCGGGAGGATTCATCAGGGGCTCCGTGGCGAGGTGGGCCGGAAACGGCGACCCGCAAGTGTCTCGCGTCGATGGCACTCTGGCGAGCTGACGTTCTCTATGGGCTCGATCGTGCACGTGCCCCCGGCCGTCTGTCCGTCAGTACGTCTCCAGGTGCAGCCGCCCTTCCTGCTTGAGCCGCGTCGCGATCTGCTCCCAGTCCAGGCCGGCCTCGTGGGCCACGTCGCGCAGGGCCAGCACCACGCCCTCTTCCATGCTCTTGAGGCCGCAGACATAGAAGTGCGCGGCCTCGTCGCGCAGCAGCAGGGCCAGGTCGGCGGCGCGGTCGCGCATCAGGTCCTGCACGTACTTCTTCGGCTGGCCGGGCGTGCGGGAGAAGGCCAGGTTGATGTCGATGAAGTCCTTGGGCAGGCTGGTCAGCGGGCCGAAGTACGGGAGCTCCTGCTGGGTGCGGGCGCCGAAGAAGAGCATCAGCTTGCCGCCCTCGAACTTGCCGCTCTTTCGCAGGCGCCGCCGCCATTCGGTCATGGCCCGCATCGGCGCGCTGCCGGTGCCGGTGCAGATCATCACGATGTGCGACTTCGGGTGGTTCGGCATCAGGAAGCTGCTGCCGAAGGGGCCGACCACCTGTACCGTGTCGCCCACCTTGAGATCGCACAGGTAGTTGGAGCAGATGCCGCGCACGGCCTGGCCCTGGTGGTCCTGCGTGACGCGCTTCACCGTCAGCGACAGGTTGTTGTAGCCCGGGCGCTCGCCGTTGCGCGCGCTGGCCACCGAGTACTGGCGCGGCTGGTGCGCGCGGCCAAGCGCATCGGCGCCCGGCGGCACGATGCCGATGGACTGGCCCTCCAGCACCGGGAAGGGCATGGCGCCGAAATCGAGCACGATGTGGTGCGTCTCGCTGTCGAAGCCCGCTTCGGTGCAGTTAAAGTTGCCCGTCACCGTGGCGGTGATGGGGCTCTTGGGCGCATGCAGGTTGGTGTACGGATGCGCGGCCGACCAGGGCGGGCGGGTGGCGCCGTAGCTGGCCGAGTGGAAGGGCGCGGTGCCCGGCTCGGCCACGGCGTCCGCATTCGCCGGTGCAGCCGCGGGCGCGACCTCGGCGGCATCGGCGGGCACGCCTTCGGCCGCCAGTTGCTCTGACGTGAGTTCCGCGGGCAGCTCATCCCACAGCAGCTGTTCCTCGATCGGGTAGGCCTTGGCCGCCGGCACCGTGCGCCAGTTGTCGATGGAGCCCGTCGGGCAGGGCGAGATGCAGGCCATGCAGCCGTTGCAAACGTCGGCCTTGACCACGTAATTGCGGTCGTCGTGCGTGATCGCCCCGATGGGGCAGGTGGCCTCGCAGGTGTTGCAGCGGATGCAGATCTCGGGGTCGATCAGGTGCTGCTTGATCACGGCCACGTCCACAGCCATGTCCATCGTGTGTCTCCTTGCCGGCCTTGGCGACCGATGTGGGGGTGGGCCGGAAGTCCGAGCCCCGGCCTCGGCCATCCCTCTTCAGGACGGCCTCGGCGCATTGTGGGTTCAGGCGAAACGCACGTACTCGAAATCGACGGGCTGGCGGTTGATGCCCATGACCGGCGGTGCGATCCAGTTGGCGAACTTGCCGGGCTCGACCACGCGGCCCATCAGCGAGGCCACGAAGGCGCGGTCCTCGTCGGTGGGCAGCCATTCCTTCTTCTTGGCCTCCCATTCGGTCTCGCTCACCACGCGGCCGTCCGGCGACATGCGGATGCCGGCCAGGGCACCGATGGCGCGGTTGAAGGCCTTGTGCGGCACCGTGAGGCGGAAGGGAATGCCCGCCTTCTCGATCACCTTGTTCCAGCGGCTCACGCCGGCCACCGAGTCCTTGATGAAGTCGTCGCGCAGCACCTCGTTGAGGGCATTGAGCATCGGCACTTCCTTTTCCACCAGCTGGCCGTCCTTGACCTCCAGGACCTTGTAGGTCTGGTTCTTGAGGACATGGTCGTCGGTGCGCTTGCCTTCTTCATAGCGGCCCTTGAGGCCCGAGCTGTAGAAGGTGGCAGCGTTGCTGGACTGGTCGGCGCCGAACAGGTCGATGGTCACCGAGTAGTGGAAGTTCAGGTAGCGCTGGATGGTCTCCAGGTCGATGGCGCCGGCCTCGCGCACCTTCTTCGGGTCGTCGGTCTTGAGCTCGTTCATCACCTGACAGGTGCGCTGGATCACGCGGCTGACGCCCGACTCGCCCACGAACATGTGGTGGGCTTCTTCGGTCAACATGAACTTGGTGGTGCGCGCCAGCGGATCGAAGGCGGACTCGGCCAGGGCCGACAGCTGGAACTTGCCGTCGCGGTCGGTGAAGTAGGTGAACATGAAGAAGGCCAGCCAGTCCGGCGTCTTCTCGTTGAACGCACCCAGGATGCGGGGGTTGTTCTCGTCGCCGCTCTGGCGCTCCAGCAGCGCCTCGGCCTCCTCGCGGCCATCGCGGCCGAAGTGCTTGTGCAGCAGGTAGACCATGGCCCACAGGTGGCGGCCTTCTTCCACGTTGACCTGGAAGAGGTTGCGCAGGTCGTACTGGCTGGGCGCCGTGAGGCCCAGGTGGCGCTGCTGCTCGACGGAGGCCGGCTCGGTGTCGCCCTGCGTGACGATGATGCGGCGCAGGTTGGCGCGGTGCTCACCGGGCACGTCCTGCCAGGCCTTCTCGCCCTTGTGGTCGCCGAAGTGGATCTCGCGGCTGGCGTCGCCCGGGTTCAGGAAGATGCCCCAGCGGTAGTCGCGCATCTTCACGTGGCCGAACTGGGCCCAGCCGTTGGGGTCCACGCTCACGGCCGTGCGCAGGTAGACGTCGAAGTTGGTGGAGCCCTCGGGGCCCACGTCGTCCCACCAGTTGATGAAGTTGGGCTGCCAGCCCTCGAGCGCGCGCTGCAGCGTGCGGTCCTCGGCCAGGTTGACGTTGTTGGGGATCTTCTCGCTGTAGTTGATGCTGCTCATGTCTCGACCTCGTTGAGAGAAAGAAGGAAGTGGGAACGCCGTCTTCGCGGGAGATGCCGCGGAACCGGCTTTGCCGGGCCGCAGGCGTCGCCCCCTGCAAGGGGGTGGGCGGCGCGGACGCAGTCCGCGGAGGCTGGGGGTTAGACCCTTTTCATGTCGAAGCCCGCCTTCTGGCCGGTGCCGTAGACCTTCAAGGCGCCTGCCTCGCCGACGGCGTTCGGGCGCTGGAAGATCCAGTTCTGCCAGGCCGACAGCCGCCCGAAGATGCGGGTCAGCATGTTCTCCTGGCTGGCAAAGCGCAGGTTGGCCTCCAGGCCGGTCAGGGCGTCGGGCGACATGGCGGCGCGCTCTTCCAGCGCGATGCGCAGTTCGTCCTCCCAGTCGATGTCGTCGGGCGCAGCGGTGACCAGGCCGAGCGTCATCGCCTCGTCGGCATCGAGCGGACGGCCGGCAGCCGCGCGGACGGCTTCCATCGGGCCGGCCTCTTCGTAGAAGCGACGCTGCAGGCGGCTCTGGTCGTTGACCAGGGGCAGCAGGCCGAAGTTGAGTTCGTCCAGCACCAGCTTCGGCGCCTTCTCGGGCGCGTCCGGCAGGGCCAGCATGTACGTGCGGTCGGCGGCGAAGGCCAGCTCGGCGAACAGGCCGGCGAAGCAGGAGCCCTCGTCGACCACGGCGAACAGCGTGCGCGAGGACACGTCCAGCCGCGCGAAGGTGCGGCGCAGCGCGCCCAGCGTCTCGCGGGCCAGCCAATGGTCCTGGTGGGCCAGCAGCTGGCGGTCGGCGGCCAGCACGGCCTCGGCATCGCCGCGGGTATTGAGCAGCCAGGTACCGATCTCCGGCTCGTTGGTGCGCAGGTGCAGGATGGCGTCGTCCAGCTCGCGGGCCAGGGCCAGCGGCCACCAGCCGGCGCCGGCCGCCTCGATGGCGGCGATGTCGGCCGGTAGCGCGGACTGCGGCGCCTGGAGCGTGAGCGTGGCGGTGCGCTTGGCGCGGTCCACCGACACCTCGACATGCGAATAGCGCACGCTGTCGGCGGCTTCTTCGCGCTGCAGGCGCGGCAGCGCGATGCCACGGGCACCGGCGGGGCGGGTGCTGCCTTCGGCCAACTTCATGGCCCGCTCCTGCACGGCGGCGCCGAACTGCGCCGGCTTGGCCACGGCATCGACCAGGCGCCAGTCCACGGCGCGCTGGCCACGCACGCCTTCGACGCTGGTGCAGAAGATGTCGGCCAGGTCGTGGCGCACATGGCGCTTGTCGGTCACGCGGGTCAGGCCACCGGTGCCGGGCAGCACGCCCAGCAGCGGCACCTCTGGCAGGCTGACGGCCGAGGAGCGGTCGTCCACCAGCATGATCTCGTCGCAGGCCAGGGCCAGCTCGTAGCCACCGCCGGCGCAGGCGCCGTTGACGGCGGCCAGGAACTTGAGGCCGGAGTGCTTGGAGGAATCCTCGATGCCGTTGCGCGTCTCGTTGGTGAACTTGCAGAAGTTCACCTTCCAGGCATGGCTGGAAAGGCCGAGCATGAAGATGTTGGCGCCCGAGCAGAAGATGCGGTCGCGCGCGCTGGTGACGATGACGGTGCGCACTTCCGGGTGCTCGAAGCGGACGCGGTTGAGCGCATCGTGCAGCTCGATGTCCACGCCCAGGTCGTAGCTGTTGAGCTTGAGCTTGTAGCCGGGGCGCAGGCCGCCGTCCTCGGCGATGTCCAGCGTCAGCCGGGCAATGGCGCCGTCGGTGCTGAGCTTCCAGTGCTTGTACTGGCTGGGGTCCGTGCGGTAGTCCACCGGCGCCTGGGCCGCGGTGGTGCTGCTTGCTGCTGCGCTCTCGCTCATGGGGTGTCTCCTGGGTGGGTCAACCGGAAGCAATTTGCATGTTGCTTCGCCGATGACATGCATCATCATGCATGTTTACGGGCGCGTCAAGTCAAGGCGGAGAAGGCCTGCCGGGTTTCGGGCTGGGGGAATCCCGAGGGAGCAACCAGGGCCGCGACGTGATCCGAGGCACTTCCTTCGCCTGCGCGCCGAGCCATCTTCGACGAGCTCAGGGCGAACGGCAGCAAGGCCAGATGACGTTGTTGCAAGGGGCTCTGGACAGGCCGGCGCTGGACGTAATAACATTGTTATTACTATGCCCGCTATCGCCGTCACCATTCGCGCCATCGGCAACAGCAAGGGTGTCGTGCTTCCCAAGACTGTGCTGGCTCAGGCCGGTCTGGAGGACGTCACTGACGCCGAATTGCTTGTCGAGAACGGCGTCATCCTGCTGCGCAAAGCCGCCCCCCGCGTCCGGGAAGGCTGGGCGGAAGCAGCAGCCCGCGTGAGCACCCAGGGCGGCGATGCGCTGGTCATGGGCGAATTCGGCAACGAAGGCGACGAGGACCTGGCCTGGTGAAGCGCGGAGAAATCTGGTTGGTCAACCTCGACCCCACAGTGGGCAGCGAGATCCAGAAGTCCCGGCCGTGCGTCATCGTCTCGCCGGCCGAGCTGAACGATCACCTGCGCACCGTGATCGTGGCGCCGATGACGTCCAAGGGCTTTGCCGCGCCCTTCCGCATCCCCGTGACGCACGCGGGCACCGAAGGCCTGATCCTGCTGGACCAGCTTCGCACGGTGGACAAGGTCCGCCTGGTCCGCAAGATGGGCGCGCTGTCCGCGAAGACCCTCGCCAAGACGCTGGCAACGCTGCAGGAAGTGTTCGCCCCCTGAACGGCGCGGGACAGGCAGGACGCTGTGCCCGCAGTTCGTCAGCCGCCCACCGGCTCCGCCATCACCTTCTGCACCGCCGTCCGCAGCGCCTCGAAGGCCTGCTGCAGCGTGGTGCCGCCGGTGTCGACCGTGAGGTCGGCCTTGGAATAGAAGGCCGCGCGGCCGTCGAGGATGCGCTTGAGGTCGTCCATGGCCTCGCGGCTGGCCGCCATGGGACGCATGTCGCCCTGGGCGATGACGCGGCCCATGTGTTCCTCTGGCCTTGCCTGGAGCCACACCGTGGTGCAGTGGGCCAGCAGTTCGTTGAAGGTGGCGGGGTCGGACACGATGCCGCCCGGCGTGGCAATGACCACCTCGCCGTAGATCTGCACCGTCTCCTCCAGCGCGCGGCGCTCGTAGCGGCGGTACGCGTTGGTGCCGTACAGGTCGTGGATCTCGCGCACGCTGCAGCCGGCAAATTTCTCGATCTCGCGGCTGAGCTCGATGAAGGGCAGCCCCAGGTCCTCGGCCAGCATCTGGCCCAATGTGGACTTGCCCGCGCCGCGCAGGCCCACCAGCGCGAAGCGGCGCTTGCGGGCGGGGTCAATGCCCGCCGTGCCCAGCAGCTCCCCCAGCGCCATGCGCGCGCGCCGCAGGTCGGCCTCGCTGCGGTTCTCCAGCAGTTCGCGGATCAGCAGCCATTCGGGCGAGCTGGTGGTCGCGTCGCCCAGCAGCTCGGCCATGGAGCACTGCAGCGCCCCCGCCACCTGCTGCAGCACCAGGATCGACACGTTGCCCATGCCGTATTCGAGGTTGGCCAGGTGGCGCTCCGACACGTCGGCCGCCTGCGCCACCGCCTTGCGCGTGAGACCGCGGCGCGCGCGCAGGCTGCGGGCACGCTCGCCCACGGCCGCCAGCAGCGGATGGCGGTTCTCGCCGCCCGCCGCGGTGTTGGCCGCCTCCGGCGGATGCGCGCCTGCCTCCGCCACGCGGGGGAGCAGCGCGCTCTCGGGTTCGCTCATTGCATCGTCCTTCACAACGCCATTGTCGCGAGGCGCCACTGGCCCTCGCGTCGGCGGATTCATCGCCGGCCTTTCCGTCTTCGCCGAACCTAGGGATAACACCCAACATGCACTATGTTGCTTGACATGCATCAGGCGCGCTTCTATGGTTCGTACGCAAGCAAGATACTGCACATCAACGACGCCGGCAAGCACTGGCGTCAACCCGCAGAGAGACAAGCATTCCGCCAGCGAGACCCACGATGTCCAAGGAAGCCTTCCATGCCCAGGTGGCCGCACTGACGGCCCAGATCGCCGGCCGGCCGCTCGATGCCGCGCTGGACGCCTGGCTCAACGCCGAGCACGGCGCGGGCAGCGCCACCTATGCCCAGCTCAAGGCCATCTGCGAAGAGGGCGTGGCCGAGGGCTGGCTGTGCGAGCGCGAGGGCGGCGGCATCCGCTACGGCCGCGTCTTCAAAGCCGAGGACGCCCTGCATCGCTTCTCGGTTGACGTGGTCGACATGCAGGACATTGCCGGTCCGCACCATGTCCACCCCCACGGTGAGATCGACCTGATCATGCCGCTGGCCGACAGCCGCGCCGCCTTCGACGGCCGGCCCGCCGGCTGGTGCGTCTATCCGCCGGGCAGCGCTCACCGGCCCACCGTGAGCGACGGCCGCGCGCTTGTGCTCTACCTGCTGCCCGAAGGGCGCATCGAATTCACCAAGACTGCCTGAGCGATGACCACCGAACTTCTCCAGAACCACGTCGCCGGCCGCTGGCAGGCGGGCACCGGCGCCGGCACGCCGCTCCTCGACCCGGTGCTGGGCACCGAGCTCGTGCGCGTCGACGCCACCGGACTGGACCTGCCCGCCGCCTTCGCCTTCGCCCGCCGGACCGGCGGCGCCGCCCTGCGGGCGCTGAGCTACCGCGAGCGCGCCGGGCTGCTGGCCGCGGTCGTGAAGGTTCTCCAGGCCAACCGCGATGCGTACCACGAGATCGCCACTTCCAACTCCGGCACGGTGAAGAACGACTCGGCGGTAGACATCGACGGCGGCATCTTCACACTCGGCCAGTACGCCAAGTGGGGCGAGTCTCTGGGCGACGCCCACGCCCTCCGGGATGGCGAGCCGGTACGCCTGGGCCGCGAACCGGTCTTCCAGTCGCAGCATGTGCAGGTGCCGGTGCAGGGCGTGGCGCTGTTCATCAATGCCTTCAACTTCCCGGCCTGGGGCCTGTGGGAGAAGGCCGCGCCGGCCCTGCTCTCGGGCGTGCCGGTGATCGTCAAGCCTGCCACGGCCACCGCCTGGCTGACGCAGCGCATGGTGCGCGACGTGATCGAGGCCGACGTGCTGCCGCCGGGCGCGCTGTCCGTGGTGTGCGGCAGCTCGGCCGGGCTGATGGATGCGCTGATGCCCTTCGACCTGGTCTCCTTCACCGGCTCGGCCGACACCGCGGCGCTGATCCGCGGCCATGCGGCCGTGGCCCGCCATTCGGTGCGCGCCAACATCGAGGCCGACAGCCTCAACAGCGCCCTGCTGCTGCCCGGCGCCGCGCCCGGCGATGCGGTGTTCGAGCTGCTGGTCAAGGAAGTGGTGCGCGAGATGACGGTCAAGTCCGGGCAGAAATGCACCGCCATCCGCCGCGTTCTGGTGCCCGAGGCGCTCTATGCGCCGGTGGCCGAGGCCGTCTCCGCCCGGCTGGCGAAAGTGAGCATGGGCAATCCGCGCAACGAGTCGGTGCGCATGGGTTCGCTGGTCAGCCGCGAGCAGTTGGCCTCCGTCCAGCAGGGTCTGCAACAGCTGGAGGCCGCGACCGAGGTGCTGCACGACGGTCGCCGCGCCGCGCTGGTGGACTGCGACCCGGCCGTCGCCGCCTGCATCGGCCCGGTGCTGCTGGGCAGTCGCGATGCGGATGGCGCGGACGTGGTGCACGACGTGGAGGTGTTCGGGCCTGTGGCCACGCTGCTGCCCTACCGCGACCTGCCGCATGCGCTGGCCCTGGCCGAACGCGGGTTGGGTTCGCTGGTGGCCTCGGTCTACGGCGATGACCCGGCCGAGATCGGCCGCGCCGCGCTCGCGCTGGCGGCCAGCCACGGCCGCGTGCATGCCGTCACGCCCGAGGTGGCGCAGGCCCACACCGGCCACGGCAACGTGATGCCCATGTCGCTGCATGGCGGCCCGGGCCGCGCCGGTGGCGGCGCCGAACTGGGCGGCCTGCGGGCACTGGACTTCTACCACCGCCGCGCGGCGGTGCAGGCCAGCCCCGCGGTATTGGCCGCGCTGGGCGTGTGACATGACCGCGACCGCCCGAGACGATCAAGACCCTCTCCCACAAGGGGGAGGGAGCCTGACAAGAGCCCCCAGGGAGTGACTAGGAGACAACGATGAGCCTGCCCGCCCGCTTCAACTTCGCCGAACACCTGTTTGCCCTCAACCGCGGCCGTGCCGCCAAGGCCGCCTACATCGACGACCGCGGCGTGCTCAGTTATGGCGAGCTGGAGGACCGCGCCCGCCGCCTGGCGGCGGCCCTCACCGCCGCCGGTGTGCGGCGCGAGGAGCGCGTGCTGCTGCTGATGCACGACACGCAGGACTGGCCCGTGTGCTTCCTGGGCAGCCTCTACGCGGGTGTGGTGCCGGTGGCCGTCAACACCCTGCTGACGGCCGACGACTATGCCTACATGCTCGAGCACAGCCGCGCCCAGGCCGCGCTGGTGGGCGGCGCGCTGCTGCCCGTGCTGCAGAGCGCCATGGAAAAGGGCACGCACGAGTTGCAGTCGGTGATCGTGGCCCAGCCCACGGGCGAGCTGCCGCGCGGCATGCAGGCGCTGGAAGACGCCATCGCCGCCGCCGACCCGCGGCCCGCCCCTACGCCCACCACGCCCGACGACCCGGGCTTCTGGCTCTATTCCTCCGGCTCGACCGGCAAGCCCAAGGGCACCGTCCACACCCACGGCAACCTGTGGTGGACGGCCGAGCTCTACGGCAAGGCGGTGCTGCAGCTGACCGAGCAGGACGTGTGCTTCTCGGCCGCCAAGCTCTACTTCGCCTACGGCCTGGGCAATGCGCTGACCTTCCCGCTGTCGGTGGGTGCCAGCGTGGTGCTGATGGCAGAACGGCCCACGCCCGAGGCCACCTTCAGGCGCTGGACGCAGGCCGCGCACCGGCCCACGGTCTTCTTCGGCGCGCCGACGGGCTATGCGGGCATGCTGGCCTCGCCGCAGCTGCCTGCCCGCGATCAGGTCGCGCTGCGCATGGGCTCCTCGGCCGGCGAGGCGCTGCCGGCGGACATCGCCCAGCGCTTCAAGGCGCACTTCGGCTGCGACATCATCGACGGCATCGGCTCCACCGAGATGCTGCATGTCTTCCTCTCCAACCGGCCCGGCGACGTGCGCTACGGCAGCACCGGCCGCCCGGTCGAGGGCTACGAGGTGGAGCTGCGCGGCGAGGACGGCCGCCCCGTGCCCGACGGCGAGGTGGGCGACCTCTACATCCGCGGCCCCAGCAGCGCGCTGATGTACTGGGGCAACCGCGAGAAGACGCGCGAGACCTTCCTGGGCGGCTGGACCAAGTCCGGCGACAAGTACGTGCGCGATGCCGAGGGCTACTACACCTACGCCGGCCGCAGCGACGACATGCTCAAGGTCAGCGGCATCTATGTCTCGCCCTTCGAGGTCGAGGCCACGCTGGTGCAGCACCCAGCCGTGCTGGAGGCCGCCGTCATCGGCGTGGCCGATGCCGAGGGCCTCACCAAGACCAAGGCCTACGTGGTGCTCAAGCCCGGCCAGCCCGCCACCGATGCCGAACTCAAGGCCTTCGTGAAGGACCGGCTCGCGCCCTACAAGTACCCGCGGCTGATCGAGTTCATCGACGAGCTTCCCAAGACCGCCACCGGCAAGATTCAGCGCTTCCGGCTGCGAGAGCGGGAGCAGGCATGAGTCGAATGGCCATGCACGATCACGCGCTACCGAGAGCAGGCGCGCTGTCTTGCTCCCTCCCCCGCTGGGGGAGGGCTGGGGTGGGGGCCGGCAGCGCCCCTTGCGTCCGCACGGGCCCCCATCCCCACCTTCCCCCAGCGGGGGAAGGAGCAAGACCATGAGCACCGTCGACTTCGCCGACATCGACTGGCGCGGCAGGTCGGTGCGCATCGAGCACCGCCTCATCGTGCCGCCCGGTGCGGAGGCGGCGCCTCTCGTCGTCTTCCTGCACGAAGGCCTGGGCTCGGTGGCGATGTGGAAGGACTTTCCCGACCGTCTGTGCCAGGCGATCGGCGTGCGCGGGCTGGTGTACTCGCGGCCCGGCTATGGACGCTCCACGCCGCGGCCGGCCGAAGAGCGCTGGGACGTGGACTTCATGCATCGCCAGGCCCACGAGGTGCTGCCGGCCTTCCTCGCAGCGCTGGGCATCGACACGCCCGTGTGGCTCTTCGGGCACAGCGACGGCGGCTCCATCGCCCTGCTCTTCGCCGCACGCCATCCGCAGGCCGTCGCCGGGCTGGTGCTGCTGGCGCCGCACCTCTTCGTGGAAGACATGACGGTGCACAACATCGAACTCGCCCGCCAGGCCTACGAGCATGCGGACCTGCGCGCGCGCCTGGCCCGCTACCACGACGACGTGGACTCGGCCTTCCGCGGCTGGAACGACATCTGGCTCGCGCCCGCCTTCCGCGCCTGGAACATCGAGGCAGACATCGAAGGCATCCGCTGCCCGGTGCTCGCCATCCAGGGCCTGGACGACGAATACGGCACGCTGGCGCAGATCGAGGGCATCGCGGCGCGCGTGCCCGGCACCCAGCTGCTGCCGGTGCCCGGCTGCGGCCACTCGCCCCATAGGGATCAACCCGAGCAGGTGATCGAGGCCACAGGCCGCATGCTCGCGCCTTCCTTGCGCGGGGCAGCCGCCCGCGCGCCCAGGTAAACACCGAAGCCGCCCACATTACTTTAGTTGTAAAGTAATTTCACGACAATCCAGGAGACAGACGCATGCCCATCCGCTTCCCCCGCAACACCCTCGCCGCCTTTGCCCTGGCCGGCCTGGCCGCCGCCGCGTCGGCCCAAGGCACCGGCAAGCTCAAGGTCGGCCTGATGCTGCCCTTCAGCGGCACCTACAGCGCGCTGGGCGTGGCCATCGAGAACGGCTTCAAGCTCTACGTGGACGAGCAGGGCGGCAAGCTCGGCGGCCGCGAGATCGAGTACTTCAAGGTGGACGACGAGTCCGACCCGGCCAAGGCCACCGACAACGTCAACAAGCTGATCAAGCGCGACAACGTCGACGTCATCATCGGCACCGTGCACTCGGGCGTGGCCATGGCCATGGCCAAGGCGGCCAAGGAAAGCGGCACGATCCTGATCGTGCCCAACGCCGGCGCCGATGCGGTCACGGGCCCCATGTGCGCGCCCAACATCTTCCGCAGCAGCTTCAGCAACTGGCAGCCCGCCTACGCCATGGGCGTGGTCGCAGCCAAGGAAGGCAAGAAGACCGCCATCACCCTGACCTGGAAGTACGCGGCCGGCGATGAGTCGACGGCCGGCTTCAAGGAAGGCTTCGAGAAGGGCGGCGGCAAGGTGGTCAAGCAGCTGACCCTGCCCTTCCCCAATGTGGAGTTCCAGGCCCTGCTGACCGAGATCGCCGCGGCCAAGCCCGACGCGGTGTATTCCTTCATGGCCGGCGGCGGCGCCGTCAAGCTGGTGAAGGACTATGCGGCCGCCGGCCTGAACAAGACGATCCCGCTGTACGGCCCCGGCTTCCTCACCGACGGTACGCTGGACGCCCAGGGCGACGCCGCCGCCGGCATGCTGACCACGCTGCACTATGCCGACGGCCTGAACACGCCCAAGGACAACGCCTTCCGCACCGCCTACGCCAAGACCTTCAAGCTGCAGCCCGACGTCTACGCCGTGCAGGGCTACGACGCCGCGCAGATGCTGGGCGTCGGCCTGGCCGCGACCAAGGGCGATGCCAGCAAGAAGGCCGAGTTCGCCGCCGCGGTAGAGAAGGCGAAGATCGACAGCCCCCGCGGCGCCTTCACCGTGGGCAAGTCGCACAACCCGGTGCAGGACATCTATCTGCGCAAGGTGGAGGGCAAGGAGAACAAGCTGGTGAATGTGGCGATCAAGGGCCTGGCAGACCCTGGGCGTGGATGCCGGATGTAAGAGACCGCCCCCAGCCTGCGCGGACTGCGTCCGCTTCGGCAACCCCCTCGCGGGGGCACCGCCTGCGGCCCGGCAAAGCCGGTTCCGCGGCGGTTGCTGGCTTGGCCTGCTCCGCGGCCATCCGATTGATCTGCGCCTTGCCTTCCCTGTAGCCAGCGCTTTCTCCACTTTTCATTGCCCGCGAGGCCGACCTTGGATCTCTCGACCTTCCTCGTCCAATGCCTGAACTCGGTGCAGTACGGGCTGCTGCTGTTCCTGCTTGCCTCCGGCCTGACGCTGATCTTCGGGATCATGGGCGTCATCAACCTGGCGCACGGCAGCTTCTACATGATCGGCGCGTACATGGCCTTCTCGCTGGCGCCGCTGTTCGGCGACAGCTTCCTGCTGATGCTGGTGGCCGGCGTGCTGCTGGCGGCGGCGCTGGGCTATGCGCTGGAATGGGCCTTCTTCAGCTACCTCTACCAGCGCGACCACCTGCAGCAGGTGCTGATGACCTACGGCCTGATCCTGGTGTTCGAGGAGCTGCGCTCCATCCTGGTGGGCAACGACGTGCACGGCGTGCCGCTGCCGGGCTGGCTGGCGGGCAGCTTCGCGCTGGGCGACGTGATGAGCTACCCCTGGTACCGCATCTTCGCCTCGGTGGCCTGCATCGTGCTGGCCGTGGCCATGTATGCCGTCGTCAACCGCACCCGTCTGGGCATGATGATCCGCGCCGGCGCCAGCAACCGCGACATGGTGCGCGGCTTGGGCATCGACATCCGCAAGCTCTACCGCATCGTCTTCGCAGCCGGTGTGGCGCTGGCGGCCCTGGCCGGAATGATCGCGGCGCCCATGTCCTCGGTCTATCCCAACATGGGCGCCAGCGTGCTCATCATCTGCTTCGTGGTGGTGGTGATCGGCGGCATCGGATCCATCACCGGCGCGCTCGTGGCCTCGCTGCTGGTCGGCTTCGTCGACACCTTCGGCAAGGTCTTCTTCGCCGAGCTGAGCGGCATCGGCATCTACCTCCTCATGGCCATCATCCTGATCTGGCGCCCCGAGGGTTTGATGGGCAAGCGCGCATGAACACCTCCACGTCTTCCGCGATGACCCCACCCTTGCCCTCCTCCACCCCAACCCGCACCGGCGGCCTGCCGCAGGGCGCACTGCTGCCGCTGGCCGCCGCCGTGATCCTGGCCATCACCGGGCCGCTGCTGGGCGGCTATGCGGCCGACCTGGTGGTGAAGGTGATGATCCTTGCCATCTTCGCGCTCAGCCTCGAACTGCTGGTGGGCATGACCGGGCTGGTGAGCCTGGGCCATGCGGCCTTCTACGGCATCGGCGCGTACATCACCGTGCTGGCCTCGGGCAAGGACGGCGGCAACCTGCTGGTGCTGCTGGTGCTGGCCATGGGCGGCGCGGCGCTCTATGCGCTGGTGGTGGGCGCCTTGAGCCTGCGCACGCGAGGCGTCTACTTCATCATGGTCACGCTGGCCTTCGCGCAGATGGCCTTCTTCGTCTTCCACGACACGCCGGTGGGCGGCGGCAGCGACGGCATCTACCTCTACATCCGCCCAGCCATCGGTGTGCTGGACATGGAGAACCGCCTGGTGCTGTTCTATGTGGTGCTGGCCGCGCTGGCGGGCACCTACGGCCTGCTGGCGCTGATCCGCCGCTCGCGCTTCGGGGCCGCGCTGGCGGGCATCCGCGTGAGCGAGCAGCGCATGCGTGCGGTGGGCTTTCCCACCTATGCCTACAAGCTGGCGGCCTTCGTCATCGCCGGCGCGCTGGCGGGGCTGGCGGGCTTTCTGGTCGCGGCGCGCGACGGCGTGGTCAACCCCGAGCTGATGGCCTGGCACAACTCGGGCGAGGTGCTGCTGATGATCATCCTCGGCGGCCTCGGCCACCTGCGCGGCGCGGTGCTGGGGGCGGTGGCCTTCACCCTGCTGAAGGAAGTGCTCTCCACCCACGGCCTCGTGGGCCCGCTGGCCGATCACTGGCAGCTGAGCCTGGGGCTGGTCATCATCGTCTTCGTGGCGCTGCTGCCCAAGGGCCTGATCGGCCTGCGGGAGCGGCTGTCGCCGCTGGGCGCCAGCAAGGGAGCGGCACGATGAACGCCGTTGCATCCACTGGGGCTCTGCTGGGCGTGCAGGGCCTGACGCGCCGCTTCGGCGGCCTCGTGGCGGTGAGCGAGGTTTCGCTCGACCTGCACGTGGGCGAGGTGCATGCGGTGATCGGCACCAACGGTGCCGGCAAGTCCACGCTGATCAACATGCTCTCGGGCGAGATCGAGGCCTCGGCCGGCCGCATCACGCTCGATGGCCGCGACATCACCGCCCTGCCCCAGCCGCGCCGCGCGCTGGGCGGCGTGGGCCGCAGCTACCAGCGCACCACCATCTTCGGCGAGTTCACCGTGCTGGAGAACTGCCGCCTCGCCGCGCAGGCCGCCACGCCGCGGCCCTGGGCCTTCTGGGAATCGTCGGCCCGTTGCGAAGCCAGCAACGCCGCCGCGCGCGAGGCCCTGGAGGCCGCGGGCCTGAGCACCGAAGTGCACCGCATCGCCGGCACGCTGAGCCACGGCGCCAAGCGCCAACTCGAAGTGGCCATGTGCCTGGCCACGCGCCCGCGCGTGCTGCTGCTGGACGAGCCGCTGGCCGGCATGGGCGCTGAAGAGACCGACCGCATGCTCGCGCTGCTGCAGCGGCTCAAGGCGCGCCACGCCATCCTGCTGGTGGAGCACGACATGGACGCCGTCTTCCGCGTGGCCGACCGCATCACGGTGATGGTCAACGGCGCCGTCATCGCCACCGGCACGCCCGAGGCCATCCGCACCAATCCCGACGTGCGCGCCGCCTACCTTGGCGACGAGCATTGAAGAGAAGCCGCTTCCCATGCTCTCGATCCGCGACCTCAACACCTACTACGGCGACAGCCACATCCTGCGGGGCGTCGATGCGCAGATACCCGCCGCCTGCGCGGTGGGGCTTCTAGGCCGCAACGGCATGGGCAAGACCACGCTGATCCGCAGCCTGATGGGCTATGTGCGCCCCGCCTCCGGCCAGGTGCTGGCCGATGGCCGCGACGTGACCGGCTGGGCGCCCGAGAAGATGGCCCGGCTGGGCATCGGCTACGTGCCCGAAGGACGCGGCATCTTCCCCAACCTGTCGGTGCGCGAGAACCTGGTGATGGCCGCACGGCCCGGCATCGACGGCAGTCGGGCCTGGACCTTCGAGCGCGTGATGGCCACCTTCCCGCGGCTGTCGGAGCGGCTGTCGCACGGCGGCCAGCAGTTGTCGGGCGGCGAGCAGCAGATGCTCTCCATCGGCCGGGCGCTCATGACCAACCCGCGCCTCATGATCCTGGACGAGGCCACCGAGGGCCTGGCGCCGCTGATCGTGGCCGAGATCTGGCGCGTGATCGCCGAGATCCGCGCCAGCGGCATCGCCACGCTGATCGTGGACCGAGACTGGCACAAGGTGCTGCACCACACCGACCAGGCGGTGGTGATGGAGAAGGGCCGCATCGTGCTGGCCGGCGCCTCGGCCGAGTTGCTGGCGCAGCCCGACGCACTCGCACAGCGGCTGGGCGTTTAGCGCGCGGCCAGGTGCCGCTCAGGCGCCAGGCACTCGCGCACGCAGTCCCGCCAGGTCGACCACCGTGATGCCGCCGTACTCCAGCTCGACCAGCCCGTCGGTGGCCAGGCGCTTGAGCGCAGCGTTGCAGCGCTGGCGCGACACGCCCGAGAGGTGCGCGATCTCCTCCTGCGTGACCTGCAGGTGCGGGTCGCTGCCCGGATGCAGCCACGGATGGAACAGCCCCACCAGCGCCCGCGCCACGTTGCTGTCGGTGTCCAGCAGATGGTGGGCGGCGAAGTTGCCCAGGAACCAGTGCATGCGCTCGTTGATCTGGCGCAGCAGGTAGTCGGCGAAGCCGGGCTCGTGGCTGCGCAACCAGTCGAAGACCTCGGCCGGCATCAGCGCCACCCGGCTGTCGCGCAGCGCGATCACGTCGGCCGTGCGGGCGGCGCCGCGCAGCACCGTGCCCTCGCCGAACCAGCTGCCCACCGACAGGCCGCCGAGCGTGACCGAGCGACCGTCGGCACTGCCCACCGACCACTTCAGCAGGCCCTCGATGGCGCCATACCAGTGCAGCGGCGCGTCGCCCATGCGGCACAGCGCGGTGCCCGCCAGCACCTCGGCCTCGCGCATCCGCTCTCGCACATGCGACCGCGTCGCCTCGGGCAATGCCGGGTACCAGGCGCTGTGGGCCAGCAGGTCGTCGAGGCTTCTGCGCGCGGGCGCGGGACGGTGGCGAATGGGAGTCTCCTGGGATCGATGGCGCCCGTCGTGGCTCGAGGCGAGGCCGGTACTAACCCCGAGCGCAAATGTCATCGCAACGACTGAGTGCACGGGGCCCGAAAAAAATAATAGCCGCGCCTACCACGAACACATCAGGAGACACGATGAGCAAGCGCAAGGTCATCGTCACCATCGCCCCCACCGGCGGCATGGCCCACAAGTCGCAGAACCCGCATCTGCCGACACAACCCGACGAGATCGCCGCCGACGTGCTGCGCTGCTGGAACGCCGGTGCCAGCGTGGTCGCCATCCATGCGCGGCGGCCCGATGACGGCGCCACCTGCAACCCCGCCATCTACCGCGACATCAACCAACGCATCCGCGACGCGGGCTGCGACATCGTGCTGAACAACTCCACGGGCGGTGGCGTGCATGGCGACATGATCCGGCCGCTGCCCGGCGACCGCTGGGAGATCGCGTGGGAGGAGCGCATCAAGGGCATGGACGCCGGCGCCGAGATGTGCACGCTGGACGCCACCACGCTCAACCTCAGTTTCGGCGGCCGCGAGATCCTGATGGACACGCCGCTGTCCAAGGGCCGCGAGCTGGCCGCCGGCATGAAGGCGCGCGGCATCAAGCCGGAGTGGGAAGTCTTCGCGCACACGCACATCCTGCAGGACGTGACCACGCTGATCGAGGAAGGCCATGACGACGCGCCGCACTTCATCAACCTGGTGATGAACGTGCACCGCAACTTCCAGAACGCGATGCCCTTCTCGCCGCGCTACCTGCAGCAGATGGTGGACGTGCTGCCGCGCAACAGTCTGTTCTGCGTCAGCGGCATCGGCCCTTCGCAGTTGGAGGCCAACGTGGCCGCATTGCTGCTGGGCGGCCATGCCCGCGTGGGCCTGGAGGACAACCTCTACTACCGCCAGGGCGAGCTGGCCACCAACGTGCAGCTCACCGAGCGCATCGTGCGGCTGATCCGCGAGCTGGACATGGAACCGGCCACGCCCGACGAGGCGCGCGAGCTCATGGGCCTGCCGCGCACCGGCACGCCGCGGCCCGAGTTCGCGCCAGGGGCACTTGCCGACGCAGCCGCCTGATTCCGATCACCACGAGGAGACCCCCGATGACCTTCACCCGCGCCCTGCTGGCCGCGGCGGCCGCGCTCGCCTGCGCGACCGGCGCCTCGGCCCAGATCTCGGACGACACCGTCCGCATCGGCTTCATCAGCGACATGTCCGGCGTGTACCGTGACTACGACGGCCCGGCCGGTGCCGAAGCCATCCGCATGGCCATCGCCGACATGGGCGGCACCATCGCCGGCAAGAAGATCGAGCTGCTCACGGCCGACCACCAGAACAAGCCCGACATCGCCGCCGCCAAGGCCCGCGAGTGGTTCGACGTGGACAAGGTGGACATGCTCATCGGCGGCGTGAACTCCGGCGCCGCCATCGCCATGGCCAGCGTGGCGCGCGACAAGAAGAAGCCCTACTTCGTCGTCGGCTCCGGCGCCTCCAGCCTGACCAACGAGCACTGCTCGCCCTTCACCGTCATGTATGCCTACGACACCGTGGCCATGGCCCGCGGCACGGCCAGCGCCGTGGTCAAGGGGGGCGGCAAGCGCTGGTTCTTCGTCACGGCCGACTATGCCTTCGGCAACGCGCTGCAGGCCGATGCCAGCAAGGTGGTGGAGGCCGGTGGCGGCACGGTGGCCGGTGCCGTCAAGCATCCGCTGGGCGCGAGCGACTTCTCCTCGTACATGCTGCAGGCCACCAGCGCCAAACCCGATGTGCTGGCCCTGGCCAACGCGGGCGGCGACACGGTCAACGCCATCAAGTCCGCGGCCGAGTTCGGCCTGGCGCAGAAGATGAAGCTGGCCGGCATGATCATCACCATCCAGGACGTGCACGCGCTGGGCCTGAAGACGGCGCAGGGCATGTTCCTGACCGACAGCTGGTACTGGAACCAGAGCCCCGAATCGCGGGCCTGGGCGCGACGCTTCTTCGACAGGCACAAGCGCATGCCCACCTCCTTCCATGCCGGCGACTATTCAGCCGCGCTGCAGTACTTCAAGGCCGTGCAGGCGGCCGGCAGCGACGATGGCGAGAAGGTGATGGCCCAGCTGAAGAAGACCAAGTTCGACGACATGTTCGTGCAGGGTGGCTGGCTGCGCGACGACGGCCTGATGGTGCACGACATGCACCTGATGCAGGTGAAGACGCCCGCGGAGTCGAAGGAGCCCTGGGACTACTACAAGGTGGTCGAGGCCATCCGCGGCGAGGCCGCCTGGACCACGCGCGCCGAAAGCCGCTGCGCACGCTGGAAGGCATCATGAGCGGGCACCTGGACGTGCGCCGCGTCGGCATCGTCGGCACCGGCGTGATCGGCGCCAGCTGGGCGGCCTTCTTCCTGGCGCGCGGGCTGGACGTGTCGGCCACCGATCCCGCGCCCGGGGCCGAGGACCGGCTGCGCGCCGCGGTCGATCGCCACTGGCCCACGCTGCAGCGCATGGGCCTCGCCGAAGGCGCATCGCCCGCCCGGCTGCACTTCGATGCCTCGCTGGAGCGGGCGCTGGAAGGTTGCGACTTCGTGCAGGAAAGCGGTCCCGAGCGCGCCGACTTCAAGGCCGAGCTCTATGCCCGCATGGACGCCGCCACGCCGCCGCAGGTGCTGCTGGCCAGCAGCAGCTCGGGCCTGCCGGTCAGCGGCATGCAGGTGCGCTGCGAAGCGCCGCAGCGCGTGGTGCTGGGCCACCCCTTCAACCCGCCGCACCTGATCCCGCTGGTGGAGGTGGGCGGTGGCGAGTCCACGGCGCCCGATGCCATCGAACACGCCATGGCCTTCTACGCGGCGCTGGGCAAGCGGCCCATCCATGTGCGGCGCGAGGTGCTGGGCCACATCGCCAACCGGCTGCAGGCCGCGCTGTGGCGCGAGGCCTTCCACCTGGTCGAGCAGGGCGTGGCCAGCGTGGCCGACATCGACACCGCCATCGCCCATGGCCCGGGCCTGCGATGGGCGGTGATGGGTCCGTTCATGAACCTGCACCTGTCGGGTGGCGAAGGCGGCATGCAGCACCTGCTGGCGCACCTGGGCGGGCCCATCGAGAGCTGGTGGCGCGACCTGGGCCAGCCCGCCATGACGCCCACGCTGAAGGCCCGCGTGGTGCAGGGCGTGGCCGAGGCCCGCGGCGAGCGCCACGAAACCGCGCTGGCCCGCAGCCGCGACGACCTGCTGATCGACCTGATGCGCGCCAAGGCCGGGGACGGCACCCTGCCGTGACCGCACATCCCGCCCGCTTTCGAGAGACACCCATGTCCCCCATCGACTTCCTCGCCGACCCGGAGCAGGTCGCGCCACCGCGCGCCGTGCGCATCGACTTCGACGACGGCAGCTTCTCGCTGCGCTCGCCCGTCGCCCTGCAGCCCTATGCCCGCTGCGTGGGCGAGTGGCTGGAACAATGGGCCGAGCGCACGCCCGATGCCCTGGCGCTGGCCGAGCGCACGCCGGATGGCGCCGACTGGCGGCGCGTCAGCTACGTGCAGCTGCGCGCGCAGGTCGGCCGCATGGCCCAGGCGCTGCTCGACCTGCGGCTGCCCGAGGGTGCGCCGGTGGTGATCCTGTCGGACAACGGCATCGACCATGCGGTGATGATGCTCGCGGCCATGCACATCGGCCGGCCCAGCTGCTCGCTGTCCAGCGCCTATTCGCGCCTCACGCAGGACCACACGCGCCTGGCCGGCATGCTGCGGCTGCTGGGGCCCGGGCTGATCTATGCGGCCGATGCGCAGGTCTACGGCCCCGCCATCGCCGCCTGCGACCTCGACGTGCCCTGCGTGTTCAGCGCCCATGCCGGTGCCTGGCCCGGCGGCTTGGAATTCGCCGCGCTGTGCGCCACGCCTGAGACGCCCGCCGTACGGGCCGCCTTCGCGGCCGTCGGCCCCGAAACGCACGCCAAGTACCTGCTGACCTCGGGCTCCACCGGCCATCCCAAGGCGGTGATCAACACCCACCGCATGCTGTGCGCGAACCAGCAGATGATGGCCCAGACCTGGCGCTTCCTGACGCAGGAGCCGCCGGTGCTGGTGGACTGGCTGCCCTGGAGCCACACCTTCGGCGCCAACCACAACCTCAACATGGTGCTGGCCCATGGCGGCGCGCTCTACATCGACGAAGGGCGACCCGCGCCGGGCCTGGTCGAGAAGACGGCACGCAACCTGCGCGAGGTGCGCCCCACGCTGTGGTTCAACGTGCCGCGCGGCTTCGACATGCTGCTGCCGCTGATGGAGGCCGACGCCGCGCTGTCCGCGGACATCCTCTCGCGGCTGCGGCTGGCCTTCTACGCGGCGGCCGCGCTGTCGCCCGCCACCTGGCAGCGACTGCAGGCACTGGCCGAGCGCGTGCGGCCGGGCCGGCCGCTGTGGCTCACCACCTCCTGGGGCTGCACCGAGACCTCGCCGGCCATCACCTCGGCCCACTGGGCGCTCGACGGCGCCGGCTGCATCGGCAATCCGCTGCCCGGCATGGAGGTGCGCTTCGTGCCCAACGGCGGCAAGCTGGAGATGCGCATCCGCGGCGTGACGGTGACGCCCGGCTACCGCCACCAGCCGCGCGAGACGGCGGCCGCCTTCGACGCCGAGGGCTACTACCGCATCGGCGATGCCGGCTACCTGGTGGATGCCGCGCGGCCCGAGCGCGGCATCGTCTTCGACGGTCGTGTGGCGGAGGACTTCAAGCTCGGCAGCGGCACCTGGGTGTCGGTGGGCCCGCTGCGCATCGAGCTGGTGTCGCAGCTCGCGCCCTGGGTGCAGGACCTGGTGCTCACCGGCCACGACCGCGAGGCCGTGGGCCTGCTGGTCTTTCCCAGTCCACAGGGCGCCGCCGAACCGGCGAAGCTGCGCGAGGCCTTGCAGGCCGCGATGCGCCAGCGCATGGCCTCCGGGCTGGGCTCGGCCCGCTGCCCCACCCGCGCACTGGTGCTGGGCACGCCCCCCGATGCCGACCACGGCGAGATCACCGACAAGGGCTACCTCAACCAACGCGCCGTGCTCACGCGGCGCGCCGATGCCGTGGCGCGGCTGCATGCGGCGATGGCGGATGCCGAGGTGATCGCCGCTTGAATCGAGCGATGCCGACGCGATGGTCCGGCTGCCACCGCGCGTGCGATCAGCCGGTCGGGCCGCCGGGTGGGCGCCTGCCATGCGGTGCAGGCACGTCGAAGTGGTGCAGCACGTTGCGCAGCAGCCGGTCGAAGGCTGGATCGTGCCCCACGACCCAGGCCGCGCCGACCGCGCCGGCATGGAAGACCCGCCCGCCCTGGGGCCGCTGCCAGTCGATCATCTCGGCCGACAGGCCGCCGTCCAACGCCTCGGTGGGTCGCGAGAACCAGTCCAGGTAGGCGTCCAGGGCGCCTGGCACGCGGCGGCGGCCCTGCGCGATCACCTGCAGGCCCGAGGGCGGCTCGGGCAGGGCCTCGCCCGCCGGAGGCGCAGTGCCCGTCATCCGCCGCAGGCTGGCCACCGTCAGGTCCCATTCGTGGCCGATGGCGCGCGGCAGGCCGCCACCGGGCGCATGGCCGAAGGTGTCGCCCTCGGCCAGGCCGACGGGCAGCGGATTGGCGAAGAAGGGATGCTGCGCGGCCGTCACGTGGTACACGCCGAAGTCGCCGGCATCGGCAAAGCCCCAGCCCGCGGTCTCCAGCCCGATGATGCTCGCGGCCGAACGGCCCACGCCGCGCAACTGGCCGCCGCGCATCCAGTCCTGGCTGTGGAATTCCTCGCCGAAGGGACCCGCGGGCGGGCGCAGCGCGGCCTGGGCCGGATCGGCGCCGCGCTCCTCGTTCTTGCGCTGCTCCATCACCGCCATGTCCTCGTCGAAGCTCACGCGCAGGTACATGGTGTTGCCCGACAGCACGAGCGCGCTGCCGCCGCGCCGCAGCAGGGCGTCGAAGGCGTCGACCACGGGCGTGGACCAGTACTCGCTGTGGCCATTGACCACCACGGTGCCGTAGTGCGCCAGCAGCGCAGGGTCGCGATGCACGTCCAGATCGGCCAGCAGGTCGAAGTCGTAGCCTTCCTTCTCCAGCCAGACATGCAGGCGGCGCTCCAGCCGCGTCCATTGGGCGAAGCCGCTGCCGGCCGGGTCGTAGAGCGCCGCCGGGCTGGCGTTGGGCCAGGGCATGCGCAGGCCGGTGAAGTAGCTGGGCTGGCCTGCGCGGTGGAAGGTGTAGCTGCAGTAGGCCGGCGCATCGGGATGGCTGTTGGGCAGGCCGGTGGATCGGCGCGGCCAGACCGGGTCGTCCACGGTGTTGCGTGCGAAGGGCGTCGCGGCATAGGCCAGCCAGCTGCTCATGGCGCACAGCACCAGCAGCGGCGCCGCCGCGGCACCGGCCGGACGCCTGACCAGGAAGGTGATGTCGTACACCGCCTCGCGCCCGTCCAGCTCGAAGCCCAGCCGCGCCACATGCAGGCCGGGCTGCGCGTTCACCGGCAGCGTCACGCGATGGGTGATGGCCCATCGGCAGTCGTAGAGGTCGTCGGCCGCCAGCCGCAGACCTTGGTGCTGCCCGGCAGTGGCGAAGGGGTCGCCGTCTCGGGCAGCCACGGCCTCGTCGAAGCCAGGGCCGCGGATCATCCAGGTGCCGTGGTTGACGATGCGGCCGTTGCGCTGATGGCCGCTGGCATCGGCGACCGCCTCGCCCCGTCCCTCGCGCAGCGGCCAGCAGGCGCGCAGGGCGGGATGGGCGGGCAGATGCCGGCCGCGGTCGGTCACGCGCTGCGCCAGCGCCTCGGCCGGCAGCGCGCATTCGTGGATGGCCGGCAGGGCGAGGTCGACATCGGCAAAGGCCTGCGCCACGCCACCGTCGCCGCAAGCGCCCAGCCGCAACGGCGCGGCGCCGGGACGAAGCGGACCGGTCCAGGCCTGGCGTCCGACGCAGATGCCGTCGATCCACAGCGCCGACGTGCGGCCGTCCCAGGTCGCGGCCACATGCTGCCAGGCGCGGGCCTTCAGCCGGCCGGCGGTCCAGCGATGGGTCGGGACAGCGCCGGCCGACGGCGCTCCGGCATCGGCCAGGCACAGGCCCAGCGCACCGTCCGATGCGATGAAGAGGCCGAAGCCGCCCTGTGCCGGGTCATCGCACTGCGTGATCAGCGCCTGGCGCGGACCGTCCACGCGCCAGGGCATCACCCAGCACTCCAGGCTGAGGCCCGGCAGGGCAATGCCGGCCGGCAGCCCACGTGGCACATGCACATAGGAGCCGGGATGAATCGGCTGGATGTGCGGCTGCACCCTGCCCAGGTCGGCCACCAGGCGATCGCTGGCGCGGTCCTCGGGATCGTCGCCCAGGCGGTAGATGCCCAGCCGGCAGGGCCGGTCCACGCTCAGGTGGAGGTCGATGGCCTCGCCGGCATGCACGGTCTTGGCGCCCGTGTAGCCATGGACACCCGGCAGCGCCAGCGCACGGTGGGGCGGGATCGCCGCCGTCATTCGGTGGAGAAGCCCGAGGCCTTGATGACGGGCCCCCAGCGCTGCAGGTCCTCGGCGATCAGGCGCGTCAGGGCCTCGGGCGTGCTCGGGTTGGCGTCGCTGCTGAGCTTGGCCAGCCGCTCCTTCACGTCCGGCTGCGCCAGCGCCTTGCCGAGCGCGGCATGCAGCTGGGCGACCGTGGCGGCGGGCGTGGCGGCCGGCACGAACAGGCCGGTCCATTCCAGATTGTCGAAATGCGGCTGGCCCAGCTCCTTGAGCGTGGGCACGTCCGGCAGCTGGGCCGCGCGCTGGGCGCCGTTGACCGCCAGGATCCTGATCTTGCCGGCCTGCTGGTACTGCACCAGATCGGCGATGGGCGTGATGCCGGCCGCCACCTGGTTGCCCAGCAGGTCCTGCACCAGCGGCGCGGCGCCGCGGTAGGGCACGGCGGTGAGCTTGACACCGGCCTCGCTGCCCAGGCGGAAGCCGATGAACTGCGAGACGCTGCCCGGCGCCGGCACGCCGTAGCTGCCGCGCGAGGCGTCGGTGCGTGCCAGGGCCAGCCATTCGCGCACGTCCTTGGCCGGCAGGGCGGCGGGCACGGCCAGGCCTTCGTAGAAGGTGGCGATGCGACCGACGGCGGCGAAGTCCTTGACGGGGTCGTAGCGCACCGAGCGCGAGGTCAGCGGCAGCATCACCATCATGTGCATGTTGGCCAGCAGCACCGTCAGGCCGTCGGGTGCGGTACCGCGCACGTAGTCGGCCGCGATCTGGCCGCCGGCGCCCGTGCGGTTCTCCACCACCACGGCCACGCCGAGGTCGGCCGCCAGCTTGTCGGCGAGCGTGCGCGCCTGCACGTCGGCAGAGCCGCCGGCCGGATAGCCGACGACGAGGCGCAGCGGGCCCTTGCCCGTGGGCACCTGCGCCGGTGCGGCGCAGGCGAAGGCCAGGCCGGCGCAGGCCAGGCCGAGGCGGAGGAAGGCAGGCAGTGTCATGGTGTTTTTCGCGGGTCGTGGAAGAAAAGGCGGGATCGGCCCGTCGGCGTGCTGGCAGCCGGGGCCGGCAAGGGCGCCGTCCCTGCAAGGAGCGCGAGACGGCTGGTTGTAGGGTTGTCGATGGCCGATCCGGGCTCAGGCGAGACCGCGCCGGACCACTTCGTCCGCCAGATCGTCCAGCGCGCGGCCCAGGCGGTCGACCAGCTCGTCGAGTTCGAGCTCGCTGATGGTCAGCGGGGGCGTGATCATCTGGAAGTCGCCGAAGGCCCCCATGTTGGCGCGGCGGTTGTAGAGCGCGATGCCGTGGCGCAGACCGTGTTCGGTGAGCCGTGCCGGTGCGTTGAAGTCGGCCGGCAGTGAACGCCGCGTGGCCTTGTCCTCCACCAGCTCGATGGCGCTGAACAGGCCCAGGCCGCGCACATCACCCACGAGCGGCGAGCGCGCAGCGACGGCCTCCAGGCGGCGGCGCAGGCCGACACCGCGCTCCCGGGCCCGCGCCACGAGGTCCAGACGCTCGACCTCGTCCATCACCGCGTTGGCGATGGCGCAGGACATCGGATTGGTGAAGTAGGTATGGCCGTGCACGAACCCGCCCGCGCCTGCCACCGCGTCCACGATGCGCGCCGGTGCCAGCAGGCAGCCCAGCGGCGTGTAGCCGGCCGCCAGGCCCTTGGCCAGCGTCACCAGGTCGGGCCGGGCGCCCGGCCAGTGGTGCGCGGCGAGGAATTCGCCGGTGCGGCCGGCGCCGCTCATGATCTCGTCGTAGATCAGCAGCACGCCGTGGCGGTCGCAGATCTGCCGCACCCGCTGGAAGTAGGCGGCCGGCGAGACCACGGCGCCGGTGGAAAGCCCTCCGATGGGCTCCAGGATGAAGGCCAGCACGGTCTGGGGACCTTCCTGCTCGATGGTGCGCTCCAGCGCGTCGGCGCAGGCCATGGCGTAGCTCTCGGCCGTGTGGCCTTCCGGCAGGCGATAGCTCAGCGGCGCCGGCACCTTCGGCATGGGCTTGACCATGGGACCGTAGATGGCCTGGGTGTGCGCGTCCCCGGTCACGGCCAGCGCGCCCAGGGTGGAGCCGTGGTAGCTGGGGTCGCGCGAGATCACCTTCCAGCGCCCCGCCTGGCCCGTGACCACGGCGTACTGCCGCGCGAGCTTGAGGGCCGATTCGTTGGCCTCCGACCCACCCGAGACGAAGAAGGCCCGGTCGAAGCCCTCCCCGGCCAGCGCACAGAGCCGATCCGCCAGCGCGATGTTGTGCTCGCTTTCGAAGAAGCGCGGATAGGCGAAGCTCACGCGCTCGGCCTGCGCCTGCATGGCCGCGATCACATGCCGGTTGCCATGGCCGATGTTGGCGACCACGGCACCGGCGGTGGCGTCGAGGTAGCGGCGGCCATCCGCATCCCAGAGCCAGACGCCCTCGCCCCGGCCCACGAGCGGCGGTCGCGCCGCGCCGCGGGGACTGTAGAAGCTGAGCACGGAGCCGCCGCGCGGCGTGTCGCCGATCAGGCGGGCAGGTTGCGGGGCAGCGCTGGCAGGCAGCGGGTCGATGTCGGAGGCGGCGCGGTTCATGGGGCCGCACGATAAGGCGGGCCCGGCAATTGCAGTAGTCGCATGGAACGATGAAGTCCTATACGCTCGCCGCATGAAGCCGATCCATGACCGCCTCGACCTGCTCGACACCTTCGTGCGTGTGGCCGAGGCCGGCTCGCTCAGCAAGGCCGCCCGGACGCTCGGCATCACACAGCCCACCGCCAGCCGCCGCCTGCTGGAGCTGGAACGCATGCTGGGCTGCAAGCTCGCCCTGCGCACCACGGCCAGCTTTTCGCTCACCGACGAAGGGCGGCAGCTGGTGGCCGAGGCGCGCGCGCTGGCCGACCGGTGGGCTGGACTGGCCGAGCGCATCTCCGGCGCCCGCAGCCGGCCGGAGGGCACGCTGCGCGTGATTGGGCCATCGGGCTACGGCACGGGCTTTCTCACCGATGCCGTGACCGACCTGCGCGCCGCCTGGCCGCAACTGCGGGTCGAGCTGACGCTGACCGACCGCGTGGTGGACCTCGCTGCGTCAGGTGCCGAATGCTGGGTGTGCGTGGGCGAGGTGCGCGACCCCGGGCTGGTCAGTCGTGCGCTGGGTTCGATGGAGCGTGTGCTGGTGGCCAGTCCGGCCCTGCTGGCACGAACCGGTCCCGTCACGCTGGCACGCCTGCCCACCCTGCCCTGCGTGGGCCTGGTGCCGCATGTGATGGGCACGCTGCGGCTGCTGGACAGGAGCGGCCGGGCGCAGATGGTCCCCATCGACACACCGCTGCGCACCGACAGCCTGCTGTCCAGCTACCGCGCCATCCTGAACGGCGACGGCATCGGCGCCGCAGCGCCCTGGATGTGCCAGGCGGATATCGACGCAGGCCGCGTCCGGCGCGTGCTGCCGCGGTGGTGGCTGGAGCCGGTGAGCATCCATGTGGCCATGCCACCGGGCGCCTATCGGCCCGCGCGCGTCACGGCCTTCATCGATGCGCTGCGGCGGCGCATGCACCGCCTGCCCGGATTCCGGCCCGCGGCCTGAGCGCCTGCAGCGCGGGCCGGGCAGGAGGTCGCCGCGTGGGCGCTTTGGCAGCCATGCCGGCACCGCAACCGGCCTTCTGGCATGCTGGCGCGCTCGCTCCCCAAGACTTCGACTCCCCATGTCCAACGACCTTTCCGCCTTCCCCATCACCCGCAAGTGGCCTGCCACGCATCCGGACCGGCTGCAGCTCTATTCGCTGCCCACGCCCAACGGCGTGAAGGCGTCGATCATGCTGGAGGAGTGCGGCCTGCCCTACGAGGTGCACCGCGTGGACTTCGGCGCCAACGACCAGACCTCGCCCGAGTTCCTGTCGCTCAACCCGAACAACAAGATCCCGGCCATCCTCGACCCGAACGGGCCGGACGGCCAGCCGCTGGCGCTGTTCGAGTCGGGCGCCATCCTGGTCTACCTGGCCGACAAGACCGGCCAGTTCATCCCCAAGGACGCCCCCGGCCGCTATCACGCACTGCAATGGCTGATGTTCCAGATGGGCGGCATCGGGCCCATGTTTGGCCAGCTGGGCTTCTTTCACAAGTTCGCCGGCAAGGACTACGAGGACAAGCGGCCGCGCGACCGCTATGTCGCCGAATCCAAGCGGCTGCTGGGCGTGCTGGACAAGCACCTGGCGGGCAAGGACTGGGTGCTGGGCAGCAACTATTCGATCGCCGACATCGCGATCTTTCCCTGGGTGCGCAACCTGGTGGGCTTCTACGAGGCGCGCGAACTGGTGGGCTTCGGCGACTTCGCGCAGGTGCAGCGCGTGCTGGACGCCTTCGTGGCACGGCCTGCGGTCGTGCGCGGCCTGGGCATTCCGGGCGCGCCCGCCAAGTAGACGATCAGCGCAGATGCAGCCGGCGCCGCACCACGGGCCGGCTGATCGCGGCGATGGCCAGGCCTGCGATGGCCGCCGAGGCGATCAGCGCGAAGGACTTGGACACGACCAGCCCCTTGACGGGCCGACGCATGCCTTGCTCCCGCTTGCGTGGCGGTGGGCTAACAGTCACCGACACCGGGTCGCTGGCCGGGAAGGACTCGGCAATGCCCTGGTCCAGGGCGTCCTCGTCAGGTTCGCGCTTCTCGGGCGGCGCCACCTTCTCCGCCGCCTGCGGGTCGGCGGCCGTGGGAAAGCGAAAGGCGTCGGGCTGGGTGTTCTTGTCGTCCTGGCTCATGGGGGCTCCTCGTTCCATGGGGTGTAGAGAACCCGCAGTGCGGGTTGGCCGACCAGCCTAGCGCGTCCGCGGGCGCGGACTGTGGGACCACGCCGCGAACCGGGTAGGAACCGTGCCGCGTCTGCGGGCCGCGGGCGATGGCAAGCCCGCCACCGGCGGCGGCCACCCGCAGGCGACTGCACCGCCGAGGTGCGCTGGCTATAGTTCCGCGGCTCTTTCATCCAACCCGACAGCCGACGGAGACACCCATGCGTATCTGGCAGAAACCCATCTCGATCGAGGAACTCACCCGCAGCCATGTGGGCACCGTGGGCGGCCACATCGGCCTGGAGTTCGTGGAGATCGGCGACGACTACATCGTCGGCCGCGTGCCGGTGGACGCCCGCACCATCCAGCCCTACGGCATCCTGCACGGCGGCGTGTCGGTGGTGCTGGCTGAGACGCTGGGCTCCTGCGGCGCGCACTATTCGGTGCCCGAAGGCGAACGCACGGTCGGGCTGGACGTCAATGCCAATCACCTGCGCGCGGCCTCCAAGGGCTGGGTCACAGGCACCGCCCGGCCGGTGCACCGCGGCCGCAGCACCCACGTATGGCAGATCGAATTGCGCAACGACGAGGGCGAGCTGACCTGCGTCTCCCGCCTGACCATGGCGGTGCTGCAGCCGCGCTGAGCGGCCGGCGCCGCGCCCCCACCGAACAACCAACAACAAACACCCCGAGGAGAAACCCATGAGCCTTTTCCAGTGGCGCGAAGTCGCCATGACGGGCAACACCGTCGTCGCGCCCGATGAGCGCCTGTCCTGGCCGCAGACCGGCGCCATGGGCGTGCAGCACGTCATCGCCATGTTCGGCGCCACGGTGCTGGCGCCCATCCTGATGGGCTTCAACCCCAACGTGGCCATCCTGATGAGTGGGCTGGGCACGCTGATGTTCTACCTGCTCACCGGCGGGCGCGTGCCGAGCTACCTGGGCTCGAGCTTCGCCTTCATCGGCGTGGTGATCGCCGCCACCGGCTACGGCGGCCAGGGGCCCAATGCCAACCTGCCGGTGGCGCTGGGCGGGATCATCGTCTGCGGCCTGGTGTATTTCGGCATCGGCCTCCTGGTGCAGGCCATCGGCACCGGCTGGATCGAGCGCTTCATGCCGCCTGTGGTCACCGGCGCGGTGGTGGCCGTGATCGGCCTCAACCTGGCGAGCGTGCCGATCAAGAACATGGCAGCCGGCAACTTCGACAGTTGGATGCAGGCCATGACCTTCCTGTGCGTGGGCCTGGTCGCCGTGTTCGCGCGCGGCATGCTGCAGCGCCTGCTGATCCTGGCCGGTCTGCTGCTGGCCAGCGTGGTCTATGCCGTATTGGCGAATGGCCTGGGCCTGGGCAAGCCGCTGGACCTGTCGGGCGTGGCCGCCGCGGCCTGGGTGGGCATGCCGGCCTTCACCGGCCCGCGCTTCGACACCGGCGCCATGCTGCTGATCGCGCCCGTGGCCATCATCCTGGTGGCCGAGAACCTGGGCCACCTCAAGGCCGTCACGGCCATGACCGGCCGCAACCTCGACCCGCTGATCGGCCGCGCCTTCATGGGCGACGGCTTGGCCACCATGGTGAGCGGCGCGGCCGGCGGCACGGGCGTCACCACCTATGCCGAGAACATCGGCGTGATGGCCGCCACGCGCATCTATTCCACCGCCGTGTTCGTGGTGGCGGCCGTGATCGCGCTGGTGCTGGGCTTCAGCCCCAAGTTCGGCGCGCTGATCCAGGCCATTCCGCTGCCGGTGATGGGCGGCGTGTCGATCGTGGTGTTCGGCCTGATCGCCGTGGCCGGCGCCAAGATCTGGGTCGACAACCGGGTGGACTTTGCGGACAACCGCAACCTGATCGTGGCCGCCATCACGCTGATCCTGGGCACGGGCGACTTCACGCTCAAGTTCGGCCAGTTCGCGCTGGGCGGCATCGGCACCGCCACCTTCGGGGCGCTGCTGTTGTGGGCCATGCTGGGCCGCAACGCAAACGCCCGGTCACATTGAGGGCCCCTTCGCGGCGCCGCCGGGCGGTGCTGCGCCGTTAGACTTCGAAGGTTTCGCCAGTGTGGCGAAACCTTTTTTTCATTCACCCTCCATTTCTCCCCACCGTCCCTCGATGGCCGATGCTTCCGCCGCACGCGCACGCGCGGTTTTCGAATTCAAGAGCGCCACGCTGCCCCTGGTGGCGGTGATCCTCAAGACCGCCGACCTGTCCGTGCTGACGGCCGCGCTCGACGCGCAGCTGGCCGATTCGCCCGATTTCTTCGAGCAGGAGCCGGTGGTGATCGACCTCTCCCAGCTGCCCGAGGACGAGGCCGCCCGCAGCATCGACTTCAGGAAGCTGCGCACCATCCTCTCGCGGCACCAGACCCAGCCCGTGGCCGTGCGCGGCGCCGATGCGCGCCACGCCCAGGCGGCGCGCGCCGCGGGCCTGGCCATCGCTGCCCTGCCCGGCCCGGCCCCCGCACGGCCGCCCGAGCCGCCCAGCCCCGCGCCGCAGATCGTGCGCGAGGTGCCGGTGCCGCAAGGTGGCACGCTGCTGATCGACCGGCCGTTGCGCTCGGGCCAGCAGGTCTATGCCCGCGGCGGCGACGTGATCGTCACCGGCCTGGTGAGCTTCGGCGCCGAGGTCATTGCCGACGGCAATGTGCATGTGTACGCGCCGCTGCGCGGCAAGGCCATCGCCGGGGCGCGGGGCGACACCGGCGCGCGCATTTTCACCACCTGCCTCGAAGCGCAGCTGGTGGCCGTGGCCGGCGTCTACCGCACCTCCGAAGTGGCCCTGCCCCCCGACGTGGCCGGCAAGCCCGCGCAGATCCGCCTGCAGGACGACAAGCTTCTGCTGGAAGCCATCACCGGTTGATGGCTCCCCGCAAAAAACCCCCCATTCCCCAGCGCAACAAGCGGCGCGAACCAGTCAAAAAAGGATTCAGGCAAATGACCAAGATCGTGGTGGTGACCTCGGGCAAGGGCGGCGTCGGCAAGACGACCTCCAGCGCGAGCTTCTCGTCGGGCCTGGCCCTCGCGGGCAAGAAGACGGCCGTGATCGACTTCGACGTGGGCCTGCGCAACCTGGACCTGATCATGGGTTGCGAGCGCCGCGTGGTGTACGACTTCGTCAACGTGATCCAGGGCGAGGCCAACCTGACGCAGGCCCTGATCAAGGACAAGCTGTGCGACAACCTGTTCGTGCTGGCCGCCTCGCAGACGCGCGACAAGGAAGCGCTGACGCAGGAGGGCGTGGGCCGCGTGCTGGAAGAGCTCAAGACGATGGACTTCGACTACATCGTCTGCGACTCGCCCGCCGGCATCGAGACCGGCGCGCTGATGGCCATGCACTTCGCCGACGAGGCGCTGGTGGTGACCAACCCCGAGGTGTCCTCCGTGCGCGACTCCGACCGTATCCTGGGCATGCTCAGCTCCAAGACCAAGCGGGCCAAGGACGGCGCCGAGCCGATCAAGGAGCATCTGCTCATCACCCGCTACAACCCCAGCCGCGTGGCCGACGGCCAGATGCTGTCGCTGGAGGACATCCAGGACATCCTGCGCATTCCGCTGATCGGCGTGATCCCGGAGTCGGAGTCGGTGCTGCAGGCCTCCAACCAGGGCATCCCGGCGGTGCACGACAAGGAGAGCGACGTGGCCCAGGCCTACCTGGACGTGGTGGCGCGCTTCCTCGGCGAAGACCGTCCCATGCGTTTCACCGAAGCGGCCAAGCCCGGCTTCTTCAAGCGAATCTTCGGGAGGTAAGGCGCATGTCCTTCCTCTCCTTCCTGCTGGGCGAGAAGAAGAAGTCCGCGGCCGTCGCCAAGGAACGGCTGCAGATCATCCTGGCCCACGAGCGCGGCATCAACGCGCGCCGGCCCGACTACCTGCCGCAGTTGCAGCGCGAGTTGCTGGAGGTGATCTCCAAGTACGTGTCGATCAAGGCCGAGGACATCAAGGTGCACCTGGAGAAGCAGGACGCACTGGAAGTGCTCGAGGTCAAGATCGAGCTGCCCGACCTGCCGACCGCCGGCTCCACGCCCGCCGCCCGCTGACGCCCGGGCTTTGCGCCCGCGGCGGCTGCGGTTATCGTGGCCGCTCCACCGTATTCACCGAATGGAGAGACGCCCGATGGCCACCCGCAAGACCTCCTCGTCCACGTCCGCCGGCGGCGCCGGCCCGCTGCCCGATCCCATGGCCGCGCTGGCCGGCATGCAGGAGGCCGCGACCAAGTCGCTGCAGGAGATGGCCCAGCGCATGCAGGGCATGGACGTGACCGGCACCGCCGCCCTGCTGCTGGAGAACGGCCGCAAGGACATGGAGGCGATGGTCAAGGCCAGTTCGATGGCGCGCGAGGGCCTGCAGAGCGTGGTGCAGCGCCAGACCGAGATGCTCAAGCAGTCCATCGAGCAGTGGCGCGACACGCTGCAGGCGATGCCCGGCCAGGACATGAAGGCCCAGCTCGGCAAGATCGACAGCATGGGCCGCGCCGGCTTCCAGCAGGCGCTGGAAGACATCCGCGAGCTGGCCGACCTCACCGCGAAGTCCCAGGCCGAAGCCTTCGAGATCGTGCGCCAGCGCGTCAACGAGAACGTGGAACAGGCCCGCCAGCTGCTGGCCCAGGGCATGGACGCGCACAAGAAGCGCTGAGTCTGCAACCCTCAGACCCCATGAAAAGAGCCTCCCGCGGGAGGCTCTTTTATTTGGTTGGTAGAGAACGCACGATCATCCGCTCGCCGACAACCTCGACCCCACGACTGCACGAGAGGCCGCGGAGCAGGCCACGCCAGCGGCTCCCGCGGAACCGGCTCTGCCGGGCCGCTGGGAGCGCCCCCCGGCAGGGGGGTCGGCGAAGCGGCACGCAGTGCCGCGCAGCCTGGGGGGCGAGCTCATGTCGCTGGCTTGTCGCTCAAGGCCTGGAGGTTGTCCTTGAGCTCCTTGCTCATCGGCAGCCCGATGGCCTGGTTCTTCGGCGGGATCGGGCCCATGAACCACTTGGCGTACATCTTCTCGAACTCGCCCGACTTCATGAGGCCGGTGAAGACGCCGTCCACCAGCGCCTTGAACTTCGGATCGTCCTTGCGCAGCATGCAGGCATAGGGCTCCACCTGCAGCGCCTCGCCCACCACCTCCAGGCTGGCCGGATCCTTGGCGTTGGCCTTCAAGCCGAAGAGCAGGATGTCGTCCATCGGGAAAGCCGCGGCGCGATCGCTCTCGACCAGCAGCAGCGCATCGGCATGGTCCTTGGTGCCGATGATGTCCAGGTCCAGCTTCTTCTCCTCGTTGTACTTGCGCACGACCAGCATGTTGGTGGTGCCGGTGGTGATGGCCACCTTCTTGCCCTTGAGGTCGGCCCAGTCCTTGATGTTGGAACTCTTCTTCACCAGCGCGCGGGTGCCGGTGTAGAAGTGGTTGATGGCGAAGGCCACGTCCTTGCCGCGGGCGGTGTTGTTGGTGGTGGAGCCGCACTCCAGGTCGATGGTGCCGTTGGTCAGCAGCGGGATGCGGTTCTGCGAGGTGACGGGCATCAGCGCCACTTCCAGGTTGGGCTTGTTGAGCTGCTTCTTGACCTCGGCCACCACGGCATTGCTCAGTTCCACCGCGAAGCCGATGGGCTTGCCGGGCGCTTCCAGGTAGCTGAAGGGCACCGAGGACTCGCGGTAGGCCAGGGTGATCTTGTTGTCCTTGTCGATCTTGGCCAGCGTGTCCTGGCCCTGGGCCTGGGCGGCCTGCAGGCTGGCGATGCCCAGCAGGGCGGCGGTCATGAGGGGGGAAAGCTTCATGGAAACCTTTCTGTCGAAGATGCGTGTGAAGGAAGCGAGCACGACGGAAGAAGACGGACTCGTCAGGGACCCAAGCAAGGCGCCGGCCAGTGTGGCCGCAGGACCGGGCCGCCGCTCATGGTTTTTTCGCGGCCGGCCATGCCCAAAGCTTATGGATGCGCGCCGCGCCCCATGAGCTCGCGGCATGGCCCTGGATGGCTTTGGCATTGGCGGCGCGCAGGCACGCTCCGTAGAGTGCGGGTTCACCCTGACGGGCCAGCCCGCCGCCCTCTTCCGCGTCCCCTCTCTTCCGTCCGCACACTACCATGCACATCTGCATCCTCGGCGCCGGCATCGTCGGCCTGGCCACCGCGTGGGAACTCCAGGCCCAAGGCCATACCGTGACGGTGCTGGACCGTGCAGCGCCCGGAAGCGGCACCAGCAGCGGCAATGGCGCGCAGCTGAGCTACTCCTATGTGGCGCCGCTGGCCGATGCCTCCATCTGGGGCCAGTTGCCGCATCTGATGTTCTCGGCCGATTCACCGCTGAAGCTGCGCCCCCAGCTGGACCCGCAGCAGTGGCGCTGGGGACTGGGCTTCATGGCGGCCTGCAACGACCGCAGCGCGGCACGCACGACGCAGGCCCTGCTGCAGCTGGCCGCTGCGAGCCGCGAGGGCTTCGAGGCCATGCGCGCGCAGCTTCAACCCGACTGCGACTTTGCCGAGGCCGGCAAGCTGGTGCTCTACGGCAGTGCCGCGGGCGTGGAGGCGGCACGTCGGCAGGTGGCGCTGCAGCAATCGCTGGGCGGCGCGGCGCAGCGCGTGGTGACGCCGGACGAGGCCGTCGCGCTGGAACCCGCCCTCGCCGGCTATCGCGGCCGCTTCGCCGGCGCGGTCTACACCGCGAGCGAGTGCGTGGCCGATTGCCTGAAGGTGTGCCAGGCACTCGCTGCGGCGCTGCAGGCGCGCGGGGTGCAGTTGGTCACGGCCGAGGTGCAGGGCTTCGAAGCCTCGCGTGGCCGTGCCAGGGCGGTGCGCACGCGCGAGCAAGGCGCCATCGCCGCCGATGCCTTCGTGATCGCCGTCGGCACCGCCGCGGCGCGCTTCGGCCGCATGCTGGGCGCCTATTTGCCGGTCTACCCGCTCAAGGGCTACAGCATCACGCTGCCGGTGCACGACACGCCCGGCGCCGCGCCGGTGGTGAGCGTGACGGACACGACGCGCAAGACGGTGTTCGCGCGCATCGGCCAGCGGCTGCGCGTGGCCGGCATGGCGGAGCTGGTGGGCGAGGACCTGCGCATCCCGCCCGCGCGCATCGCCACGCTGCAGGCGGCCACGCAGACCGTGTTTCCGCATGCCGCGGTGCAGGGCGCCGACCCGCAGCCCTGGGCGGGCCTACGGCCGGCCACGCCCAGCGGACTGCCGCTGGTGGGCCATGCCGGGCGCGCACCGGCCAACGTGCTGTTCAACGTCGGCCATGGCGCGCTGGGCTTCACGTTGGCCTTCGGCACGGCGCGCCAGGTGGCGCACCGGCTGGCGGCCGACACGGCCCTGGTACCGGCCTGAAGGAACCACGGGAACGGCGCCGGCACGCCCGTCCGCGGGCACGACGCAGGCCTGCGCACGCCCCTGGGCTGCGTCAGAAGCGGTAGGTGGCCGACAGGTAGGTCACCACGGGGTTCAGCTTGAGCCGCGCCTCGCTGGTGAGCAGCGGCAGGCCGGTCGCCGTGGTGGTGGTCAGCGTCGCCTTGGTCTTGAGCGGGATGTACGAGACCGACAGCGAGATGCCCCAGTGCCGGTCGAACTGCCAGGCCGCGCCCACGTTGAACACCGGCGCGAAAGAGCTGTCGAGCTTGGCCGAGGTCACGGTGCTCAGCGGCGGCCGGCCGGCCAGGCCGCCGACCGCGCTCTGCAGGCCCGGCGTCAGGCTCACGTCGCTGTACCAGACATAGGTGCCCCCTGCGCCGACGAAGGGCCGGAAGGCGTCGTTGCCGTTGCCGAAGTAGTACTTGCCCAGGATCGTGGGACTCCATTGCCGCGCCTCGCCCAGCTGGCCGACCCGCGCCAGCGTGCCTTCGCCATTGAGCTTGAACTTGGGCGGCACGCCGAGCACGCCTTCCACGGCCCAGTTCGGGTCGATGAAGTAGACGGCGCTCAGCCCCAGGGTGTCGGCACTGCTGACACCGGCGCCGGAGCCCGGTACCACGCTGGGAATGGGCGAGGTCACCGTCAGCGGCTTGCTGGAGTCGCGCGGGGAGAAATGGAGCCAGCCGGCGCCCATGACCCAGTCGCCCGCCTGCTGGGCCAGCGCCGGGGTGGTGGCCAGGCCGCCCAGGGCGGCGAGGATCAGAGTCTGGAGGAGTCGTTGTTGTCTCTGCATGGAAGAGTCCTTTGGATGAGGGATGCGTGCCGTCCCCGGGTCGGCTCCGGGGCGGAGCCGACGATGCGAACGACCGTTCGCTTTTTATCCCAATTCCGGGGTGGACGCCGTCAGGACTTGTCTTACACACGCGAGCAGCGTGCGCATGGGCACCGACTCGCCGGCCTGCTCGGCCCGCAGCACGCGCACCGGCACCGGCAAGGCCGGCGCCAGCGCCAGGCGGTCGACCTTGGCCGAGTCGGCCGACAGCGCCGTGCAGCCGTCCACCAGCGCCGCGCCCAGGCCGTGGTGGGCCATGGCCAGCGCCGCGTGGTAGGTCTGCACCGTGACCACCGCCTGCAGGCCGACGCCGGCCTCGCGGCAGGCCTGGGCCACGCCCAGGCCCAGCGGGTCGCGGCCATCCAGCGCGATCACAGGCACGTCGGCCAGATCGGGCAGCGAGAGCCGGCCCGCCTTCACCAACGCCGCCGGCAGCAGGCCGCGCGGTGCCACGCAGACCATGCGGCTGTCGGCCACCGGCTCGTTCACCAGGCCCGCATGCGGCAGCGCACTGAAGGCGAAGCCGATGTCCGCCTCGCGCAGCAGCAGGGCCGAGACGATCTGCGGCGTGTGCAGGGCCTCCACGCGGATCGCGACCGCCGGATGCCGGGCGCGGAAGGCGACCAGCGCCCTCGGCAGCACCTCGTGGGTCAGCGCCATCACCGCCAGGATGCGCAACTCGCCCGCCACTTCGCCGCCATGGCGCAGCTGGCTGGCCAGGCGCTGCACCTCGTCGAGCTGCGCGAACAGCCGCTCGATGCGCGGATACAGCGCCTGCGCCTCGGCCGTGGGAATGAGCCGCCCCTTGGCACGCCGGAACAGCGCGAAGCCCAGCTGCAGCTCGGCATGCTGCAGGGTGCGGCTGACCGCCGGCTGCGTGACGTTGATCAGCCGCGCCGCCGCGCTCACGCTGCCGGTGAGCATCACGGCATTGAAGACCTCGATGTGGCGCAGGCGCATGCGGCGCTGTCAGTCGCCGGAGGCCGACGCGTCCTGCGCCGCGCGTGCCATGCGCTCGCTCTTCCAGTAGACGTCGTCGCCGCCATCCATGCGGTTGAGCACCCGGGCCAGCACGAAGAGCAGGTCCGACAGCCGGTTGAGGTAGCGCCGCGGCGCATCGTTGACCACCTCCACGGCACCCAGCGCGACGATGGCGCGCTCGGCCCTGCGCGCCACGGTGCGGCACACATGGGCCTGCGATGCGGCGCGCGTGCCGGCCGGCAGGATGAACTCGGCCAGGCGCGGCAGCGCGGCGTTGTGTGTCTCCAGCGCCTGGTCCAGCTGCAGCAGCGCCTCGTCCTTGAGCAGCGTGTAGCCAGGCATGGCCAGTTCGCCGCCAAGGTTGAAGAGCTGGTGCTGCACATCGACCAGCAGCTCGCGCACGTCAGCGGGCAGCGGCTCGCAGAGCAACAGGCCGATGTGGGAATTGAGCTCGTCCACGTCGCCCATGGCATGCACGCGCAGGTGGCCCTTGGAGACGCGGGTGTTGTCACCCAGGCCGGTGCTGCCGTCGTCGCCGGTGCGGGTGGCGATCTGGGTGAGGCGGTTGCCCATGCGGAATCCTTCCTTGACTGCGGTTCCTAGAATGGTAGACCCGCGCCGGCATACGCCCGGCCGCCTGAAGGAGACACCCCATGAACGCCCCCGCCGACCTCGCCCGCCTGCATCCCGCCGTGGCACCGCGCCCGGTGCCCGAGTCGCTGCTGGCCGCGCTACGCGAGCGCTTCGGCACGCAATGTTCCACGGCGATGGCCGTGCGCGAGCAGCATGGGCGCGACGAGTCGCCCTTCGACGTGCCGCCGCCCGCGGCCGTCGTCTTTGCCGAAAGCACGCGCGACGTGGCCGATGCGGTGAAGCTCGCTTCGGACGCGGACGTGCCCGTGATCCCCTTCGGCGTGGGCTCTTCGCTGGAAGGCCACCTGCTGGCCGTGCAGGGCGGCATCAGCATCGACCTGTCGCGCATGAACCAGGTGCTGGCGGTGAATGCCGAGGACCTCACCGTGACCGTGCAGCCGGGCGTGACCCGCCGGCAACTCAATGAGGAGTTGCGTTCCAGCGGCCTCTTCTTTCCCATCGACCCGGGGGCGGATGCTTCCATCGGCGGCATGACCGCCACGCGCGCCAGCGGCACGAATGCCGTGCGCTACGGCACCATGCGCGAGAACGTGCTGGCGCTGGAGGTGGTGACGGCCAGAGGCGAGACGATCCGCACCGGCACGCGCGCCCGCAAGTCCTCGGCCGGCTACGACCTCACGCGGCTGATCGTCGGCAGCGAAGGCACGCTGGGCATCGCCACCGAAATCACGCTGCGCATCTATCCGTTGCCCGAGGCGGTCTCGGCCGCCATCTGCTCCTTCCCGAGCATCGAGGCGGCGGTGCACACCACCATCCAGGTCATCCAGCTGGGCGTGCCGATCGCGCGGGTGGAGCTGATCGACGTGAACTCGGTGCGCATGGTCAATGCGCATTCCAAGCTGAGCCTGCGCGAGCAGCCGATGCTGCTGATGGAGTTCCACGGCTCGCCCGCCGGCGTGCAGGAGCAGGCCGAGACGGTGCAGGCCATCGCCAGCGAGATGGGCGGCAACGACTTCGAATGGGCCACGACGCCGGAGGAGCGCACCCGGCTGTGGACGGCGCGGCACAACGCCTACTTCGCGGCCGTGCAGTCGCGCCCCGGCTGCCGCGCGGTGACCACCGACACCTGCGTGCCGATCTCGCGCCTGGCCGACTGCCTGCTGGCCTCGGTGGACGAGGTGGACGCCAGCGGCATCCCCTACTTCCTGGTGGGCCACGTGGGCGACGGCAACTTCCACTTCGGCTACCTGATCGATCCGCACGACCCCGACGAGCGCCTGCGCGCCGAGCAGCTGAGCCACAACCTGGTGTCGCGCGCCATCGCGATGGGCGGCACCTGCACCGGCGAGCACGGCATCGGGCTGCACAAGATGGGCTTCCTGATCGACGAGGCCGGCGAAGGCGCGGTGGCGATGATGCGCACACTGAAGAAGGCGCTGGACCCGAAGAACATCCTCAATCCGGGGAAGATCTTCAGTCTGTAGCGCATGCCGCGGCGGACCCCGGCTTCTACAAGCTCAGCCTGAACGGTGGTGGGAAGAAGCCGGCGTCCACCGGCTCCGCCCTTACTTCTTCTGTCGCGGCGCCGAGGTCTGCGACGGCGCCACACCGCCATCCACGCCCAGCCGGCCACCGCCGCCCAGGCCCTGGCCGCGCACCGTCTGCGCCTGGTAGTTGCGCAGCGACACCACCATCTGGTTGTAGGCGTCCATGAAGGCGGCGCTGATCACCTTGCCCTGCGCCGTGTTGGCATAGCCGCCCACCGCACCGCCCGCCCGGCTGCCGAAGAGCGAGCCCATGGCGCCGAAGTCGGTCTTGGAGGCGCTGCCTTCGGCCGCCGCGATCTGCACGCCCGAGCGGTTGTCGATCAGGGTCAGCATCGTGCTGGCTTCCTTGGTCTGCATGCTGCCGCCCACGGCCGCCAGGGCACGGCCCCGGTTGCCGCCGATCAAGCCGCCCAGCGTGCCGCCGATGCCACCCGCGTCGTTGTTGTTGAAGACGACCTCGGGCGACAGGCCGTAGTCCGAGGCCACCATCTGGCCGCGGCCGAAGTTGCTGCCCTGGCGCATCTCGCCCGACTGCATCAATGCGCGCTCGCGGCTCATGGCGTTCATGCCGGCGGCGCCGCGCTCCACCACCACGAAGCAGTTGGACTGCTGGATCATCAGCCGCAGCAGGTTGGCCGTGGGCGGCAGCTTGTACTGGTTGGTCAGCACCGTGTACCAACCGGCCGACTGGTTCTCGATGAGGGAGACGGTGCCCAGCGGCGACTCGCAGCGCTCCAACTGGCCGCTGGCGTTGACGCTGGTGCCACCCGCCGCGCCGCCGGTGGCCACGGTCTTGGCGGACTGGCTGCCCATCTGCAGGTCGGTGGTCTGGCAGCCGGCCAGGGCCAGCAGGCCGGTCAATGCCAGGGCAAGGCGGGGAAGAATGGGCGTCGTCGAATTCATGGTCGGCCTCTCGCGGGTTGGAGACATGCCGTCGTGCCAGGGCAGACGGTGCGGCCGCAGCTTATCGGTGCGCCTGTGCACCACGCATCCGACGAAAGTGGAAGGCGGCGGCATAGAACTGCCGCGCCCATCTTGCGGGTCGCCTATCCCGCCGTGGAGCCACGCAGCCGTTCGATCAGGCCATTCAGCGCATCCAGCGAGCCGAAGTGGATCGCCAGCTCGCCGCTCATCTGCGTCTGGCCGCCGCGCTTGCTCTGCTTCTTGATGCGCACCTCGACGGCGGCGGTGAGCAGGTCGGCCAGTTCCTCCTCCACGCGCTGCAGGTCGCGCGGCTTCTCGGGCGCGGCGCGCTGGGCCTGGGGCTGCAGGCTGAATTCGGCCGACAGCTTCTTGACCAGGCCCTCGGTCTCGCGCACCGACAGCTTGCGGGCCACGATCTGGTTGGCGGCCGTGATCTGCGCGGCGCGGTCCAGCGCCAGCAGCGCGCGCGCATGGCCCATGTCCAGGTCGCCGGCCATCAGCAGGCCCTGCACCGGGTCGGCCAGGTTGAGCAGGCGCAGCAGGTTGCTGGCCGCGCTGCGCGAACGGCCCACGGCCTGGGCGGCCTGTTCGTGCGTGAGGCCGAACTCGCTCACCAGCCGCTGCAGGCCCTGCGCCTCTTCCAGCGGATTGAGGTCCTCGCGCTGGATGTTCTCGATCAGCGACATGGCCGCGGCGGCCTCGTTGGGCACGTCGCGCACCAGCACGGGCACGCTGTCCAGGCCAGCGATCTTGGCGGCGCGGAAGCGGCGCTCGCCGGCGATGATTTCGTATTCGGCGTTCTTGGCAGCGGCCTGCTCGGCATCGAGCCGGCGCACCAGGATCGGCTGCATGATGCCCTGGGCCTTGATGCTCTCGGCCAGCTCGTACAACGCGCCCTCGTCCATGCGGGTGCGGGGCTGGTAGACGCCCGCCACCATCTGGTTCAGGGCCAGGGTGCTGGGATTGCCGTCGCGCCGCGGCGTGGCGGACTCTGCCTCGGCCGTGGCCGCGTCGTCGGTATTGCGGCCTGCGGCGGGGCCCAGCAGGGCTTCGAGGCCGCGTCCGAGGCCCTTGGGTTTCTTGGTTGCCATCAGCAGGAAGAAGAAGTGGGTTGCGGGGGCTGGATGAGCGCATCCAGCAGGGCGCGGCCTTCCGGCCAGTCACCCAGGCCCGAGTCGGCGTTGAGATGGCCGCGGGCGCCGGCATCCACGAAGCGGGCGCCCCAGTGGCGCGCCAGCTCGCGGGCCTTGTCGGCGTCGCAATAAGGGTCATCGGTGGCGCCCACCAGCACGGCCGGGAAGGGCAAGGCCTGGCGCACGATGGGCGCCCAGCCGGGAATCTGGTGGCGCAGCGATTCGCGCTCGACGTCGCCGGGCGCCACCAGCAGCGCGCCACGCACACGGGCCGTGTGGCGCGAATGGGCGGCCCAGGCCGCGGTCAGGATGCAGCCCAGGCTGTGGGCGGCCAGTACCACCGGCCCGGGCGCCGCGAGGATCTCTTCCTCCAGCCGCGCACACCAGTCGCCGCGCAGCGGGCGCATCCAGTCGTGCTGCTCGACGCGGTGGTCGCCATGCAGCGCCTCCCAGCGCGTCTGCCAGTGGCCGGGTCCGCTGTTCTGCCAACCTGGCAGCAGGAACACGGTGGCCGGCTCGGTAGGATGTGGATTCATTGCTATGAAAAGCGTAGCGATCAGGCGGCCGGCGGAGGCACGTCGCCCGCCTCGTCCGGGGCCGCGTCCGCCTGCTCCTCGCCCGCCACGGCATGCAGCACCGGCACCGTCTGCGGTGCGGGCGGCGTGGGCGCGGCCGTGGCGCTGGCCGGCGGCATCTTGCGCACCAGTTCCTCGGCGAAGGCCACATAGGCCTGGCTGCCGCGCGCGCCGGCGTCGAAGACCACGCCGGGCAGGCCATAGCTCGGCGCCTCGGCGAGGCGCACATTGCGGGGAATGACGGTGTCGAACACCTTGTCGCCGAAGTGCGCCTTGAGCTGGTCGCTCACCTGCTGCTGCAGCGTGATGCGCGGATCGAACATCACCCGCAGCAGGCCGATGATCTGCAGGTTCTTGTTGAGGTTGGCGTGCACCTGCTTGATGGTGTTGACCAGATCGGTCAGGCCTTCGAGCGCGAAGTATTCGCACTGCATGGGCACGATCACGCCATGGGCGGCGCACAGGCCATTGAGCGTCAGCAGGCTGAGCGAGGGCGGGCAATCGATGAGCACGAAGTCGTACTCGGCGCCAACGGCGGCCAGCGCGGTGCGCAGACGCTTCTCGCGGCGGTCCAGGGCGACCATCTCCACCTCGGCGCCCGCCAGTTCCCGATTGGCGGCGAGAACGTCATAGCCGCAGGCCTCGACCGATACGCGGGCTTCGGCCACCGAGGCCGATTCGAGCAGCACGTCGTAGACGGTGTACTCGGCGTTTCGCTTGTCGATGCCCGAACCCATGGTCGCGTTGCCCTGCGGATCCAGGTCGATCATCAGCACACGCTGGCCGACCTTCGCCAGGCCGGCGGCGAGGTTGACGGTGGTGGTGGTCTTGCCCACCCCACCTTTCTGGTTGGCGATGCAGAAGATGCGGGCCATGTCGCTGGATTCCTGATGTCGGCGGCGGGGTGGGAGGGTTTACTGGCTCAGTGCCAGCTTGACGCCGAAAGCCACCAGCACGCCGCCCGCCGTCTTTTCGAGCAGGCTGGACAGGCGGCGGTTGGCGCGCAGCTTGTCGGCCAGATGGCGGGTGAGCAGCACGGCCACCAGTCCGTAGCCGAAGGTGAGGGCCGCGATGGTCAACGACATTGCAGCGAAGGTCAGCATGCCGCGGTGGTGAGCGGGATCGATGAAAAGGGGAAAGAAGGCCATGTAGAACACGATGGCCTTCGGATTCAGGAGGGTGATCGCCAGCGACTGCCGCAGGTAATGGCCGGGACGGATGTCGATCACCGCCTTGTCACCGGGACGTGCCCGCAGCATCCGGAGCCCCATCCACGCCAGGTAGCCGGCGCCCAGCCATTGCACGGCGTGGAAGGCTGCCGGGTAGGCCGCCAGCAACGCAGCCACGCCCGCGACGGCGGACCACATCAGCACCTGGTCACCCAGGATCACGCCCAGCGTGGCCGCCAGACCCCCACGCACGCCGCCCTTGGCCGTGGAACTCACCAAGGCCAGGTTGCCCGGACCGGGAATGGCCAGGAACACGAGGATGGCGGCGACAAAGGCGCCGTAGTCGGAGATGCCGAACATGGGAGTGAGCTGCGGGAGGGAGCGGGGAGTCTACGCGAGCAAGGCGACGGAGCTGCCGTTTGGCAGCCGCTTGCAGGCGAGTCAGCTTTGTTTTTTGCGCATCCAGACGATGCAGCGCTCGGCATCCAGGCCGGGGACGACGAGTTGTTCCACGTGAAACACATCCACGGAGGTCTGAAGGCGCTCGATCTCCTCTTCTGGCCGCTTTCCCTTCATCGCCATCCAGACGCCTTCGGGAATCAGAAGCTGGGCAGAGCCATCCACGAAATCGACCAGCGACGCAAAGGCCCGCGAAGTAATCACGTCGTAGCGACCTTCCAGTGTCTCCACGCGCGCGTGGAGGCCGCGAAGTCGAGGCAGTTGCAGAGCGCCCGCCATCTGCTGCACAAAGGCCATCTTCTTGGCGACGGCATCCAGGCAATGCACTTCCAGGTCGGGCCGGCAGATGGCAATCACGACCCCAGGCAGGCCGGCACCCGAGCCCACGTCCAGCAGGCGCCCTGCCCCCGGCTGCTGTCGCCCCAGGGCCGGAACGGCTGCGAGGCTGTCCAGCAGGTGGTGGGTGATGACAAGCGTGGGATCGCGCAGTGCCGTGAGGTTGTAGACCTTGTTCCACTTGAGGATGGCACTGCCGTAGTCCAGCAGCTGACGGATCTGCGCATCGGTCAGGTCCAGTCCCAGCGTCCGCGCGCCCTCCTCCAGTTGTTCGCGTTGCGCTTGGCTCACGACACTCATGCGGGCACCGTCCCCGTGTCCTTCTGCTGGAAGGCCTTGTAGCCACCCTTGCGCAGATGAATCATCAACAAGGAAATCGCCGCAGGCGTGATGCCGGAGATGCGCGACGCCTGCCCCAGGGTTTCCGGCCGGTGCTTGCTGAGCTTCTGCCGCACCTCGATGCTGAGTGCCTGAACCTGCATGTAGTCGAGGTCGTCCGGCAGGCGCAGGCTCTCGAAGTGCGCCGCGCGCTGCACCTCCTCGTGCTGCTTCTCGATGTAGCCCGCGTACTTGGCCGCGATCTCCACCTGCTCCACTTCGTCCGGTGCCAACGGCTGCGCGGGCCGGTACTTGCCGCCGTCCAGCGACAACAGGCTGTCGTAGCTGATGTTCGGCCGGCGCAGCAGATCGCCCAGGTTGTATTCGTGCTCGATGGCCTTGCCCAGAACCCGTTCGGACTCGCTGGCCGGCAGGTTGCGGGGATTCACCCAGGTCGATTTGAGCCGCTCTGTTTCACGTGAAACAGCGTCGCGCTTCCGGCAGAAAGCGTCCCATTGCGAATCGCCCACCAGCCCCAGCTGACGGCCCGCTTCGGTCAGGCGCATGTCCGCGTTGTCCTCGCGCAGCTGGAGTCGGAACTCGGCCCGGCTGGTGAACATGCGGTAGGGCTCGGTCACGCCCTTGGTGATCAGGTCGTCCACCAGCACGCCCAGGTAGGCTTCGTCCCGCCGGGGCACCCAGGCCTCCCTCTCCTGGCACAGCAGCGCGGCGTTCAGACCGGCGAACAGGCCCTGCGCCGCGGCCTCCTCGTAGCCAGTGGTGCCGTTGATCTGCCCGGCAAAGAACAGTCCCTGGATCGCGCGCGTCTCGAAGCTGCTCTTCAGACCGCGCGGGTCGAAGTAGTCGTACTCGATGGCATAGCCCGGCCGCAGGATGTGGGCGTTCTGCAGGCCCGGCATGCTGCGCACCATGGCCAGCTGGATATCGAAGGGCAGGCTGGTGGAGATGCCGTTGGGGTAGTACTCGTGGGTCGTCAGGCCTTCGGGCTCCAGGAAGATCTGGTGGCTGTCCTTGTCCGCGAAGCGGTTGATCTTGTCTTCCACGCTGGGGCAGTAGCGGGGGCCCACGCCGTCGATGCGGCCGGTGAACATGGGCGAGCGGTCGAAGCCGGAGCGGATGATGTCGTGCGTCTGCGCATTGGTGTGCGTGATCCAGCACGGCATCTGCTGCGGATGCATGTCGGCCCGGCCCATGAAGCTGAACACCGGCATGGCGGGATTGCCGCCGCCGGGCATGCCGTCGCCCGGCTGTTCCGTGCACTGGGAAAAGTCGATGGTGCGGCCATCGATGCGCGGCGGCGTGCCGGTCTTCAGGCGTCCCTGCGGCAGCTTGAGTTCCTTGAGCCGCGCCGACAGGCTGACCGCAGGCGGGTCCCCTGCCCGGCCGGCCTGGTAGTTGTCCAGGCCGACGTGGATGCGGCCATCCAGGAAGGTACCGGCCGTCAGCACGACGGTCCGCGCGCGGAAGGCAATGCCCACCTGCGTGACCGCGCCGACCACGCGGTCACCCTCCAGCAGCAGATCGTCCACGGCCTGCTGAAACAGCGTGAGGTTGGGCTGGTTCTCCAACCGATGCCGGATCGCGGCCTTGTACAGGATGCGGTCCGCCTGCGCCCGGGTGGCGCGCACGGCCGGTCCCTTGCTGGAATTGAGGATGCGGAACTGGATGCCCGCCTCGTCGGTCGCGATGGCCATGGCGCCGCCCAGGGCGTCCACTTCCTTGACCAGATGGCCTTTGCCGATGCCGCCGATGGACGGATTGCAGCTCATCTGGCCCAGGGTTTCGATGTTGTGCGTGAGCAGCAGCGTGCGGCAGCCCATTCGGGCCGCGGCCAGCGCCGCCTCGGTGCCGGCGTGGCCGCCACCGACGACGATCACGTCGAAGGAATCGGGATGGATGTACATGAGGAATGTCTCGAAAAGAAGGTGTCGGAGGTGGCTCAGGCCTCGATCAACTCGGTGCGCAAGCCGACGGCGGCGGCTGCGGCCGCCTGGCGCCGATCGGCCGTCACGAACAGATCCACACCCGCCGCCTGTGCCGTGCCGATGGGCAGCGCATCGAAGGCATGGAGCCGGGTCGCTTCCATGGCCGCCATGGCCAGCGCCTCGACGCGCCGGTCCATGGCCATGCATTCCAGCTCGGCAAAGTCTTCGTGGATGATCGCCATAATGCGGCGGTAGTCCTCATCGGCCAGCACGCCTTCGTGGCGCTGCCGGTTGAGGGCGCTGGCGATCTCGGCCTTGCAATGGGCCGCCACCACCACGGCGGAGGCCTGGTCGCTCAGTGCGAGCAGTTGCTCCCGGCCGGGTTCGGCGATGTAGCGCTTGGCCAGCGCCGAGGCATCGAACAGCACGCGCATGGCTCAGGCGCCCCGCTCGCGCTCGTCGATGATGAGCTGGGCGCCCGTGCGGCCATCGGGGCGCACCAGCTGCAGCGGTTCGATGGGCTGCTTCCAACGCGGAACGCGGGCCACCGGCTCGGCCGCCTCGCCCACCGGCACCAGATCGGCCACCGGCCGGCCGTGGCGCAGGATGCGCACGCGCTCGCCACGCTCGACGAGATCGAGCATGGCCGACGCATTGGCACGGAACTCACTCAGAGGAAGGGTGTGCATGAATGTACAAAATCGGCGTTTTGTACATTCTAGGAAAGACCGCAATCCCTTTGCCGGCCTAAGGGTGCGCGGACCGGCCCCAAAAACAAAAGAGCGCAGGGATCACCTGCGCTCTCTTATCGGGGAGGGGACCTCGGCCCCCAGGTCCGGCAACTCAGGCCGTGGCCAGTTCGCGGACGGGCTGAGCCGCGGTGGTCGCCGCGCGCTTGCGGCGGCTCACAGGCAGCTGCCAGTTGCGCTGGGTGACCTCGATCACATGGCGCACCCGGTCCTTTGGAGACACCAACGCGCCGATCCGGCGCGTCCCTGCAATGGAACGGAGGATGTCCAGCGTGTCCACGGTGTTCAATCCAGCACCTTCTTGGCGGCGCCCACGCCCAGCGCGGCCAGCACCACGAACACCACGGCCATCAGCAGGAACAGGCCGAACAGCAGCTTGGCGATGCCGGCGGCACCGGCGGCCACGCCGCCAAAACCCAGGGCACCCGCCACCAGAGCGATCAGGGCAAAGATCAGTGCGTACTTGAGCATGGTTGACTCCTTTGTCGTCTCGTTGTGCGGCGAGCATTCGACTGAGCCTGCCGCGGTGCCTGAAGCGTAGTTGCGGCCTGTGCACCAAGCTGGACAGTGCCGCCCGCATGACCCCGTAGGACAAGCTCGCGCGCCGATCCAAGTACATTCGCGCTGCCGTGCAGGCCGCCACCGGACTGCACGCCACGCTCTCGCTTCCAGACCTTTTCCAACAGAAGGAGCCCTCTCCATGAAGCTGTATTACTCCCCCGGCGCCTGCTCGCTCTCCCCGCACATCGCCCTGCGCGAAGCCGGCCTGGCCTTCGAGCCGGTGCTCGCCAGCACCAAGTCGCACAAGCTGCAGGATGGCACCGACTACTACGGCATCAATCCGCTGGGCTACGTGCCGATGCTGGAACTGGACGACGGTACCCGCCTGCGTGAAGGCCCGGCCATCGTGCAGTACATCGCCGACCAGGTCCCCACCAAGAATCTGGCGCCCGCCAACGGCACGCTGCAGCGCTACCGCCTGCAGGAATGGCTGACCTTCATCGGCACCGAGATCCACAAGGGCTTCAGCCCGCTGTTCAACCCGGCCGTGCCCGAAGACACCAAGAAGGTCTTCGCCGACAAGCTGCGCACGCGCTTCCAGTGGCTGGACAGCCAGCTTGAAGGCAAGGACTACCTGATGGGCGAGCACTTCAGCGTCGCCGACGGCTACCTGTTCACCACCGTCAACTGGGCCAAGCCGATGAACATCGACCTGAGCGCCTACAAGCACCTGCTGGCCTGGCATGCGCGCGTGGGCGCGCGTCCGGCCGTGCAGGAAGCGCTCAAGGCCGAAGGACTGCTGAAGTAAGGCAGGGTCCATTGGCCGATCAGGGCGGGCGACGTGCCAAGCGCGACGCCCGCCTTTTTTTGGGCGGCCCGGCCGGCACGCCTACACCGAAAACCACAACCCTGCCGTAGCGCCGTCACTGGCCGTGACCTACCCTGCCGCCTTCGTCTTTCTCATCCCCACTTCAACACCCGAGCCATGAGTTCTTCCCTCTTCGACCCCGTCCAGGCCGGCGACCTCCAGCTCGCCAATCGCATCGTGATGGCACCGCTGACGCGCAACCGTTCGCCCAACGCCATCCCCAAGCCGATCACGGCCACCTATTACGCGCAGCGTGCCACCGCCGGCCTGCTGATCACCGAGGCCACCGCCATCAGCCACCAGGGCCAGGGCTATGCCGACGTGCCGGGCCTCTATGGCACCGAGCAGCTGGACGGCTGGAAGCGCGTCACGCAGGCCGTGCACGAGGCCGGCGGCAAGATCGTCACCCAGCTGTGGCACGTGGGCCGCGTGTCGCACGACAGCCTGCAGCCCGACGGCCAGCCGCCGGTCGCGCCCTCGGCCATCGCCGCCAAGACCAAGACCTACCTGATCGACGCGCAGGGCAACGGCAGCTTCGCGCCCACCTCCACGCCCCGCGCGCTGGACCTGGAAGAGCTGCCCGGCATCGTCCACACCTTCGCCGCCGCTGCCCGCAACGCCGTGGAGACCTGCGGCTTCGACGGCGTGGAGATCCATGCCGCCAATGGCTACCTGCTGGACCAGTTCCTCAAGGACGGCGCCAATAAGCGCACCGACGACTACGGCGGCAGCATCGAGAACCGCGCACGCCTGCTGCTGGAATGCACCCGTGCCGTGGTCGACGCGGTAGGCGGCGGCAAGGTGGGCATCCGCCTGTCGCCGGTCACGCCGGCCAACGACATCGTCGACAGCGATCCGCAGCCGCTGTTCGACCACGTGGTCCGCCAGCTGGGCCCGCTGGGCTTGGCCTATGTGCACGTGATCGAAGGCGCCACCGGCGGCCCGCGCGACGTCGAGGGCCGGCCCTTCGACTACGAGGCGCTGAAGAAGGCTTATCGCGAGGCGGGCGGCAAGGGCGCCTGGATGGTCAACAACGGCTACACCCGCGAGCTGGCCGAGGAAGCGGTGAAGAAGGGCGCCGATCTGGTCGCCTTCGGCCGCCCCTACATCGCCAACCCGGACCTGGTGCGCCGCCTGAAGGAGAACGCCCCGCTCAACACGCCGGACACCAAGACCTTCTACGGCGGCGGCGAGAAGGGCTACACGGACTATCCGACGCTGAGCTGAAGCGTCAGAGACTGCCGGCGTGCGCGCTGGCAGGCATGGACCGGAAGGGCAGCCTCGGCTGCCCTTCTGTCATTCCGACCGCTGGCCCGACGAAGCCGGCCGCCAACGCCGCAGCAACAAGGCATTGGCCATCACGCTGACGCTCGAGGCCGCCATGGCCGCACCGGCCACCACCGGGCTGAGCAGGCCGAAGGCCGCGAAGGGGATGCCGACCACGTTGTAGGCGAAGGCCCAGAACAGGTTCTGCCGGATCTTGGCCACCGTGCGGGCCGACAGGTCGAAGGCCTGAGCCACGAGGGCCAGATCGCCGCGCATCAGGGTGATGCCCGCGGCTTCCATGGCCACGTCGGTGCCGTTGGCCATGGCCAGGCCCACATCGGCCGCAGCCAGCGCAGGTGCGTCGTTGGCGCCGTCGCCCACCATGGCGACCACGCGTGCGCCGCCTTCCTTCAAGGCCGCCACGGCGGCCGCCTTGTCGGCCGGCAGCACCTGTGCCCGCACGTCCTCGGCCGCGATGCCCACGCGCCGGGCCAGCGCCTGCGCGGCACGCGCGTTGTCGCCGGAGATCATCACCACCCGCAGCCCGCGCGCACGCAGGGCCGCCACCGCCTCCGCCGCCCCCGGCTTGGGCTCATCGGTGAAGCCGAGCAATGCCTCGACCGCCTTCACCCGCTCACCCTCCGCATCGAGGCTCAGCAGCGCGGACACCGAGGAACCTGTGGACAACAGCGCCTCGACCTTTTCCGGTGGCAAGGCAGCACCCAATTCCTCGCACCAGCGCAGGCTGGCGAGCGCCCAGGGCGCGCCGTCGATCACGGCGCGGATCCCGCGGCCCGGCACGGCGCGAACTTCGAGTGCCTCGTCGGGCGCGAGGCCCCGCGACTTCGCGGCCTCCATCACCGCCCGGGCCAGCGGATGTTCGCTGCCCTGCTGCAGCGTGGCAGCGATGCGCAGCACCTGCCCTTCGTCCAAGGTCCCCGTCGCGTCGAGCCGGCTGAGCTGCGGCTGTCCGCGCGTGAGCGTGCCCGTCTTGTCGAAGGCCACTGTATCCACCCGGTGCGCGCGCTCCAGCGCCGTCGCGTCCTTGATCAGGATGCCGTGGCGTGCGGCGACGCCGGTGCCGGCCATCACCGCCACCGGCGTCGCCAGGCCCAGCGCGCAGGGGCAGGCGATCACCAGCACGGCCACCGCGTGGATCAGCGCCGTTTCAAGCGGCGCACCGCCCAGGAACAGCCAGCCCAGCAGCGTCAGCAGCGCCAGGCCCAGCACGACCGGCACGAAGACGGCAGCCACCCGGTCCACCAGTCGCTGGATGGGCGCCTTGGCGGCTTGCGCGTCCTCCACCAACCGGATGATGCGGGCCAGCACGCTTTCCGTGCCGACAGCCAGCACCTCCACCACCAGGCGGCCGGCGCCATTGACCGAACCGCCCGTCAGCCGGCTACCGGCCGACTTGGCCACGGGCAGAGGTTCGCCCGTGAGCATGGATTCGTCCACTTCCGACTCGCCTTCCAGCACGCGGGAATCGGCCGGGATGCGTTCGCCGGGCCGCACGGCCAGCCGGTCGCCCACCATCACCTCGACCAAGGGAACATCGCTTTCCTCGGTGCGGCGACCACGCGACTGCAACAGGTGCGCCGTCTCGGGCCGCAGTTGCTGTAGCGCACGGATGGCCGACGTGGCCTGCCGCTTGGCGCGCGCCTCCAGCCACTTGCCCAGCAGCACCAGCGCGATCACGACCGACGAGGCTTCGAAATAGAGATGGGGTTCGCCGCCGTGCGCGCCATGCAGGCTGGCGCGCCACCAGAGCCACAGCGACAGCCCGAAGGCAGCGCTGGTGCCCAGGGCGACCAGCAGGTCCATGTTGCCGGTGCCAGCCCGCGCCGCATGCCAGCCTGCGCGGTAGAAGCGCGCGCCCAGGACGAACTGCACCGGCGCCGCCAGCAACAGTTGCAGCCAGGCGGGCAGCATCCAGTCCAGCCCGAAGGGCATCCCCAGCATGGGCAGCACCAGAGGAGAGGACAGCAGCAGCGCCGCGGCCACCGGGCCGAACCCTGCCCATGGCCCCGCCTCCGCTTCTGCCTGCGTCGCCTCGGCACTCCGCGGTTCGTAGCCGGCTTGCCGGACGGCGCGCCGCAGCCGGAGTGCGGCATCGGCACCGTCGTCGCCCGACCAGCGGACGCGGGCCGATTCCGTTGCCAGGTTCACGCTGGCCTCCTGCACACCCGGCACCTGGCGCAGGGCCTTTTCCACACGGGACACACAGGAGGCACACGTCATGCCGCCGATGCCGAGGTCCAGCGTCTGCGCTGCCCCCGGGACGGGCGCGGTGTCGATCGAAGATGCATTCATGGACGCAAGCCTACGGCTTGACACGGTGGCAAGGTCAAGACGTCCTCGCCACGTCGACGGACATCGGAAATGCGCAGCACGGCGCCAAAAGGGTTTTGTTGCCTTGACCTTCACATCGTGTCAAGGTCCACACTCCAGGGTGTTCCCTTTTTTTTAGGCCCTCTCACAGGTTTTTTTCATGACTTTTCCTCTCCACGTTTTCCAGGTCAGCGGAATGAGCTGCCAACACTGCGTCCGTGCCGTCACCCAGGCGGTCCAGGATGTCGATCCCGATGCCGAGGTGCGCATCGATCTGCCCGCCGGTCGCGTGGAGGTGCAGAGCGCCGAAGCCCCCGCCGCACTGCAGGACGCGATCCGCGAAGCGGGCTATACCGTCCAGGGCTGACGCCTTTTTCCTCACGGAACCCGGTCCGGCCGTGGCCCCCCGTTCCTCCTCGCCGTCCACAGCGACGGCCCCACCGCTCACCATCGGCCAGGCCGCCGCCCGCTCCGGCGTGTCGGCCCGCATGGTGCGCCACTACGAGACGCTGGGGCTGCTGCCCGCCGTCTCGCGCACCGACGCCGGTTATCGCCTCTACGGCGATGCCGACGTCCATTCCCTGCGTTTCATCAAGCGGGCCCGCGACCTGGGCTTCTCCATCGACGAGATCCAGCAGCTCGTCGGCCTCTGGCATGACCGCAGCCGCCCGAGCGCGGCGGTGAAGCGCATTGCCCGCACCCACCTGGACGACCTGGACCGGCGCATTGCCGAACTCCAGGCCATGCGCGGCACGCTCGCCCACCTGGTCCATGGCTGCCGGGGCGACCATCGGCCCGACTGCCCCATCCTCGAAGACCTGGCAGGAAGCGGCCTACCGCGCTGAACACGCGTCGGATCGCCCAGGCCCGGTGATCCGGCCGGGCAATGTGCCCATCGTGTCTCTCGATCACGCCACACGAACGCTTGCGCGAAGCCGCGGAAAGCCTCCGTTTGTGGAAAAGCGGCCGCCCTACCCCCCGGACGGCGCTCAAGACGCCGTGTTATCCGCTTCTCCCCAGCTGGACTGGATAACTTTGTGGGCAACTCGCGCGTTGTCTTGTAAAGCCACTGCAAGTCCTTGATATCAATGGATTTTCAACAATTTGCACAAATAATCAGCAGTGCATATTTAAGGCGTCCAGAGCCCAATCCCACATTTGCACCCCCCTTGTCAAAGGACAACTGTGGGGATGAATCCGGCACAACTGCCCGGTTATCCACACCCGAGGACGGACGGCCGGCATTTGTCCCCATCGGTGCGACATCCACGAAGCAACCCTGCCCACATGGGCCAAGGAAGGCCAAATGCCTGTCCGGCCGAGGGATTTGTGGGTTTTCCACACGCCGGTGGCTTCCTTATCTATTACGACTATTCAGATATTGAAGATGAAGGAAGGAAAACCGGGACAACGGGCGCCCGCAAAAAAAAGTGGAGATGTCGCGGCGCGCCGATCCGATGGCGCGCCGCAACCGGTCCGATGGAGAACGACCGAAGCGACGCCGGCTGGGGGACGCCGAAACCGCCGTCTGTCCCCATATTCGTTGGACAACTTTGTGGGCAACTGTCGGACTGCCTTGTAAAGCCATCGCAACTCTTTGATTTACAACAAGTATCTTTGGGCTGCTCATTTTTTTGGCAGTGCATAGTTTGAGCCGGTATCGGCGCTTGGCAGCCAGAAAGCAGACGTCCTGTCAAAGAACAACTCTGGGGACGGCTGTGGAACAAGCGCCGTCTTATCCACAGCCAGGGCGCTTCGGCCGAGGTTGTTCGCCCGCCCACAACAGCACGGACGCAGGGTTGCCCACATCCGTCGCTCGGCGCCAAATCCTTGGCAGGCCGGGGAAAACCATGGTTATCCACAGGCCGGGTGCATCCTTATCTATGACGACTAATGTTGAAATAAAAGAAAAGAACAAAGTCAGGACAACTCCTGCGCCGGGCGTCAAAGCGCAATTCACGGTCTTTCCGAAATCGCTGGGTGCCCTGCGTCCGCACCGCTACGATCCGCCCCCATGCCGAATCCACCCCCTGCCGTTGCCACGGCCCCGACCGCGCCATCGGTCGGGGTTCGGCCGCGCATCCTGGTGGCGGAGGACGAGCCGGGCATCGCCGACACGGTGCAGTACGTGCTTCGCAGCGACGGCTTTGCGCCGGTGTGGTGTGCCACCGGTGGCGCAGCCCTGGCGGAATTCGCCGCCGAGCCGCCGGCGCTCGCCATCCTGGACATCGGCCTGCCCGACATGAACGGCTTCGATCTCTTCCGGCGATTGCAGGCCCTGCCGGGCGCGGCGGACGTGCCCATCGTCTTCCTCACGGCGCGTACCGACGAGATCGACCGCGTGGTGGGGCTGGAGCTGGGAGCCGACGACTACATCGCCAAGCCCTTTTCGCCGCGCGAACTGGTGGCCCGGGTGAGGGGCATCCTGCGGCGCAGCCAGCGGGCGGGTCCGGTGCCTTCGATGCCGGTGACGACACTGGCCACGGCGCCGCAGGCACCCGCCCTGCCCTTCGTGGTCGACGACGAACGCCTGCAGATCCGCTACTACGGCCGCGTGCTCGAGCTGTCGCGCTACGAATTCGGCCTGCTGCGCCTGCTGGTGCAGCGCCCGGGCCGCGTGTTCAGCCGCGAGGAGCTGCTCGACCGCGTCTGGGGCGGCGACAGCGAGAGCCTGGACCGCACCGTCGACGCCCACGTCAAGACGGTGCGCGCCAAGCTGCGCGCGGTGGCGCCCGAGGTCGAGGCCATCCGCACCCACCGCGGCACCGGCTACGCGCTGCACGAAGACCTGCCGCCTTCCACGTCCCTCGTTCCATGAGGCGTTCGCCGAGCCGGCGCACCCGCATCTTCCTGGCCGTACTGCTGATCTACGTGGCCGGTATCACCTGGCTACTGTGGCGGGTGGTCGGCGACATCGATCCGCGCTACCGCGAATCGGCCGAGGAAGCGCAGGTGGAGATCGCCCAGCTCATGGCCACGCTGGTCGAGCAGGACGTGATCGCCGGCGCCATCGACACCCGGCGGCTGGAGCCGCTGTTCCGCGCCCTCTATGCGCGCGAGTTCTCGGCCCAGATCTACAACCTGCACAAGCAGAAGGTGGAATTGCGGGTCTACGTCACCGACCGCAGCGGCCGGGTGATCTACGACTCCACCGGCCGCGCCGTGGGCGCCGACTATTCGCGCTGGATCGACGTCAGCCGCACGCTGGCAGGTGGCTATGGCGCCCGCGCCACGCGCGCCGTGGGCGCCGACTATTCGCGCTGGATCGACGTCAGCCGCACGCTGGCAGGTGGCTATGGCGCCCGCGCCACGCGCGACGTGGAGTCCGACCCGCTCAGTTCGGTGCTCTATGTGGGGGCGCCCATCCGCTGGGCGGGCGAGATCGTCGGCATGGTGGGCGTGGGCAAGCCGGTACAGAGCTTCGGCCAGTTCGTGCAGGACGCCCGCCAGCGCGTGATCTGGGTCGGTGCCGGCTCGGCGGCGGCATTGCTGGTGCTGGCGCTGATCGTCTCGGTGTGGCTGGTGCGCCCCTTCGGCCTCACGGCCGATTACATCCGCTGGCTGCGCACCCAGCGTGGCTTCCATCCGCTGCGCATGCTGCGGCGTGCCGCCGCCATGGCGCGCGGCGCCGTGCAGGAGATGGGCGACGCCTTCACCGGCCGCAACTACGTGGCCGACTACGTCCAGACCTTCACCCACGAGATCAAGAGCCCGCTGTCGGCCATCCGCGGCGCCGCCGAGCTGCTGCAGGAAGCCGGCATGCCGCCCGAGGAGCGCGTGCGCTTCCTGGCCAATATCGGCCGCGAGAGCGAGCGCATCCAGCAGCTGGTGGACCGCATGATGGAACTCACGGCCCTGGAGACGCGCCGCGTGCTCGACCAGGTGCAGCCCGTGGCCCTGGGCGCCCTGCTGCGTGAGGCCGCCCAGGGCGTGGCGCCGGCCGCCGCGCGCCGTGGCGTCGTGATCGACGTGCAGGGCCTGCGCGAGGACCTGGGCGAGGTGCATGCCGACGGCGACCCGCTGCTGCTGCGACAGGCCGTGGGCAACCTGCTGGACAACGCCATCGACTTCTCGCCCGAGGGCGGCACCGTGCGGCTCAGCCTGCGGCTGCAGGGCCGGCGCGGCGTGATCGCGGTGCGCGACCAGGGGCCGGGCATCCCTGCCTATGCGCAGGCGCAGGTCTTCCAGAAGTTCTATTCGCTGGCGCGGCCGCACAGCCAGAAGAAGAGCACCGGCCTGGGCCTCGCTTTCGTGCGCGAGATCGCGGCGCTGCACGGTGGCAGCATCGCGCTCGGCAATGCGGAAGGCGGTGGCGCGCAGGCCACGCTGACCTTGCCGCTGATCAGTGGGCAGCTGCGATGAGGCGACCCGGCCGATGTCCGCCAACCCGCACCTTCCCCGCCTGCCGACGATCCACGCCGCCATGACCCCCGACGACCCCCAAGACCTGTGCGCCCACCTGCAACAACTGGAGGTGGAACTGCACCATCCCGGCACGCCCTGCGACGCGGGGCGGCTGGAGGCCCTGCTCCATGCCGATTTCCACGAGGTGGGCCGTTCCGGCCGGCCCTACGACCGCGCCACTGTCGTGCGCTACCTGTCGCAGGTGCTGACGCCGCCGGCGGTGCATTCCAGCGACTTCCGGCTGGAACGGCTGGCGCCGGATCTGGCACTGCTCAGCTATCGCTCGGCGCAGCGGGCGGCCGACGGCGGCCCGTTGTTGCAGACGCTGCGGGTCTCGCTGTGGAAGCGCGAGGGTCTGGCGTGGCAGCTGCGCTATCACCAGGGAACGCCAGCGGCGTCCGCTGACTGAGGGTGGGGGCGCCCCGATTCGGGCCTGCGCCGGCCCGGCATTTGCATGGCCGGAGTCATCCAGGCCCGCGGGCCGCGTTCTCCCCTCTCTCCCATGCGTGCATCCTCTCCCTCTTCGCGGCCGACCATCGTGGCCGGCATTCCCAAGCTGCCGGCACGCAGTGCCGCCATCGTCGTGCCCCTCCTGCTGTCGCTTCTGATGAGCGGCGTCGTGTCGGCCATCAGCACGTTGCGCGGCGCGGGCTGGACGCCCGATTTCCTGCATCTCTGGCTGGGCGCCTGGATGCTGTCCTGGGCGGTGGCCTTTCCGCTGGTCGTGGTGCTGCTACCCACGGTGCGCCGCCTGACCGGGCTGGTGGTCGACCTGCGCTGACGACGCAGCCGCGTGCCATGAAAAAACCCGGCCGAGGCCGGGTTGTCGGGGCAAGCGGCGCGGGGCGCGTCAGCGGAACATATTCAGGATCCGGTTGCGCTCGTCCGGCTGCGCAGGCGCTGCAGGTTGCCCAGGCTGGGCTGGCTGGCCGGGCATGGCCGGGATGACCGGCTGGTTGCCCCACGACGGCGCAGGGCCGGTCGTCGGGGCGCCGCTGTTCACCTCCACCGGCGTGATCGGCGTCAGGGCGGCTTCCACCCCGAGGGATTGCACGCCCTGGCCGTTGGCGTATTCGTCGTACATCCATTCGCCGCTGGCGTTGGTCACGCCCGGCGGCACGTCCAGCTTGGCCACTGGCACGCCCTTGAGCGCGCCCTGCATGTAGCGCGTCCAGGCCGGCAGCGCCAGGCTGCCGCCCGTCTCGCCGCGCACGCCCAGCTGACGCGGCGTGTCGTAGCCGATCCAGGCCACGCCCACGCGGCTCGGCTGGAAGCCGGCGAACCAGGCATCGTGCGAATCGTTGGTGGTGCCCGTCTTGCCGTACAGGTCGTCGCGGCGCAACGTGCCGTAGGCGCGGCGGGCGGTGCCGTTCTTGACCACGCTGTTCAGCAGCGTGTCGATCACGAAGGCATTGCGCGCGGGAATGACGCGGCCGGCCTCGTCGCCGGGTTTGGGCGGGGTGTCCTCCAGCACCTGGTCGCGCGCGTCGGTGATGCGGGCGATCAGCCGCGGCTCCACCTTCAGGCCGCCGTTGGCGAACACCGAGTACGCCGCGGCCATCTGCAGCGGCGTCACCGAGCCGGCGCCCAGGCCCATGGTCAGGTACGCGGGATGCTTGTCGGCCGCGAAGCCGAAATGCGTGATCCATTCCTGCGCATAGGCGGGCGTGATGGCGTCCAGCACGCGGATGGTCACCACGTTCTTCGACTGCTCCAGCGCCTGGCGCAGCGTGATCGGGCCGGCATAGGTGTTGTCGTAATTCTTGGGCTCCCAGGGCGCACCGCCGGTGGCAGCGGCGTCGAAGGACAGCGGCGCGTCGTTGACGATGGTGGCGGGCGTGAAGCCCTTCTCCAGCGCGGCCGAATAGATGAAGGGCTTGAAGCTGGAGCCCGGCTGGCGCCAGGCCTGCGTGGCATGGTTGAACTTGTTCTTGTTGAAGTCGAAGCCGCCCACCAGCGCCTTGACGGCGCCGTCGCGCGGATCCATCGCCACGAAGGCACCTTCGACTTCCGGCAGCTGGGTCACTTCCCAGCTGTTCTGCGGGCCGGTGCGGGCGATGCGCACGATGCTGCCGCGGCGGATGCGCAGCGGCTCGGCCGCCTTCTCCACCAGGCCGCGCTGCACGGCCTGCAGGCCACGGCCGGTGATCTCCACCGAATCGCCGTTGGCACGCACCGCCACCACCTTGCGCGGGCCCGCCTCCAGCACCACGGCGGCCATCATGCCGCCGCTGTCGGGCTTGTCCGAGAGCGCATCGTCCACTGCGTTGTCCACATCGGCACTGTCGGTGGGCAGTTCGACGAAGCCTTCGGGGCCGCGGTAGGGCTGGCGCTGTTCGTAGTCGACGATGGCCTCGTGCAGGCCTTCGTAGGCCGAGCCCTGGTCGTTGCGCGTGATGGTCGTGTAGACCTTGAAGCCCTTGGTGTAGGTGTCGTCGCCGTACTTGGCCACCATCTGCTGGCGCACCATCTCGGCCACGTAGTCGGCATGCAGGCCCGATGGCTCGGCGGCGTCGCGCAGCTTGAGCGGCTCCTGGCGCGCCTTCTCGGCATCGGCCTGGCTCAGGTAGCCGGTCTCGACCATGCGGCTGATCACGTACTGCTGGCGGGCCACCGCGCGGCGCGGGTTGGCGATGGGGTTGTTGCTGCTGGGCGCCTTGGGCAGGCCGGCCAGCATGGCGGCCTCGGCCACCGTGATGTCCTGCAGCGGCTTGCCGAAGTAGGTCTGGGCGGCGGCCGCAAAGCCGTAGGCGCGGTTGCCCAGGTAGATCTGGTTCAGGTAGATCTCCAGGATCTGGTCCTTGGTCAGCTCGTCCTCCAGCCGCCAGGCCAGCAGTGCTTCCTTCAGCTTGCGGCTGAAGGTGCGCTCCGAGCTGAGGAACATGTTGCGCGCCACCTGCTGCGTGATGGTCGACGCGCCCTGCCGCACGCCGCCGTGCAGCGCGTTGGAGACCACCGCCCGCGCCAGGCCGATGGTGTCGAGTCCGCCGTGCTGGTAGAAGCGCGCGTCCTCGGTGGCCAGCACCGCGTCCTTGAGCACCCTGGGGATCTTGTCGATGGGCACCAGCTGGCGGCGTTCCTCGCCGAACTCGCCGATCAGGTCGCCGTCGGCGGTGAACACGCGCAGCGGCAGCTTGGGCTGGTAGTTCTGCAGCGTGCTCACGTCGGGAAGCTGGCGCGACATCAGCGCCGCGGCAATGCCGACGATGGCGGCGCCGCAGACCACCGCGGTGGCACTGCCGATGGCGGTCCACTTGGCGGCTCGGCGCAGGCGGGGATCGGACAGACGGTCTTTGAAGGACATGGGAAAGAAACAGGAAGAGGTCGGCCGGCGGGAGGGAACGCGAGCATGCCCGCCCGCCGGAAGGCCGCCGTAACAAGGCGTTGCCTGCACGCCGGCAGGCGCGCAAGCCTCGCGCTGTCACGGCAGCCACGCTGTCGGACGGCGGCAGCATTCTCGGTGCGGCGGGTGCCACGCCGTCGGCAGGGCCATCGTCGCCGCGGATCTTGAAAGGAGGCTGAAGGGCGCTGCACACGGACTTCACACAGGCTTCACATGGCGCGTGGGGCTTCATCGGCCCTTCCTTCTGGCTTCGGATGCCGCGCGGACAGTCCTTCCCATCGCACACCCCGAGGAAGGAACCGACCATGAATCCGAACTTGTCCTGGCGCCGCCGGCGCAGTCCCGAAGCCCGCGGCTGCGGCCTGTGGGCGTTCACGGCGCTGATGGCGCTGGCCGCCTTTGCGTTGCTGGTGTGCCGGCCTGTCCTTGCACAGGAGGCTGGCAACGATGCCACCGCGAGTCCCTATCTGGTGGTGCAAAGCGACACCCCCGGCACCGACCGCCTGCCCCTCAAGCGCACCGACGTCGACGTGCGCATCGCCGGTGTCATCGCCGACGTGCGGGTGACGCAGACCTACCGCAACGAAGGCGAGCGCACGCTGGAGGCGCGCTACGTCTTTCCCGGCTCCACGCGCGCCGCCGTCGGTGGAATGAACGTGCGCATCGCCGAACGGCTGATCACCGCGCAGATCCGCGAGAAGCAGCAGGCGCGGCTGGAATACCAGGAAGCGAAGCAGGCCGGCCAGACGGCTGCGCTGCTCGAGGCCGAGCGGCCCAACGTCTTCCAGATGAACGTGGCCAACATCCGGCCGGGCGACGAGGTGCGTGTGGAACTGCGCTACAGCGAGCTGCTGCTGCCGCAGTCGGGCCGCTACCAGTTCGTCTACCCCACCGTGGTGGGCCCGCGCTACGTGGGCACCGGTGGTGGCGGGGGACCGTGGAGCGCCCAGCCCACGCTGCCCGCCGGCACGGCCAGTGCCGCGGCCTTCTCGCTCAAGCTGAGCCTCGATGCGCCGCTGCCGCTGGCGGACATCCGTTCGTCCAGCCATGCGCTGGCCATCCGACCCGGGCCCGACGACCGGCATGCCGCCCTCACCTTGCGCGAGGATGGCCGGCCGCTGGCCAACCGCGACTTCGTGCTCGACTTCGCCCTCGCCGGTGAGCGCATCCAGTCGGGCCTGATGCTCTATCCGGGCAGCGGGCCGGATGCGGAGAACTTCTTCCTCGCGATGGTCGAGCCGCCGCGCGCCGTGGCCGCCGAGCGCATCGTGCCGCGCGACTACCTCTTCGTGGTGGACATCTCCGGCTCCATGCACGGCTTTGCGCTGGACACGGCGCGCGCCCTGCTCGACCGGCTGATCGGCGGCCTGCGGCCCAGCGACACCTTCAACGTGATGCTGTTCGCCGGCAGCAACCGCATGCTGTCGCCCAGGCCGGTGCCGGCGACACGGCCCAACATCGAGCGGGCGCTCAGGACGCTCACTGACATCCAGGGGGGCGGCAGCACCGAGCTCATCCCGGCGCTGCGCCAGGCCTATGCCCAGCCCAAGGCCGAGGGCGTTTCGCGCAGCATCGTGGTGGTGACCGACGGCTATGTCACCGTGGAGCGCGAGGCCTTCGCGCTGGTGCGCGAGCATCTGGACCAGGCCAACCTGTTCGCCTTCGGCATCGGCTCCTCGGTCAACCGGCACCTGATCGAGGGTCTGGCTCGCGCCGGCCGTGGCGAGCCCTTCGTCATCACCGATGAACGGCAGGCGCCCGAACAGGCAGCACGCTTTCGCCGCATGGTGGAGTCGCCGGTGCTCACCGGCCTGAAGGCGCGCTTCGACGGCCTGGAGGTGTACGACGTGGAACCGGCCCGGCTGCCCGACGTGCTGGGCGAGCGGCCCGTGGTGCTGTTCGGCAAGTGGCGCGGCACGCCGCGCGGCCAGCTGGTGGTGGAAGGCCGCAGCGCCGAAGGCCCGTGGCGCCAGGTGCTGCCGGTGGACGCAGGCAGCCTGGCCCCTCAGGCCACGGCCTTGCGCGCCCTGTGGGCCCGCGACCGCATCGCGGCGCTGGACGACCAGGAGGGCCTGGAAGGCAGCGGCCAGCAGCGCGAGGCCATCACCGCGCTGGGGCTCAAGTACAGCCTGCTCACCGCCTACACCAGCTTCATCGCCGTCGACCAGGTGGTGCGCGGCACGGGCGATGCCGGCACGACGGTCGACCAGCCGCAACCCTTGCCCGAAGGCGTGAGCGAACTCGCGCTGGGCATGCCGGTGCCCGCCACGCCCGAGCCCGAGACGCTGGGTGCCGTGGCCGTGGCGCTGGGCATGCTCGCCATGCTGCGCCGCCGGCTGCGTCGGCACGACGCGCGGCGCATGACCGCCTGATCGAGGGAGCAACGCCAATGAACCTCGTCGATTGGGCGGGCCGCCATCCCCGCAGCCTGGAGGCGGCGATCCGTCTCGACCGCCTGCCGCCTGTGCTGTGGCTGCTGGCCACCGCCCTGGTGCTCTGGCCCACCTGGGGCTGGATGGGCGCCCGCATGCTGGACCGTTCGGACGATCCGCTGGGCCTGCTGGCACTGGGTGCGCTGGGCCTGTTCGCCTGGCAGGGTCGGCGGTCGCTGCGTGCCTCGCCGCGGCTGGGGCTGCTGTCCGTGGCGGCGTTCGGCGTGCTGGCCTCTTCGCTGCTGCGGGCCGGCGTTGCGCTGCCGCCGCTGGCCACCGGCCTGCTGGCCGTGCTGGCCCTGGCCTGCGTGCTGCTCGCCTTTCTGCCCAATGGGCAGCCTGCCCTGCCGGTGCTGGGCCTGGCGGTGCTCGCCCTGCCCCTGCTGTCCTCGCTGCAGTTCTATGCGGGCTATCCGCTGCGGCTGGTCACGGCCGAGGCGGCGCGCTGGCTGCTGGCGCCGTTCTTCGTCGTCGAGCGTGCCGGCAGCAGCCTGTGGGTCGATGGCCGGCTGGTGATCGTGGATGCGCCCTGCTCCGGCGTGCAGATGGTGTGGATGGGCTACTTCACGGCCTGCGTGGTGGCGCTGTTCATGACGCGGATGGACGACCGCGCCTTCCTGCGCCGGCTGCCCGTGGTCGGACTGGTGGTGCTCGGCGGCAATGTGCTGCGCAATGCCCTGCTGGTGGGCCTGGAGGGCGCCGGCCATGCGCCCGGGCCGCTGCTGCACCAGGCGCTGGGGCTGGCGCTGCTCGCCGTGGTGTGCGGTGCCATCGGGCGGCGGATGCTGCGCGCGGCACCGCAGGGCCTTGCCCTCGGAGAGGATCGCCATGCGCTGGCCTGATGTCTTCGCGCCTTCGCCATGGCGCAACCACTTCGCGCACCGGGTGCTGCACAAGCTGGCGTTCGCGCTCGTGCTGGTGGTGAGCCTGGTGGCCAGCCTCTGGCCGCTGGCGCAGGACGGTGTCGTGCCGTCTTCGTCCCATGCGGCCTCGCCCGAATGGCCCGCCACCTGGGACGGCGTGCCGTTGAGGCCGCAGGCGCTGGGCGAGGTGGAAGCCCGCTTCGTCCGCCACTTTCCCGGCCACATCGCCCGCTTCACCGGCGGCCGGCAGGTGCTGGTGATGCGGCAGGTCGAGCGTCCCACGCGCCTGTTGCATCCGGCCGAGGACTGCTGGCGCGCGCTGGGCTACCGCATCCTCCAGGCCCGGCTCGAACACGATGCGCGCGGTCGGCTGTGGCGCTGCTTCCACGCCGAGCGCGCGGGGAGCAGCACCCAGCGCGTGTGCGAGCGCATTGAGGATGCCGCCGGCCGATCTTTCACCGACACTTCCGCCTGGTACTGGGCCAGCTGGCGCGCGAGCGCCGCCGGTCCCTGGACGGCGGTGACCGTGGTCTCGCCGCCATGAACGACACGACAGACAACGGGACGCGATGTGAACAAGGGGCTGCGTTTGCTGCTGTGGGGCCTGCTGGCCCTGCTGCTGACGGCAGCGGTGGCGGCCGTGGCGGTGGTGCGCATCGCGCTCGCGCCGGCGAAGGACGAATGGGCGGTGGACTGGCGCGTCGGCCCCTTCACGGTGCCGGTGGGCGTGCCCACGGTGCTGCGGCTGGCCACCTCGTCCTGGATCGCGCCGCGACTGGACGGCCGCCGGCTGCAGACGGCCCAGGGCCCCATCGACCTGCACTGGGACGCCCCGCGTACGCAACTCGGCCTGCGCTGCGCGCCCTGTCGCCTCGGGCTCGCGGCGATGGGCTCGCAGCCGCTTCAGCTGACCGAGCTGCGCCTGACAGCACGGCGCGACGTGGATGTGCTGCGCGGCGAGCTCGACGCGGTGCCAGCCAGCGCGAGTACCGAAAGCCTGCACGGCCGCTGGCAGGGCCGGCTCACGCAGCGTGACCTGCACATCGATGCCAGCTTCGACGAGGCACCCATCGCGCGCTGGTATGCCGTGCTGGCCACGGGCCTGCCCGAGCTGGAGCGCGCCCGCATCGGCGGCACGGCGTCGGGCCGCCTGCAAGTGCAGCTGCCCTCGGGCACGCTGGGGCTGCAGCCGCGCATCAGCGGCTTCACCGTGGAGGGCCTGGGCACCGAGGCGCTGCTGAATGCGCGCAGCCAGTGCGGGCCTTCCGCCCAGCTCAAGGCCGACAGCTGGCTGGCCCGCGCGGTGATCGCGGCGGAGGACCAGCGCTTCTTCCAGCATCCCGGCTTCGACCTGATCGAGCTGCAGGCCGCCTTCGACCGCAACCAGCACAAGGGTGCGGTCGAGCGCGGCGGCAGCACGCTCACCCAGCAGTTGGCCAAGGTGCTGGTGACCGGCAGCGAGCGCAGCCTGCAGCGCAAGCTGCGCGAATTGCTCTACGCGGTGGACATGGAGCAGCAGCTGGGCAAGGCGCGCATCCTGCAGCTGTACCTGGACCATGCGCCCTGGGGCCGGGTCTGCGGCGCCGAGGCGGCAGCGCGCTTCTATTTCGGCCGCCCGGCGGCGCGGCTGGAGCCGGCCCAGGCGGTCTGGCTGGCGGCCATGCTGCATGCGCCCAGCGCCGCCGCCGAGCGCTGGCAGCGTGAGGGCAGCCTGGACCCGCAGCGCGTGCAGTGGGTGGCCGAGGGCATCCGCGGCATCAGCCGCGGCCAGCGCGAGGCCCTGCTGCGCAATGTGACGCAGGCGCGCTACCCCTGGCCGGGCAACCTGCCGCCCTCCCCGCCCGCGCGCTGAATGCCACGGCTGGGGGCCGCCCCCCGCGCCAGGCGGGGCGACGTAGGAACAATCCCACAGGCTGCCTGGCCTCATTGTTTCCTGATCGTGAACAGCGCGTTCGGCAACGACCAGGGTTTTCCCTAGCTCAACGGTCCACAATTCATCTCACGGGCCAGCGATTGAACGCAGACCCGAAGCCGGTGAGGCAGGTGCCCCGCCCGCTCTGTTCAACGCTCTGCTTAGGAGAAAAATCATGACCAAGACCTCGAAGATCATCGCCCTCGCCGCTCTGTCGTTCGCCGCTGTTGCCGGCGCCAGCGCCGAGGAATACCAAGGCGTCATCGCCCCCGTGTCGGCCTTCAGCCGCGCCGAAGTGAACGCCCAGGCTGTGCAGGCCGCTCGCGCCGAGCAGAACCTGGAATACGTCGGCCAGCAGGTCGCCGTGGCCCCGGCCGCTCCCCGCAGCCGTGCCGCCGTGCAGGCCGAAGCCGTCGCCGCTGCCCACAGCCCGACCTGGAACCTGGACTCCAAGGCCTTCGTGAACAGCACCATCCCGGCCCAGTACACCCAGGGCAGCCTGTCCGTCTACCGCAAGGCCGGCCTGTAATCAGGCCGCCACGCCACGCCGTGCGATTCCTGAGGGATCGGCCGCGCGTGGCGAACCCCGGCAGAACGGGATGGAGGCGGACCGGGCCTGACACCGGGTTCGTCTTCGTCCCCTCAGGCGGGCACCGCCTGTGAAAGAGGTCCGGGATGGGGCCTGGGAGGCGCCTGACTGCAGCCGGCACGTGAAAGCGTGCCGGCTTTTTCGTTGTGGGCAAGGCCTCGGTGAGCAGCCGGCGGGGCCGGCGGCAGGAAGCGGCAGGCGCGGGGCGCACGACAATGCCGACCGACCCCTTTCCTCCCCTCCTTCTCACGGCACCCCTCATGAAAGTCCTGTTCCTCGGCTACGGCAACATGGGCCGCGCCCTCGGCGAGGCCTGGCGCGACAGCGGTCGCATCCAGACCCTGATGGCCATCGATCCCGCGCCTCTGCCTGAAGGCGCTGCGCCGGTACCCGGCCGGCATGCCAGCGTGCAGTCGCTGCAATCGGCGGGCGATGCGGCGGGCGGTGTCGACCTGGTGGTCGTGGCCGTCAAGCCGGCCATGGCGGCCGACGCCTTGCGCGCCCTGCCCGCCGACTGGCTGGCCCAGGCCGTGGTGGTGAGCGTGGCCGCCGGTGTCACCGTCGCCACGCTCGAAGCAGCCCTGCCCCTGGGCACGCCGGTCATCCGCGTCATGCCCAACACACCGGCCATGCTGCGCGCCGGTTGCACCGGCCTTTACGCCGCGCCCGGCGTGGACGAGGCCCGGCGCGAGCAGGTCGGCGCCCTGTTCGCCACCGTGGGCAGCGCGCATTGGGTGGACCAGGAATCGCACATCGACCTCGTCACCGCCATCAGCGGCAGCGGTCCGGCCTACTACCACCTGTTCAGCGAGGCGCTGGCGCAGGCCGGCATGGCGCTCGGCCTGTCGCCCGAACTGGCCCGTGCCCTGGCGGCCGACACGGCCTGGGGCGCCGCCGCGCTGCAGCACCAGCCGGACGCCGACTTCGCGGCCCTGCGGCGCGCCGTCACTTCGCCCAACGGCACCACGGCGGCGGCCATCGCCGTGTTCGAAGAGGGGGAGGCGCTGCGAGTGCTGGTGAAGAAGGCGGCCCAGGCGGCGCACCGGCGCGCCGTCGAACTCTCGGCGGGCGGCTGAGCGTACGTCTGCGCTGCGGCTCGCGACTCCTGCGGCTCTCGTCAAGCGGCATGCGGCCGGCCCGCAGGCCGCGGGCTGAACGCAAGCGCTGGAAGCTCAGATCGCGCGCCGCGCCAGAAAGTCCAGCACCGCGGTGTTGAACGCGCGCGGCTGTTCGAAATAGGCCGAGTGCCCCGCATCGGCCACCACCACCAGTTCGCTGCCGGCCACGCGCTCATGGAACTCGCGGGCCACGGCCAGCGGGACGATCGGATCCTGGTCGCCCACCACGAACAGCGTGGGGCAGGCCAGCGATTCCAGCGCCGTCAGTGGAATCAGCCGGTCCGGCGCCATCAGCCCCTGCAGTGCCGCACCCCAGTCGCTGGCGGGAATCGAATGGGCGCTGGGGTTGAAGTGGTTGATCTGGGCGTAGAGCGCGGCCTTCTCGGGTTCGTTGTCGAGGAACCAGCGGCCCAGGGAACGTTGCTCGATGCTCACCGCCTTCTGCGACAGCTGGCGCGTGGCCAGGATGTCCAGCAGCACGGGATGGTCCACCGCCATCGACGTGTCGCAGGCCGCGAAGGCTGCCACCCGCCCGGGATGCGAGAGGGCGAGCTTCAGCCCGATCATGCCGCCGAGCGACTGGCCCACCAGCCTCACACGGTCGATGCCCTCGTGGTCGAGGATGGCGATCACGTCGTCCACGAACAGCCCAAGGTCGAATTCCGCCAGCGGCGCGGCCGAGCGGCCGAAGCAGCGGATGTCCATTGTCAGGCAGCTGTATCGGGACGTGAACGCGGGCAGCTGTTGCCACCAGGTGGCGGCATTGGAGCCGGCGCCATGGCAGAACAGCATGGCCGGGCCGTCGCCCTGGCGTTCGTAGTAGATGGCGCGGCCGTGGGAAGTGACGAAGGGCATGGTCGGAAAGGCGAAGGGAGGAGGCTCAGTTGGCCTTGAGGTTCAGGCTGCGGACCAGCTGGCCCCAGCGTTCGGTATCGCTGCGCACCAGCTGCGCGTACTGTTCCGGCGTGGTGGACAGCGCGGTCATGCCCTCGAACTCCAGCTGCTTGCGTGTGGTCGGGTCGGCCTGCGCGGCCGCGAGTGCGGCATGCAACCGGCGCACGATCGGCGCGGGCGTGCCCTTGGGCGCGGACAGACCGATCCAGGCGCTGATCGTCAGCTGCGGATAACCCAGTTCGGCGAAGGTGGGCACTTGCGGCGCCAGCGGGCTGCGCTGCGCGCTGGAGACCGCCAGCACCTTGAGCTTGCCCGCCTGCACCGGAGCCAGCGCGCTGTTCAACGGAATCACGGTCAGCGGCACCACGCCCGCCAGCACGTCCTGCAGGGCGGGTGCGCCGCCCTTGTAGGGCACATGCGTCAGCTTCACGCCCGTGGCGCGCTGCAGCTGCTCCATCACCAGGTGGCCGGTGCTGCCGGCACCCGAGCTGGCGTAGTCGAACTTGCCGGGCTCGCGCCTGGCCTGCTGCAGGAGGTCGGCGAAGTCCTTGACGCCGGCGTCGGGCCGCACCACCAGCCACTGCGCACCTTCGCCGATGGTGCCGATGTGCTCGAAGTCGCGCACGATGTCGAAGCCGATGCCGTCGTACATGGACTGGGCGATGGTGTTGAGCATGCCGGTGGCCACCAGCGTGTAGCCGTCCGGCGGCGCCGCGGCGGCCATCTGCGTGCCGACGATGTTGCCGGCACTGGCCTTGTTGTCGATCACCACCGGCTGCTTCAGCACCTGGCTCATGTGCTGGGCCAGCGGTCGGATGGTGCGGTCATAGGGGCCCCCGGCCGGGGCCGGCACGATGATGCGGATGGGGCGGCTGGGCCAGTCGGCGCTGCCCTGGGCCTGCGCCGTGGTGGCCGTGGCGAGCAGGGCGCCCAGCGTGGCGAGCGCGCGCCGGCGATCGAAGGAATGCATGGTCATGTCTCCTGGGATGGCGCGTGAACGCGCTCGTGTGTCTGCGGATCGAGCCGGCATCTTCATCGTCCCAGCGATCAGTGACCAATTAAATCGGGTGGCTGGTCATTAGACTTTGCGATGGCATGACCCCTCCACCTCCGGCTTCCACCCTGCTCAATCGCCTGCTTTCCCGCGGCAAGTTCCGCCATGTGCAGGTGTTGCTCCAGCTGGCCGAACTGGGCAGCGTGCAGCGCACGGCCGATGCCATCGGCATGACGCAGTCCGCCGTCACCCAGACGCTGGCCTATCTGGAACGGCTTCTCGACGTGCGCCTGTTCGAGCGCCACGCCCGCGGCGTGCGGCCCACGCCCGCCTGCACCGACCTGCTGCCCGTGGCCCGTCAGCTGATGCTGGGCATGGCCGACGTGGCGGGCGCGGTGGATGCGCGGCGGCGCCAGGGCCTGGGCTTCGTGCGGGTGCTCGCGTCGGTCTCCGCCATCCACGGCGTGCTGGTGGATGCGTTGCCCGCGTTCGCGCAGGCGCAGCCGGCCATCCGGGTGCAGCTGGCCGAGGCTGAGGGCGAGGACCAGTTGCTGGCCATCGCCCGTGCCGAGGTCGATCTGGTGGTCTGCCGCCGGCCGGGCGCCATGCCCCAGGGCTGGGAATTCCACGCGCTGCGCGAAGACCGTTTTGCCGTCGTCTGTGGTGCGGACCATCCGCTGCTGACGAATCCGCCCAGCTTCGGGACGTCGACCGTGGCCGATCTGCCCGCCGAACAGGCCTGGTCAGCGCTGGCGGCCCATCGTTGGCTGCTGCTGCCTGCCGGCGTGGCCGCGCGGGGGCATTTCGACGCGCTGTGCGAGCGCTTCGGCCGCACGCCGCCGATCTATCCGGTCAGCACCCGCTCGCTGCCGCTCATGGGCTGGCTGTTGCGCCACCAGCCGCTGCTGGCACTGCTGCCGTTGAACCTGGCGCGGCCCTGGCTGGCCACCGGTGAGCTGCGCGAGCTGCCGCTGGCCGACATGGCCGCCATCGAGCCCATCGGCCTCCTGCAGCCACAGTCGGGCATGGGTGAGGCGGCCTCGGCGCTCAGCGACTTCCTGCGCGGGCGCGTGGACGGCTGAGCGATCGCAGCCTGCCTCTCAGCCTGCCGCCTGCGCCACCAGCCACTGCCGGAACAAGGCCAGCGCCGGCCGCGCATCGTCCACCGCCGGCTCCACCAGGTAGTGGCTGCGTTCGCCGCGCAGCGGACGCGGGCAGGCGATGGCCAGTTCGCCGCGGGCCAGTTCGGCTTCGATCAGCAGCGGCGGCAGCAGCGCGATGCCCAGCCCGTGCGCTGCCGCCACCGCCAGCATCGAGAAGAGCTCGTAGCGCGGCCCGGCGCCGCCGCGCGGGTTGTCCACGCCCTGCGCCTCGAACCACTGCCGCCAGCCGTCGGGCCGGGTGCTCTGCTGCAGCAGCGGCAGGCGCGCCACCTGCGCGGGCGTGAGGGCGGTGCGGCCCTCCATCAGCGCGGGACAGCACACCGGCACCACCTCCTCGTGCCGCAGCAGCGTGTGGCGCGTGCCGGCCCAGGTCGCGGCCTGCTGCGGCGTGCCGGTGTAGAGCGCGGCATCGAAGGGCGTGTCGTTGAAGAGGAAGGGCCGCGTCTGCGTCTCGATGTGGACGGTGATGTCCGGATGCGCCTTCGCCAGCAGCGGCAGCCGCGGGATCAGCCAGCGCGTGGCCAGCGTTGGCACCGCCGCCAGCTGCAGCGAACCGCCCGCGCCCTGGCGGGCCATGGCGTCGAGGGTGTCGCGCTCCATGGCGTCGAGCTGGCGGCGGATCTGCCGCGCATAGTCGGCACCGGCCGCCGTGAGCTGCACGCCGTGGCGGGTGCGGCGGAACAGCGCGAGGCCCATGAAGGCCTCCAGCGCGCCGATCTGGCGCGAGACGGCGCTTTGCGTCAGAGCCAGCTCTTCGGCGGCGCGGGTGTAGCTCTCGTGCCGGGCCGCGGCCTCGAAGCAGGCCAGCGCCTGGGTGGAGGGGATCTTGCGTCGCATGGTCCAGTTCAACGGTGAAGGTATGCCGTCGCTACATAGTTGATGACGGCTCTCCGCACAGCTGAGCCGCGGCACATTGTCGCGAGATATGAGGGACGCGCATGCCTGGGTGCCGATTTCTCGTTTGCGCCGCCGCTGGCGCCGGGCGTACGATGCCGCGCATCCCCCGCAACCTGCAGCCGCTCACGCGCACGGAGACCGCACGCCATGGCCACCAAAGCCGCCTTCCACTGGGACGATCCCTTCCTCCTCGACCAGCAACTGACCGACGACGAACGCGCAGTGCGCGAGGCGGCCAATGCCTACTGCCAGGACAAGCTGGCGCCGCGCGTGCTCGAGATGTTCCGCGGCGAGAAGACCGACCTGTCGATCTTCCGCGAGATGGGCGAGCTGGGCCTGCTGGGCCCGACCATCCCCGAGCAGTACGGCGGCCCCGGCCTCAACTACGTCTGCTACGGCCTGATCGCCCGCGAAGTGGAGCGCGTCGATTCCGGCTACCGCTCCATGGCCAGCGTGCAGTCCTCGCTGGTGATGGTGCCCATCTACGAATTCGGCACCGAGGCGCAGAAGCAGAAGTACCTGCCCAAGCTGGCCAGCGGCGAGTTCATCGGCTGCTTCGGCCTGACCGAGCCCGACCACGGCTCCGACCCCGGCAGCATGGCCACCCGCGCCTACAAGACCGACGGCGGCTACCGCCTCAAGGGCAACAAGATGTGGATCACCAACTCGCCGGTGGCCGACGTCTTCGTCGTCTGGGCGAAGGAAGTGAGCGAAGGCGGCGCCGTCGGCCCGATCCGAGGCTTCGTGCTCGAGAAGGGCATGAAGGGCCTGTCGGCCCCGGCCATCCACGGCAAGGTCGGCCTGCGTGCCTCCATCACCGGCGAGATCGTCATGGACGACGTCTTCGTGCCCGAGGAGAACGCCTTCCCCGAGGTGCAGGGCCTCAAGGGCCCCTTCACCTGCCTGAACAGCGCCCGCTACGGCATCAGCTGGGGCGCCATCGGCGCGGCGGAGGACTGCTTCCACCGCGCCCGCCAGTACGTGCTGGACCGCAAGCAGTTCGGCCGGCCGCTCGCCGCCAACCAGCTGATCCAGAAGAAGCTGGCCGACATGCAGACCGAGATCACGCTGGGCCTGCAGGGCAGCCTGCGCCTGGGCCGCATGAAGGACGAGGGCATCGCCGCGGTCGAGATCACCTCGATCATGAAGCGCAACAACTGCGGCAAGTCGCTGGACATCGCCCGCCTGGCGCGCGACATGATGGGTGGCAACGGCATCAGCGACGAGTTCGGCGTGGCGCGCCACCTGGTGAACCTGGAGGTGGTCAACACCTACGAGGGCACGCACGACGTGCACGCGCTCATCCTCGGCCGCGCGATCACGGGTATTGCAGCATTCAGCAACTGAGCATGCCCAGCAGCCCAGCCGCGCTCGACGGCATCAAGGTCCTCGACCTGTCCCGCGTGCTCGCGGGCCCCTGGTGCACCCAGATCCTGGCGGACCTGGGGGCGGACGTGGTCAAGATCGAGCGGCCTGGCGTGGGCGACGACACCCGCAGTTGGGGCCCGCCCTTCCTCAAGGACGCCGAGGGCCAGGACACCACGCAGTCCACCTACTTCACCGCCTGCAACCGCAACAAGCGGAGCATGACGGTGGACATGGCCTCGGCCGAGGGCCAGCAGATCCTGCGCCGGATGGCGGCCGAGGCCGACGTGGTGGTCGAGAACTTCAAGACCGGCGGCCTGGCCCAGTACGGGCTGGACTACGCCAGCCTGCGGGCCCTCAACCCGCGGCTGGTGTACTGCAGCGTGACCGGCTTCGGCCACGACGGTCCTTATGCCGAGCGGGCCGGCTACGACCTGATGATCCAGGCCATGAGCGGCATGATGAGCATCACCGGCCGGCCGGATGCGGAGCCCGGCGGCGGTCCGCTGCGGGTGGGCGTGGCGCTGATCGACCTGTTCACCGGCTGCTATGCCTCCACCGCCATCCTGGCCGCGCTGCGCGCGCGCGAGGCCAGCGGCGAGGGCCAGCACATCGACATGGCGCTGCTGGATGTCTCCATGGCCATCCTGGCCAACCAGGCCACCGCCTTCCTCAACACCGGCAAGCCGCCGCAGCGCCAGGGCAACACGCACCCCAGCCTTGCGCCGTACCAGGACATCGCCACGCAAGACGGATCGATGCTGCTGGCCATCGGCAACAACGGCCAGTTCGCGCGCTTCTGCGAGGCGGCCGGCCATGCCGAATGGGCGGCCGACGAACGCTTTGCCAGCAACACACTGCGCGTGAAGCACCGCGCCGAGCTGATCGCGCTGATGGAAGCCGTGACCCGCACCCGCACCACCGCCGAGTGGGTGACCCTGCTCGAAGACAAGGCCGTGCCCTGCGGCCCCATCAACGACATCGGCCAGGCCTTCGGCGACGCGCAGGTCCAGGCGCGCGGTCTGGCCGTCACGCTGCCGCGCGATGCGGGCGACGGGATCGAAGCCATTACCGGCGTGGCCAGCCCGCTGCGCCTGACCGCCACGCCGCCCGTGCTGCGCCGCGCGCCCCCGGCGCTGGGGCAGCACACGGACGAGGTGCTGGCGGAGCTGGGCTTTTCGGCCGACGAGGTCGCCCGGCTGAAGTCCAGCCAGGTCGTCTGATCAGGCGGCCGCCCGCGGCGCCTCGCGCCGCACCAGGTACAGCCCGCTGGCGATGATGATGGCGCTGCCCGCCAGCGTCCACGCGTCGGGCGTGGCGCGCCAGATCAGCCAGTCCAGCAGCAGGCCCCAGGCCAGGGCGCTGTATTCGAAGGGCGCCACGGCGGCGGCCTGGCCGTGGCGGAAGGCCTCCGAAATGGCCAGCTGCGCCAGGAAGCCCGCGACGGCCAGCGTCGCAATGGCCGGCACATGCTGCGCGGACACGGGCGTCCACACGGGCAGCGCCAGTGCGCCGCCGCCCACGGCCAGGCTGACGGTGGTCCAGAACACCAGCGCGCTGCTCGGCTCGGTACGGCTGGCCAGACGGCCCAGCACATTGCTCAGTGCATAGCAGGCGGCGGCGCCCAGCACGGCCAGGGCGCCGGTCGTGAGGAAGGCCTCGCCGTCCGGCCGCAGCGCCACCACCACGCCGCCGAAGCCCGCCACGATGGCCACCCAGTGCCGTGGCTGAATCCGCTCGCCCAGCAGGGGCACAGCGAGCAGGCTGATGAGCAGCGGCGCGACGAAGCTCAGCGTGTAGGCTTCGCCCAGCCCCATCGTGCGCAGACCGGAGGTGTACAGCACCAGCATCAACACGCTGAGCACGCCACGCATCAGATGCAGGCGCCAGCGCATGCCGCGGTGGAACACCTGCCCGCCCTCGCGTCGACACAGGATGTACAGCGCGATCATGGGCAGCGAACTCCAGCCCCGCAGCGCCACCACCTGGGCCGGCGCGAAGTGGCCGCCCAGCACCTTGAGCATGGCGTCCACCACGCCGAAGGCGGCACAGGCGGCCAGCATGGCGACGATGCCGCGCAGCGTGCCCGACAGGCGGGTGGCGACGAAGGTGCCGCTCACCGACCCGGCCCGCCGTGCCAGGCGGGATGCGCGTGCGAATGCGCCCTCATCCAGCGCGACCCAGCAGCGCGACGACGAAGACCAGCACACCCAGCACCAGGTTGAAGGCCACGCGCAGCCGGATGCGGTTGAGCGCCGCGCCGGCCTCGGGCCACTGGTGGGCAGCCACCGCGCGGCGCAGTGCCGGGAAGGCGCTGGCGCGGATGGTGATGTAGATGAGCGTCATCACCGCCGCCAGCCCCGCCATCGCATGCACCCGCCAGTGGGCGTTCGCGAAGCCGCCCATCTGCCCCAGCATCGCGAAGCCGCTGAGCCACAGTGTGGCGATCGCGATGTCCACGCCGATCAGGAAGCGGCGCAGCACGGCGGTCATCAGCGGCAGTCGCTGCGGCGGGGCCAGCAGCGCGGCCGCGGCCGGCCGCACGGCGAGGTGCAGCGTGGCCATGCCACCCACCCAGAAGGCGGCGGCGAGCACATGCAGCAGAAGAAGCAGGGCGTAGAGGATGGTGGGGCTCATGGGGGGTCGGGTTCTGGGGGAAGGTGGGGGATGCCTCGAAGGGCATGGGTCGGCCGATCATCCCATTGCCGCGCGTCGGACGGCACGCCGTGGCGGTGGCTCCAGCGCCAGCAGCTCGGCGGGCAGCGCGTCGTTCCAGACGTCGCGAAAGTAGGCGCGGTCGCTGGCCACCAGCTGCGGCAGCACGGCGCGCAGCCGGGCGAGGGCCGCGGCCGCGGTGCCCAGGTCGCGGCCATGGGCGGCGAACCAGGCCTGCTCGAACAGCAGGCCCGCCAGCTGCAGGCCGGGGTAGCGGCGCTGGCCCGCGTCGTGATCGGCCAGATGTTGCGCGGCCACCCCGGCCCAGCCGCCGCGCATGGCGGGGCCGTCCAGGCCGGGCGCGAGGCGGTCCTCCGCGCTCTCTTCGGCAAGGGCGCGGGGCGTGAGCGGTCGCAAGGCCGCGAACTCGGCCAATGGCAGGCCGGGGCGCGGCTGGCAGTCGCCGCGAGCGATGCGCATCAGGTAGATGGCATTCCACGCCGAGCGGCCCTGCCCATCGGCCAGGCTGCACAGCCATTCGCTGAACGCGATCCACTGCACCGCATGCCGGCGCGCCTGCGCACCGCGTGCCTGCGCCGCCGCCTGCACGCCCAGGCCCACGCGGTCGAACAGCCACACGGCCATGCCCATGTTGGCGGCCACGTGCTGGGCGGCGTTGAAGGCATGCGATTCGAAGGCCGCGGCCAGGGCGCGGCCGAAGTGCTGCATGGCCTCGTCGGCCTGCAGTGTGGCGGTGGCGGCGTCCGTGGTGACCAGGCCCAGCGCACGCGAGCGGCAGGCGAGCGCCCACAGGTTGCTCCACTCGAAGCGCACCTGCGGATGGTGGCGCAGCAGCGGCGCCTGCTGCGCATCGCGCGTCATGGCGGCCAGCTGGGTCTGGGCCTGCGGCAGATCGCGGGCGGTGTAGCTGCACCACGCGCCCACGATGGCGGCCATCGCGCCCAGGTAGTCGTGGCTGGCCACCTGGCGGGCCAGGCGCTGGCGTTGCAGGGCGGCCAGGCGCTTGCGGGCCTGTGCGTCGTCGCCCAGGCGGCGCCAGAGCAGCGCCTCGTTGAGCGTGACCAGCGCGCGCTGGTAGTCGTCCTGGGCCAGGTCGGCCGCCTGGCGCATGGCGGCCAGCGCGCTGGTGGGCGCTTTGGCATCGCGCCGGCCTTGCACCGGAGCGGCCCAGCGGCCCTGCCGCATGGCCTGCTGCGCGGCGGCGAGCTGGTGCCAGAAGCGGGCGTCCTGCAGTTGCACCGCGCTGGCCTGTGCTTCTGCGGCGCTGGTACGAGCGCGCCGCGGCGATGCGGAAAGACCCAGGAACGCCGCCACATCGGCCGGCCGGGCCACCTGCTCGTCGACGCGCAGACGCAGGCGCCGCGCCTCGGCGGCAGGCAGCCAGAAGGGACCCTGGCTGCGGCCCTCGGCATTGAGGAAGCGCGGGTCGCGCGCCGCGTCCGGGCCCCAGCCCACGCGTAGGCCCCAGGCCTTGAAGTCGCGGAAGGCGCGACTGACCACCATGCGCAGGGTTCGCGCGGACGACACCTGCCCGCGCAGGGCATCGAGCGCCACCACCTCGCCAATTCGCTGCGCATGGTGCAGCCGCACCAGCAGCCACAGCGATTGATAGGCCGCCGGCCGGCCGCCCACCGACTGGGGCGAGCTGAGTTCGATGTCGATGGAGGGCAATGGCATGGGGAAGACGGCGATGTGACAGGTGTGACAGCAGTGCGGCGCGGGCGGCCCCGCGGGCTTGGTGGCCGGGGCGGGCCTTCCTACGATGCGGGCTCGTCGCGACGCCCTTGCCCTTGACCGCCTGCCCCGCATTGTGGGCGGCCTTCCCGCACCCATCATCTGTCCACAGGATCTCCATGACCTTCCGCTACCCGGCTGCTTCTCTTGAACTCGCGCAGCGCCGTCGCCTTCTGTCCGCCCTCGCCGCCGCGCCGCTGGTGCTGGCCACGACGGCATGCGCCACCGCCGCCGCGCCCGCCGACCGCGAGGCGCAGGCCGCGCTGAAAGCCCTGGACGAGGGCTTCGATGGCCGGCTCGGCGTGTTCGCGCTCGACACCGGCTCCGGCGCCACGCTGGGCCATCGTGCGGGCGAACGCTTTCCCATGTGCAGCAGCTTCAAGGCCGTGCTGGCGGCGTCCACGCTGGACCGCAGCCGTCGGCAGCCGGACTGGCTGGCCCACCGCGTGCGCTATGCCAAGGCCGACCTGGTCAGCTATTCGCCCGTCACCGAGCGCCATGTGGGCGAGGGCATGACCGTGGCCGAACTCTGCGCCGCCACGGTGCAGTACAGCGACAACGGCGCCGCCAACCTGCTGATGGCCCAGAGTGGCGGCCCGCAGGCGCTCACCGCCTTCGCGCGCAGCCAGGGCGACAGCATCTTCCGGCTCGACCGCATCGAGCCCGCACTCAACAGTGCCATTCCGGGCGACGAGCGCGACACCACCACGCCCGAGGCCATGGCCCGGCTGCTGCAGCGGCTGGTGGTGGGCGAGGGCCTGCCGCCGCGCGAGCGCCAGCAGCTGGCCGACTGGCTGCGTGGCAACACCACGGGCGCGCGACGCATCCGCGCGGGCGTGCCGGCGGCCTGGACCGTGGGTGACAAGACGGGCACCGGCGCCCACGGCTCGGCCAGCGACATCGGCATCGTGTGGCGTCCGGGCATGGCACCGCTGGCCCTGGCCATCTACACGACGCGGCCGAAGGCCGATGCACCGGCCGACGAGGCCGTGATCGCCGAAGCGGCGCGCATCGTGGCCCGCTGGGCGGGCGCGGGACGGCCGGCCTGAGCCCGCGTTCGCCCAACAGGGCCATCGGGCGTTCGCGTCGATGCCGCGCCGCCCGCGCTGTCACGGGCGCAACAGCGCCGGGCGCGTGCGCCGGTCAACATGGGCGAGCGCCCATCCACGGCCCCGCGTGGAGGCACCTTGAACGGAGACCTGAATGTCCATGTCGCTGCCTTCCGACCGCGTCGCCATCGATCCGACGCGCGACAGCTTCAAGCAGTTGTTCGACCAGGTGCCGGCGGACACCCCGGTGCTCATGCTCAACCTGCTGGCCTTCCGCGCGCAGGCCGCCGATGCACCGGGCGCGCCGGTGCGCTCGGGCCGCGCCGCCTACGCCACCTACAGCGAGGCGGTGGTGCCGCTGCTGGCGAAGGTCGGCGGGCAGGTTCGCTGGGTCGGCGATGCGCGCCATGCGCTGGTGGCGCCGCCCGGCGAGGCCTGGGACGAAGTGCTGCTGGTGGAGTACCCCACGCGCGACGCCTTCGCCGCCATGATCCAGTCGCCCGAGTACCGGGCCATCGTGCATCACCGCACGGCGGCGCTGCGCGATGCGCGGCTGATCGCCACCACGCAGCGGCCCTGAGGCTCCGCCTCAGCGGCCCAGATGGCCGAGCAGTTCGCAGCGGCCCACGCCCAGGTCGTTGAGCTCGTGCTGGCCCATCGCCATCAGCAGCGCGCCCTCTTCCCGCAGGCGTCGCGCCTGGATGCGGCGAACGCGCTGCTGCGCTGCTTCATCGCGCAGACGCTGCAGCAGGCCGGCGCGGGCCGGCTTCGCCGTAGCCTCGACCATGGCCTCGCGCGGCACGGCACCCGGCACGATGGCGCGACGGGGTGTGGCGGCGCTCGGGCAGGCGGTGGCGGGTTGCAGCACGAGGGTGTTCATGATCGGCTCCTGGCGTGTGTTTCTGGCACGAAGTGGTGAAAGGAGCCGCGATCATGCGCCGCGGGGCAGCATCGGAGAAGTTGAGAGTTCTGAGGGCTGCGATCAGAATGCCTGATGCGCCAATTGAACCTCGACCAGGTGCGCACCCTGGTCGCCATCGCCGACCTCGGCAGCTTCTCGGCCGCCGCCCAGGCCCTGCACCTGGCCCAACCCACCGTGAGCTTGCATGTGAGTGAGCTGGAGTCGCGGCTGGGCGTGCCGCTGCTGCTGCGCTCACCGCGGCATGTGCAGCCCACGCCAGCGGGGGCCGAGCTGGTCGAGCGTGGCCGTCGCCTGTTGCGCGATGCCGACGAAGCCATGGACGCCGCCCGGCGGCGGCATGCGGGCCTGGAGGGGCGGGTGCGCATCGGCGTCTCCACCACCAGCGTGGTGGTCGACCTGCTGCCGCCGGTCTTCGAGGCGCTGGCCGCCCGCTATCCGGGCATCGAGCTGTCGCCGGTGTTCGTGGGCTCGGCCGACTCGGCCACCGGACTGGTGGCGGGTTCGGTCGATCTGGCCGTCGTCGCCCTGCCCCAGCCGGCCCTGCCCGGCGTGCGCTTCACGCCCTGGCTGCGGCACGAGATGCGGGCGCTGGTGCCCGCAGCCTGGCCCGGCCTGCCCAAGCGCGCCACCCCCGCCTGGCTGGCGCAGCGGCCGCTCATCATGAACGAGCCCGGCACGCGCATGCAGACGCTCACGCTCGAATGGTTCGGTCGCGCCGGCTTCTCGCCGCGGGCCCGCATCGAGCACAACTACGACGTCGCGATGCGCGGCCTGGTCGAGGCCGGCTATGGCGCCGCGCTGCTGCCGCTGCGGGCCAGCCATGAGGAGGCCGCCGGCTCGCGCGTGCGGGTGCTGCCGCTCAGCCCCCGGCTGGTGCGTCAGCTGGTGATCGGACACCGAACCCAGGAGCCCGCCGGCGGTCCGGTGCGGCGGGTGGTGGACATGCTGATGGAGATGGCGGGCCAGGTGGGTTGAAGGGCGCGCCGGCTCGTGCCGTCCATGCAATCACGCCGTGCTGGTCCGCGTCGGCTGCGGGGCATCGTTCAATGCCCGACGGCGGCGCCCGGCGCCGGCCCGGTATAGCGTGCACGCGGCCGGATCAGCGTGCCCGTGGCCTGCTGCTCCAGCGCATGGGCGATCCAGCCCACGGCACGCGCCAGGGCGAACAGCACCAGCGGCGCATGCGCCGGCAGCCGGTGGGCGGTGGTGAGCGCTGCGAGTGCGAAGTCCACGTTGGCCTTTTCGCCCATCAATCGCTCGCCCACCTCCCGCAATTCGGCATAGGGCGCAGGCAGATCGATGCGGGCGAGCAGCGCCTGGCATCGCACGTCGCCCTGCGGATAGAGCGGATGGCCGAAAGCGGGCAGCCGCCGGCCCAGCGACAGCCATTCGTGCATCGCCGCGTCCACGCCCTCGCGCTCGGCCGCGCGGACCAGGCCCAGCGTGGCACGGGCCGCGCCGCCATGAAGTGGGCCGCTCAGCGCCGCGAGGCCACTCAACACGCTGGCAGCCAGCGAGGCGCCGGTGGAGGCCGTGACGCGCGTCGCGAAGGTGGAGGCATTGAGTTCGTGGTCGGCCAGCAGCACCAACGCGCGCCGGATCAGGTCGGCGGCCTTCGGCCGGCGCCAGACGGCGGCCAGGCGCTCGTGCACCCGCTCGCCGCGCGACGGGCCGGCCAGTGCATCGGCCAGCAGGCCCATGAGTCCTGCTGCTTCATGGAGCAGCGCGAGGCGGCCCCGCCCCCGCCCTGGCGGATCCGCCGCGGCCCTCACGGCCAGCGCCGTCATCGCGCTCGCGAGCGGGGCGGTAAACGAAGCCGGTGCGCCCGTCGGTCCCGGAGAGGCAAAGGGATACGCCGGCCCGTCCCACAGCAGCGCGGACACCTGCTCCAGCGTGCCCTCTTCTGCCAGCGCACAGGCATCCTGCCCGCGGTAGTAGAGCCGCCCGGCCACCACCGTCGAAATGCCCGAAGCCAGCACCGGCTCGCCCCACTGGATGGCCTCTCCCGCCAGCGCTGCGTCGCTGCGCCGGCCCTGCCGGCGCGCGGCCAGGCGTTGCACGTCGTCGCGGTGGTAGAGGCTGCGCCGCGGGTCGGCCGTGTCAGCCCGCGTGCGGATGCGCCCGCGGCTCACGTTGGCATAGAGCGTCTGCGGACGCACTTTCAGCAAGGCCAGGGCATCGGCGGCAGGCAGCCACAGCGGCAGCTTCTCGGCAGCGGTCATGTTGATGAAATGAATCAAGATTGACGTCAACATTGTGCGGTTTCCACAATGCCTCGCATCCCCAACGACACACGAAAGGCGGCGACATGACGGACGATGACAACAACGGGCTCGAGGGCGTGGTGGCGGCCCACACGGTGCTGTCCGAGGTGGACGGCGCCGCGGGCCGGCTGGTGCTGCGCGGCCATGCGCTGGACGATATCGCTGGCCGCTGGCGCTACGAAGAGGTGCTGGCGCTGCTCTGGCAGGGCTTCTTCGCGCAGCTGCCTGCGGCGCCGGAGCTGGCCCTTGCGCTGGGCCGTGCGCGCACCGACGTGGCGGCCCTGCTGCGCGCGGACGATCGCGCCGCGCTGTCGGCCCTGACGCCGCTGGAAGCCATGCGCGCCCTTCTCGCCCGCGTGCCCGACGGCGACGATCTGCCTACGGCCTTGCGCCTGGTGGCGGCGCCCGTCGTCTTCACGGCAGCGGTCCTGCGCTGGAAGGCGGACGAGTCGGCCCTTGCGCCCGAGCCCGAGGCTTCCCATGCGGCCGACTTCCTGCGCATGGTGTCTGGCCGGCCGGCCACGTCGGCCCAGGCGGCGGCGCTCGACGCCTACCTGGTCACGGTGGCCGACCACGGCCTCAACGCCTCGACCTTCGCCGCGCGTGTCGTCGCGTCCACGGGCGCCGGCCTGGCCTCGGCCGTGCTCGCGGGCCTGAGCGCGCTCAAGGGCCCGTTGCATGGCGGCGCGCCCGGGCCGGTGCTGGACATGCTCGATGCCATCGGCCATGCCGATGCGGCCGCGCTCTGGCTGGACGCCGCGCTGGACCGCGGCGAGCGGCTGATGGGCTTCGGCCACCGCATCTATCGGGTGCGCGATCCGCGCGCCGACGCGCTGAAGAAGGCACTGCGTGGACTTGCTCAGGCCGGCGGCGTGGAGGCCGGCCGCGTCGCGCTGGCCGAGGCGGTGGAGCGCGCCGCCCTCGCCTCGCTGCAGGCCCGCAAGCCGGGCCGCGTGCTGGAGACCAATGTCGAGTTCTACACCGCCCTGCTGCTCGAAGCCGTGGGCCTGCCGCGCGAGGCCTTCACCGCCGTCTTCGCGGCCGGCCGGGTCGGCGGCTGGGTGGCGCATGCGCGCGAGCAGGTGCAGCGCGGGCGGCTGATCCGGCCGCAGTCGGTGTACGTGGGGCCGGCACCCGCGGCGGCTGACAAGGTGGCCGAGCCGGCGGTTGCCTGACGACAGTTGCTCGAAGTCGTTGGGGTGGGCCATGGTGAGCGCGCGTCTTTGGCATCGCCGAAGCCGGTGCCACTTAGACTCCGCGCCCCGTGTCGACCTGCGTGCATCCGCCGCGGGTCGGCATGGGCTGCAGAAAGCGAACCATGGCCACTTCCGACGCGTGCGATCCCGAGCTTGTCCCCACCCACACCACCGTCGCCGCGCGTTCCGTGGCGGGCTGGGCGCAGCGGCACTATGGGTTGGCGGTGGAGCACTGTGTGCTGATCCGCCGTGGTCTCAATGACAACTACGCCCTGCGCGTGGCGGGTGGCGTGCGCCACGTGGCGCGGCTCTACACCATCCGCCCGCGTGGCCCCTTCAACGTCGATTTCGAGACCGCGCTGCTGAAGCACCTGCAAGGCCGCGGCGTGGGCGTGGCCGCCCCCGTCGATACGACGGCGGGCGGCTCGCATGTGCGTCTGCCGTGTCCCGAAGGCGAGCGCGGGTTGGCACTCTTCCACCACGTCGAAGGCGCCGTGCCGGACGCTCTGGACGACTTCGCCGCGACCGGCGAGGTGCTGGCCCGCATGCATGCCGCCGCGCGGGACTACGCCGGCCCGCCCAGCCTCTACGCACTCGATGGCCACGGCTTGGCCGGCCGCACGCTCGCCTGGTTGCGGGCCTATCCCGGCCTCGATGCCGGCGTGCTCGCCAGCTACGAATCGCTGATCGGTTCCTTGCTGGAGGAGCTTGCCGCGGCCGAGCCCGCGCTGACCCGCGTGCTGTGCCACGGCGACACCCATGGTTTCAACAACCATGTGGTGGCCGACGAAGCGGGCAGCAAGCGCGCGGTCCTCTTCGACTTCGACGATGCGGGGCCGGGCTTCCTGGCCTACGACCTGGGCGTGATGCCTTGGTCCTACCTGCTCCGCAAGGGCCTGCGCGAAGCCGACGACCTGCTGCGCGAGCGCTGGACGCACTATCTGGCCGGCTACCGCGCTGCGGGTGGCTTGATCACCGACGCGGATCTGGCGGCCCTGCCGTTGTTCATCCAGCTGCGCCATCTCTGGAACCTGGGCGAGGGCGTCGGGCGCCTGCACCATTGGGGAACCAGCGTGGCGCCCGAGGACTGGCTGCGCAAGCAGATCGAGGTGATGGCGGCGTGGAAGAGGCTGGATCTGGGCCCGGCGTCCGCCGACAGCGTGGGGGGCCCGCCCGTGTGACGATGCCGTCATGCGCCCGACCGACGCCACCGTCCGCCTCACCATCGCCGACCTGCTTGAACGCCGTGCCACCGAGGCGACGGTCTGCCCCTCGGAGGTGGCCCGTGCGCTGTCGGCGGACGATTGGCGACCGCTCATGCCGCAGGTCCGGGCTGTTGCCATCGAGATGGCGAGGCAGGGCAATCTGGAGATCCGCCAGCATGGCCGAGCTTTGTCACCCGAAGCGGCGTTGCGCGGCCCGATCCGGCTGGGCCGCACGAGCTCGGCCGCCGCCGCTGGTGCACACACCGGCGGCCATCCCACCACGCCCGACGGGCGCTACTTCGTCGTGCGGGGCCGGCTCTGGCGCAAGGCCAACCCGGACCTGCCGCAAGACAAGCGCGATGCCCTCTTGCGCCAACTGATGGACGCCCGCCGTGCCCTGCGCGGCCGTCGCTCCGAAGCCGAACGCCAGGCCGCGCGCCAACAGGTCGACCAGGCCAAGCGGGCCCTGGGCGAGCGCGGGCCCGTGTGGTGGACCGACGGCGCGCCCGACTTCAACCGCCGCATGGCCCGCAACACGCCCTACCGCGACTGGTTCGCCGCGCTGCCGGAAGGTTGAGCCGGACGCAGCCCCAGCCACAGCAGCGCCGCCGCGATCAGGCCCAGCGGCAGCAGCGAGCCCAGGTTCAGCAGCGTCCAACCCCGCGTGGTGACCAGGGCACCCGACGCGAAGGAGGTGCCCGCCAGCACGGCGAACTGCAGGAAGTTCATCGCCCCCTGCGCCCGGTTGCGCTCCTGCGGCGTGTGCGATTGCAGCGAGAGCGTGGTGCTGCCGGTGAACAGGAAGTTCCAGCCCACGCCCAGCAGGAAGAGCGCGATGGTGAAGTGGTGCAGTTCCACGCCCGACAGCGCGATGGCCACGCACAGCATGTTCAGCAGCACGCCCGTGCCCATGATCGGCAGCGTGCCGAAGCGCTGGATCAGGTGGCCGGTGAAGAAGCCGGGCGCGAACATGCCGATCACATGCCACTCCAGCACGAAGGCCGCGTCCGAGAAGGGCAGGCCGCACTGCTGCATGGCCAGCGGCGTGGCCGCCATCAGCAGGTTCATCACGCCATAGGCCAGCGCGCCGCCCATCGCCGCAACCAGGAAGGTGGGCTGCCGCAGCAGTTGCGCCACGCTGCGGCCGGCGGAGGCCGAAGAGGTGGCCAGCGGCGGCGGAAAGCGCATCAGGGCCAGCAGGCCCATGGCCAGCAGCGCGACCACCGCCAGCGCCAGGTAGGCGCCGACGAAGGGCGCGGCCGTGAGGTCGCGCGTGCGGGCCGCCAGGTTGGGCCCGACGATGGCGCCGATCAGCCCACCCGCCATCACGTACGACACCGCCTTGCTGCGCATGGCCGGCGCGCACAGCTCGGCCGAAGTGAAGCGGTAGAGCTGGCCGTTGGCCGAGTAGTAGCCCGCCAGCAGCGTGGCGGCGCACAGCAGCCAGAACTGGCGCGTGAAGGCCGCGAAGGCGCACAGCAGGGCCGAGCCCAGCGCCACGAGCAGGCCGAGGAAGAAGCCCGTCTTGCGCCCGAGGCGCCCCTGCACCCAGGCCACCGGCGCGGTGAACAGCGCGCCGCCCACCACATAGCCCATGACCGGCAAGGTCGCCATCCAGCCATGGGGCGCGAGGGCCAGCCCCACCAGGCCGTTGATGGCGATGAAGGTCACGTTGTTGGTGAGGAACAGCCCCTGCAGGGCCGTCAGCAGCCAGAGGTTGCGGTTCATCGTGCCGCCGGCGGCGTCTCCAGCAGCCGGACCACGCTGTGCAGCAGGCGGTTCAGCGGCACCGGCACGCCCAGTGCATCGCCGCGGCGCACCACGTAGCCGTTGATGTGGTCGATCTCGGTGGGCTTGCCGCGCATCAGGTCCTGCGCGGTGGAGGAGAACTGCGCCGGCATGGTGGCCGCGATGGCGTCCACCGCCGCATACGGATCGCCCGGCACCTGCACGCCATCGGCGCGGGCCACCGCCAGGCATTCGTCGGCGATGGCACGCAGCGTCGGCAGGATGCCCGGCGCGGGGTAGAGCACGCCGTAGGGCTGGCGCGTGATGGCCGACAGCGCGTTGTAGGCGGCATTGAGGATCAGCTTGGCCCACAGCGCGCCGATGGCCTGCGCCGACACCTCGGTGGGCACGCCGGCGGCCTCCAGCAGGGCCGCGACGTCGGCACTGCGCGCCGACGGGCCGATCACCAGTTCGCCGCGGCCGTGGTGACGCAGATGGCCGGGTCCTTCCATCTCGGTGGCGACGTAGACCACGGCCGGCACCACCATCTGCTGCGGCAGCACCGCCTGCAGGCGCTCGGCGTTGTCCACGCCGTTCTGCAGGCTCAGCACCAGCGCACCGGCCGGCAGATGCGCGCGAATCTGTTCGCCTGCGGCCGCGGTGTCGGGCGACTTGACGCAGAACAGCACCAGGTCGGCGCCGGCCACGGCCTCGGGGCCGGTCGCCGCCTGCAGCGGCACCTGCTCGTCGAAGCGCGTGGTCTGCATGCGCAGCCCCTTGGCGCGCACCGCCTCCACATGGACGGGCCGGCCGATCAGAACCACCGAATGGCCCGCGCGGGCCAGCATGCCCCCGTAGTAGCAGCCGACCGCGCCGGCGCCCATCACTGCGACCTTCATCCTTCGCTCCTTCAGAAAACGGAAAGCCCGGTGCGGGCCACGAACAGTTCCAGCGCCCGCATGCCCAGGTGCGAGTTGCCCGTGGCGTCGAGCGCGGGCGACCACACGCACAGCGTGAGCCGGTCGGGCACCACGGCCACGATGCCACCGCCCACGCCGCTCTTGCAGGGCAGCCCGATGCGGAAGGCGAATTCGCCCGCCGCGTCGTAGGTGCCGCAGGTGAGCATCAGCGCATTGATGCGGCGCGCCTGGCGCTCGGTCACCACCTGCTCGTCGGCATTGGAGGGATGCGCGCCATCGCGTGCCAGGTAGCCAGCCGCGCGGGCCAGCTGGCGGCAGCTCAGGGCCAGCGCGCACTGGTGGAAGTACAGGTCCAGCACCTCGGCCACCGGGTGGTCCAGCTTGCCGAAGCTCTTCATGAAATGGGCCAGCGCCAGGTTGCGGTGGCCGGTGGCGGCCTCGGAGGCGGCGACCTCCTCGTCGAAGACGACCGGCTCGCCCGCGAGGTGGCTCAGGAAGCCGCGCAGCGTGTCCCGCGCATCGGCGCCGTAGAGGTCGACGATGCGGTCGGCCACCGCGATGGCGCCGGCATTGATGAAGGGATTGCGCGGCTTGCCCTGCTCGCTCTCCAGCTGCACCAGCGAGTTGAAGGGATTGCCCGAAGGCTCGCGCCCGATGCGCGCCCACAGTTCGGCCTCGGGCATGTGCCGCATGGCCAGCGTGAGCGAGAAGAGCTTGGAGATGCTCTGGATCGAGAAAGGCACATCGCCATCGCCTGCCACGGCCTCGTGGCCGTCGCAGGTGCGCAGCGCGATGCCGAAGCGGTGGGCGTCCACGCGGGCCAGGGCGGGGATGTAGCTGGCGACCTTGCCCTCGCGCCCCGCCTCGGGCTGCAGGGTGTGGACGATGTCGTCGAGGACGGCCTGGAAGTCGAGGGAGCTGTTCATGGAAAAGGGGGTGGTGGCTGCCCGTTCGGACGCCCCTGCATATGGAAGAAACTTTCTTCAGTTTGTACGTCGAGCTTCAGCCTCTGCGGTTCAGCAACACCAGCCCCACCGATACACCGGCCAACGCCGCCACCAGCTGCGCCGTCAGCGGCTCGCGCAGCAGCAGCACGCCGAAGAGCAGCGCGAACAGCGGCGTGAGGAAGGTGAAGGGGGAGATGCGGGTGGCCGGGTAGTGCCGCAGCAGCCACATCCAGGCCAGGTAGCTGGCGAAGGCACCGATGAAGGTCTGGGCCGCGATGGAGGTCCAGGCGTAGGCCGAATAGCCCAGGCCCCAGGTCTCGCCGCGCACCAGCGAGGCCACCGGTACCACCACGGCCGTGACGGCCAGTTGATAGAACAGCGTCTTCTCGGCACTGGCGGTGGCCAGCCGGCTGCTGCGGATCACCAGCGTGGTCAGCCCCCACAGCAGGCCCGCCAGCAGGGCCAGCGCGTCGCCCCGCAACTGCCCGGGCTGGGCATGGCCCAGGCTTTCGCTGAAGGCCACCACCACGGCCGCGAAGGCCAGGGCCAGGCCGATCCACTGCACGCCCCGCAGCCGTTCGGCCGGCACCAGCCGCGGCAGCAGCAGGGCCACGAAGAAGGGCGAGGTGTAGAGGAAGACGGTGAGCCGCGAGGCGGTGGTCAGCTGCAGGCCCAGGTAGATGCAGATGAACTCGCCGGAAAACAGCAGCCCCGCCAGCAGCCCGGCCGCCAGCGTCCCGTCGCGCCGGAACAGCGCCACGCCGCGCACCGCGCACCACAGCAGCAGCAGCACGGTGGCCCCCACCATGCGCAGCGTGGCCTGCCACATGGGCGGCACCTCCGCCACGGTGGTCTTGATGAGGATCTGCTGCAGGCCCCAGAACGCACAGCAGGCGACGAGGATCAGGAGGGCTCGGGTGTCGAGGTGGTCTTTGCGATCGGTCATGCAGCGGGCGGCGTTGTCTCGGCGGTCTTCTGGGGTCAGCCGCCGATCCTAGCCCGCGGGGCTAAAAGCTGCTGGGCGCGTGCAGGGCCTGTGCACGGTGTGCGTCCGAGGTGGCATGCACCCGCTGGATGGGCGCCCTTGCCACGTCGCGCCGCGCGATGGTGGCCACCTCGCGCATCAGCGCGCGGGCGTCCCAGTCCACCGGCCAGCCCTGCCACAGCCGCAGTGCGCCCTGCACGAAGACGGCATCGATCTGGTCGCGGTTGGCGAAGCGCACCAGCTCCCAACCCAGGTCCCAGCTGGGCACGAACTCGGGCACGTCGACGTCGAGCAGCAGGAAGTCGGCCGCGTGGCCTGCATCGATGCGGCCGGTGATGTGGCCCAGGCCCGCGGCGCGCGCGCCTTCGTGCGCAGCATGGTCCAGCCAGGTCCAGCCGCCGCCGCAGGAGGAGTCGCCCTTGGCGATGCCCTGGGTCAGGCGCTGGGCCATCTCGGCGGCGTCCATCAGGCGCAGCGCATCGGCGCGCGTGCCGTCGGTGCCCAGGCCGAAGGGCACGCCCAGCATCTGCAAGAGGCCGGCGTCGAGCACGGCATTGCCCTTCCAGGCGCTGGCCACGGGGTTGTAGGCCACGGCGGCGCCGCTGTCGCGCAGCAGGCCCAGCTCGCGCGGAGTCAGCAGCGTGGCATGGGCGAGCAGCGCGCTCTCGTTGAGTGCGCCCACGGCGTGCAGCAACTCCAGCGGACGCAGGCCGCGTGCGACCAGCGAGCGCTCGACGGCGGCCAGGTGCTCGTTCACATGGGTCTGGAAGCGCACGCCGGCTTCGCGGGTGAGCGCGGCCACGTCGCGCAGCATGCGGTCGGTGGCCGCCTCGGGGATGGAGATGGCCAATGACGGATGCACCAGCGGATCGTGCTCGTGCGCGGCGAGGAAGCCCGCCGCGCGGTCGAGGATGCGGCGCGCGCCGGCCTCGCCCTCGGTGTTGCCGGCGTCGTTGCAGATCAGGCCCAGCACGCAGCGGATGCCCACCTCGCGCGCGGCGCGTGCCACGCCGCCCAGGCCCTCTTCGGAGCGCGTGCCGGCATCGACCACGGTGGTGAAGCCGCCGCGCAGCGACTCCAGCGCGGCCAGTTTGGCCGACAGGTAGGCGGCGTGCTCGTCCAGCACGCCTTCCATCGGCACCCAGATGCGGCGGAAGATCTCCGACGGCTCGCCGAAGGCCAGCGACTTGCCGAAGGCCTGCGTGAGGTGGGTGTGGATGTCGATGAGGCCGGGCATCAGCAGATGGTTCGGGGCCTCGTGCACCGGCAGGCCCGGATGGGCGGCCCGCACCTCGTCGACGGGGCCGACCTGCGTGAAGCGGCCGTTCTGCACGGCGACGGCCAGGCCCTGCCTCATGCCGCCCCGCTGCAGCAGGTGGCCGGGGGCGATCAGGAGCGGGGCATCGCCGGCGGAGCGGAGTTGGTCAACGGACAGCATGGGAGAAGGTGCTCGGAAAGGCGCGCTCACAACGTGGCGCAGAAAGGACGTGTCACTTCAGGATCAGCAGGGCGAACCAGCCACCCGTGGCCAGCAGCAGCACGGCCACGCCGCGTTGCAGTTGGGCGATGGGCAGCCGCCGCGCGGCGCGCTGGCCCAGCAGGCTTCCGGCCATCAGCAGCAGGCCGCACATCAGTGCCAGTCGCCAGTCCAGCCGGCCGGCCAGCGCGTGGACGGTGCTGGCGGACACGGCCACCGGCAGCTGCACCGCCTGCGCCGCGGCGACCGCGAAGACCAGCGGCTGGCGCAGCAGCATCAGCAGCGGCAGCAGCAGCACCGGGCCGCCGGTGCCCGTCAGCGCCGAGCCGGCACCGACCGCCGCACCCAGCGCCGCGAGCGCCCCGCTGCCCAGCGTCGGTGCGCCTTCGTGGACGCCGGCCGACGCCGGCCGCAGCCCGCGCCAGCCTGCCAGCAGCACCAGCGCCGTGACGCCGGCCAGCAGCACCTGCACCGGCAGCCAGCGCACCACCAGCGCGCCGACCACCGCACCCACGAGCGCACCCGCGAGCAGCGGCACGCAGCGGTGCGCCAGTTCGGGCCGCTGCCGCAGGGGGCCGAGCGCCACCAGCGCCGGCAGCAGGAAGGCCAGCGACGAGGCCGCGATGGCCTGCGGTGCCGGCACGCCGCCCAGCGTGGTCAAGAGCGGCACCACCAGCACGCCACCGATGCCCGTCGCGCCGATCAGCGCGCCGGCCGCCAGCAGCAGCGGCGTGACGATCCAGGCGTGGGCGATCAGCGGCATGTCGGTGGCCTCATCGTCATTCGGCCTTGATGCCGGCTTTGTTCACGACGTCCTGAATGGTCTGGCGCTCCTTCTTCAGGTAGTCGCCGAAGGCCGGGCCGGTGGTCACCACGGGGCGCACGGCGATCTCGCCCAGGCGGCGCACCACCTCGGGGTCCTTCATCGTGGTCTGGATGGCCTCGGCCAGCTTCGCGGCGACTGGGGCCGGCACGTTGGCGGGCGCCAGGATGCCCAGCCAGGAGTCCAGCTCGAAGCCCTTCAGGGCCGGCGTCTCGGCCAGGGCCGGCACCTGCGGCGCGATGGGCGCGCGGGCGGCGGAGGTGACGCCCAGGCCCTTGACCTTGCCGTCCTTGATGAAGGGCAACGCCAGCGACAGCGGCAGCACCGCCAGGTCCAGCTGGCCGCCGGCCACGTCGGTCAGCACCTGCGGGCCCGACTTGTAGGGCACATGCACGATGTCGATGCCGGCGCGCTGCTTGATGAGCTCGGCCGTCACATGCAGCGAGGTACCCACGCCGTCGGTGCCGAAATTCAGCTGCCCCGGGTGCGCCTTGGCGTACGTGATCAGCTCGGCGGCACTCTGCGCCGGCAGCTGCGGCTTGCCGACCAGCACGAAGGGCGAGAAGCCGACGGTGGCGATGGGCGCGAAGTCCTTGAAGGTGTCGTAGCGCACGGCCGAGGGCGCCACCAGCGGTGCCACGTTGAGCGGGCTGGCCACGGCGAACAGCAGCGTGTAGCCGTCGGCCGGCGCACGGGCCGCCTTCTGCGTGCCGATGGTGCCGGCGGCCCCGGCCACGTTGTCGATCACCACCGGCTGGCCCAGCACCTCGCCCAGCTTGGCGTTGACCAGGCGGGCCGTCGCATCGACGCCGCCGCCGGCCGCGAACGGTACGATCAGCGTGACCGGTTTGGCCGGCCAGGCCTGGGCCTGTGCGGCGCCGGGCCATGCGGCCAGGGCCATGCCCGCCGCCAGGGCGGCAGCCAGGGTGCGGCGGGTGGAGCTCAGGGAATGGGCGGTGCGGGCGGGATGGGCCATGGTCGTTCCTCGTTCGGCAGTGTTGAAGGATGGAAAAGCACCTCGACGGTGCGAGAATCTACTCGTTATGACAAGTTATAACAAGCGATGCAAGCGGCATGCCAGCCGTGCGGAAGGGCCGCGCCTTGGCTGAGATTCCCCAGTCGCTGCATGCCCGCCTGCGCGATGAACTGCGCGCCGCCATCCTCGACGCCCGACTGAAACCGGGCGACAAGCTGCCGTCCGAATCCGAGTTGCAGGCGGCCCATGGCGTCAGCCGGATCACCGTGCGCCAGGCGCTCGGCGCGCTGCAGGCCGAGGGCCTGATCGTCAAGCTGCACGGAAAGGGTGCGTTCGTCTCGCACCCGAAAGCGGCGCAGAGCCTCAACCGCCTGCAGGGCCTGAACGAGGCGCTGGCCGCCGAGGCGCGCGCCGTCAGCAACAAGCGCCTGGCCTGGCGCGAGGTGCGGGCCCCCGCCGCCGTGGCGCAGAAGCTGGGCCTGTCAGGCAACACCACCGTCTACCACCTGCAGACCGTGCGCTACCTGGAGCGCGAGCCGCTGTCGGTCAACAACTCCTGGCTGCTGGCCACGCTGGGCGAGCGCCTGTCGCGGGTGGACTTCTCCCAGCGCGACCTGATCGACGTGTTCGAGCACGAGGGCGGCATCGCCGTCGGGCGCGCCGACCTGGAGATCGGCGCCGGCACCGCCCGCGCGGCGGATGCCCGCCTGCTCAAGCTCGAAACCGGCGCGCCCGTGCTGGAGGTGGAACGCGTCGTGCATGACCAGACCGGCACGCCGGTGCATGTGGAAAGCGCCGTCTACCGCGCCGACACCTTCCGCTACCGGCTGAGCCTGCAACGCTAGAAGGGCCCGCCAACCTGCCCGCGCAGCCCGCCGCGTCACGATTGCCCGCCGACCTTCCTCAACGCCTTTGCCCGCCGCCATGACCGCTGCCTCCACCATCCCCGTCATCAACATCGCCGCCCTCGCCTCGCCCGATGCCGACGCCCGTCGCCGCGTGGCGGCCGAGGTGGGCGCCGCCTGCCGGGACATCGGCTTCTTCGCCATCACCGGCCACGGCGTGCCGGCCGAAGTGATCGACGGCGCCTTCGCCGCCAGTCGCGACTTCTTCGCCCAGCCGGTGGCCGACAAGGCCGCGCTGGCCTATGCCTCGCTCAGCCACAACCGTGGCTACGTGGGCATGGGCGTGGAGGCGCTGGACGAGAAGCGCGGCGCCGACCAGAAGGAGGCCTTCAACCTCATCTGGACCGACGAGGCCACCCGTCCCCCCAATGCCTGGCCCGCCCTGTCCGGCTGGCGCGCGCCGGTGCAGGCCTACTTCGATGCCGTGTTTGCCGCCGCCAGCCGCCTGCATGCGGCCTTCGCGCTGGACCTGGGCCTGCCCGAGGACTTCTTCGCCGACAAGATCGACCGACCCCTGGCCACACTGCGCCTGTTGCACTACCCCGCTGGGCAGGCGGCCGACCAGGGCGTGGGCGCGGGTGCGCACACCGACTACGGCAACGTCACGCTGCTGGCCACCGATGGCGTGTCGGGCCTTCAGGTGCAGGGCCGCGCCTGCGACGAGTGGATCGACGTGCCGCCCCTGCCCGGCGCCTTCGTCTGCAACATCGGCGACTGCCTGATGCGCTGGACCAACGACGTCTACCTGTCGACGCCCCATCGCGTGGTGCGACCGGCCGCCGAGCGCTACTCGATCGCCTTCTTCCTCGACCCGAATCCGGAGGCGCTGGTCAGCGCCATTCCCAGCTGCGTGGCGCCCGGCGAAGCGCCGCGGCATGCGCCGGTGACGACGCAGGCCTACCTGCAGGCCCGCTTTGCGGCCACCTACGGCGCCGCTGCGACGGCGCCGGCTGGTTGAGCAGCGGCGGGCGCCGACTGCCCGCCAGTCCCACCTGAGTCCTGCGACCCTGCGATGGTGTGGCGTGCGGCGGCCGTGGGCAGCTCCATACCGCTGCCCTCGGGCACGGGGCATCATGCGGCACCTTCTTCGACACCGCCCCTTGCCATGACGCCTGCGCTCCACGCCATGTTCGACGCCCAGCACGCCGCCAGCCGCGCCCAGCCGGAGACGCCGCTCGCGCTGCGCCGCGACCGCCTGCTGAGGATGCGCGGCCTGCTCCAGCAGCACGGCGCGGCGCTCGCCCAGGCGGTGCAGGCCGATTTCGGCGTGCGCTCGGCACCGCTGACCGAGATCGCCGACATGCTCCTCTTGCGTGAAGGCGTGGCCGACGCGCTGCGCCATCTGCGCGCGTGGTCGCGGCCGCGCCGGGTGCGCACGCCGCTCACCCTGCAACCGGCGCGTGCATGGATCCAGCGGCAACCGCTGGGCGTGGTGGGCGTGCTCTCGCCCTGGAACTATCCGCTGCTGCTGTCGCTTGGGCCTGCTGCCACGGCCATGGCGGCCGGCAACCGGGTGATGCTCAAGCCCAGCGAGCGCACGCCGCGCACCTCGGCGCTCACGGCCGAGCTGGTGGCGCGCCACTTCGAGGCCGACGAGTTCTGCGTCGTCAATGGCGACGCCGCGCTGGCAGCGGAATTCGCCGGACTGCCCTTCGACCATCTCTTCTTCACCGGCTCCACCGCCGTGGGCCGCCACGTGGCCGCGGCGGCGGCCGCCAACCTCACGCCCACCACGCTGGAGCTGGGCGGCAAGTCTCCCTGCGTCGTCGACCCGTCCTGCCGCATCGACGAAGCGGCAGCGCGCATCGCGCATGGCAAGCTGCTCAATGCCGGGCAGACCTGCATTGCCCCCGACTACCTGCTCGCCCCGGCAGCCATGCATGCCGCACTGGCGGATGCCATCGGGGGGGCCGCCGGGCGCATGTTCCCGACCGTCGGCGGCAATCCCGACTACACCGCGCTGATCGATGACCGCCACGCCCAGCGGCTGGCGCGCCTGCTGGACGATGCCGTCTCGCGAGGCGCCGAGGTGCGCGTGCTGGGCGCCGACGGTGCCGATGCGCGCCAGATGGCGCCGCGCCTGGTGCTGGGTGCCACGCCCGACATGGCGCTGATGCAGGAGGAGATCTTCGGTCCGGTGCTGCCCGTGCTGGCCTGCGAGAACGCGCAGCAGGCCGTGCAGTTCATCAACGCGCGGCCACGGCCGCTGGCGCTGTACTGGTTCGGGGAGGATCGCGCGGCCCGCGATGCCCTGCTGCAGCAGACCACCAGCGGCGGTGTGAGCATCAACGACACGCTGGTGCACATCGCCCATCCGCGCCTGCCCTTCGGTGGCGTGGGCGACAGCGGCTGGGGCGCCTCCCATGGCGAGGCGGGTTTCCTGCGCTTCACGCACGAGAAGGCGGTGCTGGTGCAGTCGCGCTGGTCGCTGGGCAGCCTGCTGCATCCGCCCTACGGTCCCCGAACCGAGCGGCTGCTGGCCGCAATGCGCCGTCGCGGCTGAGGCCGGATTCGTCGCGCCTACAGCGGGTGCTCGGTATAGAAGCGGCCGCCGTGGAAGAGCAACGGGGCCACACCGGCCCGATGCGCGCAGCGCTCCACCTCGCCGACGAAGATGACGTGGTCGCCTTCTTCATAGCGGCTGCGGTTGAAGCATTCGAAGCTGGCCACGCAGCCCTCCAGCACGGGCGCACCGGCCACGCCTGGGGCCCAGTCCACGCCCTCCCAGCGGTCCACTCCGCGTGCGGCGAAGCGCTCGGCCAGCGCCTTCTGGCTGGCGGCCAGGATGTTGACCGCGTAGTGCGAGCCCGCGCTGAGGTCGGGCATCGAACCCGCGCTGCGCGCCAGGCTCCACAGCACCAGCGGCGGCGTCAGCGACACCGAGTTGAAGGAGTTGGCCGTGAAACCCACCAGCCGTCCATCGGCGGCCCGCGCCGTGATGATGGTCACGCCGGTGGCGAACATGCCCAGGGCGGCGCGGAACTCGGCGGCGGAAAAGTCGGGCGCTTGGGCCTGGAGGGGTGCGGTCACGGAAGAGGGCCTGGTGGCGGGAGGCGGTCGGCCGGCATTGTCCCGCAGGCCGCTTGCCGGGGGCAGTGACAGGGTCAGGCAGGTGCAGATGCAGGCGTCAGGCGCTGCGCGCCGCTGGCCGATGAAGGGGGCTGAAGAAGGCCCGGCGCCTCAGCCGAAGAACCAGTAGCAGACGGCGATCGCGGCCACCACGCCCGCCAGCTCGGCCAGCAACGCACAGCCCACCGCGTGCCGCGCCCGCTGGATGCCCACCGCGCCGAAGTACACCGCCAGCACGTAGAAGGTGGTCTCGGTGCTCCCCTGGATGGTGGCGGCCACCAGCGCGGGGAAGCTGTCCACACCGTGGGTCTTCATGGTCTCGATCAGCAGCGCCCGCGCCGCGCTGCCCGAGAAGGGCTTGACCAGCGCGGTGGGCAGCGCATCGACGAAGCGCGTGTCCCACCCGGTCTGGGCCACGCACCAGCGGATGCCGTCCAGCAGCAGGTCCAGCGCGCCCGAGGCCCGCAGCACGCCGATGGCGCAGAGCATGGCCACCAGGTAGGGCAGCAGGCCCTTGGCCACGTCGAAGCCTTCCTTGGCGCCCTCGATGAAGCGGTCGTACACCGCCACCCGCCTGAGCGCGCCGACCACGAGGAAGACGATGACGATGCCGAACAGCACCAGGTTGCCCATCAGCGACGAGAGCTGCGCCAGCGCCTGCGCCGACAGCGTGGCCAGCAGCGCCATGAAGCCGGCCAGCAGCGCCGCGCCGGGCAGCAGGTAGGCCAGCACCACCGGATCCCACAGTTTCAGGCGCTGCACCAGCGCCACCGACAGCAGCCCCACCAGCGTCGACGCGCTGGTCGCCAGCAGGATGGGCAGGAAGACCAGCGTCGGATCGGCCGCGCCCTGCTGTGCGCGGTACATGAAGATGGTCACCGGCAGCAGCGTGAGCGAGGACGCGTTGAGCACCAGGAACAGGATCTGCGCATTGCTGGCCGTGTCGGGCTGTGGGTTGAGCGTCTGCAGCTCCCGCATGGCCTTCAGGCCGATGGGCGTGGCCGCGTTGTCCAGGCCCAGCGCATTGGCCGCGAAGTTCATGGTGATGAGCCCCAGTGCCGGATGGCCGGCCGGCACTTCGGGCATCAGCCGCCGAAAGAGCGGCCCCAGCGCCCGCGCCATCAGCGCCACCAGGCCGGCCGCTTCGGCGATGCGCAGGAAGCCGAGCCACAGCGTGAGCGTGCCGAAGAGCAGCAGCATGATCTCCACCGACATCCTGGCCATGGCGAACAGTGCCTCGACCATGGCGGCGAAGACCGTCGCGTCGCCACCCACCAGCCAGCGCGAAAAGCCCGCCACGGCGGCGACGAGGAAGAAGGACAGCCAGAGGCCGTTGAGCATGGGTTGGAGGCGCGCCGAGGGCGGAGGATAGGCAGGAGCGGCGCATCATAGGAGGCGCCTTGGCCTCTGGGCCACTGGCGCAGCGGCCAAGGCGCTGCGCCAGGCTCAGGCCGGGTCGCTGGCCGGCGGCGCCTCGCCGAAGCGCCCGTGCCGCCCCGCCCCCGCCGCAAAGCGCGCAGCGCCCGCCTCACCCTCGGCAAAGAACATCGGCACGCCGTTCGCGCCCTCCTGCCGCAGTGCCTCGTCCAGCGGCAGGTCCCACTGCGCATAGGCGGAGCGGCGGTCGGCCCGCATGCATTGCTGCGGAAAGGCCGCCAGCTCGCGCGCCCAGGCCTGGGCGGCGGCCAGGGCGTCGCCACGGGGCACCACGCGGTTGACCAGGCCCATCGCCAGCGCCTCGCCCGCGGGCACGGGCCGCCCGCTGAGGATCAGGTCCATCGCCCGGCCCATGCCGATCAGGCGCGGCAGCCGCACGGTGCCGCCGTCGATCAGCGGCACGCCCCAGCGGCGGCAGAAGACGCCCATCACCGCGTCGTCGGCGGCCACGCGCAGGTCGGCCAGCAGGGCCAGTTCCAGGCCGCCGGCCACGGCGTAGCCCTCGATGGCGGCGATCAGCGGTTTGGCCAGCGCCATGCGCGTCGGGCCCATGGGGCCGGGGCCCTCACCGCGGGCATCGAGCGCATTGCGCGCGGCCGGGTCGGTGGCGGCCGCCAGGTCGGCGCCCGCACAGAAGTGGCCACCGGCGCCGGTGAGCACCGCCACCCGCAGGGCATCGTCGGCCTCGAAGCGTTCGAAGGCGGCGCGCAGCGCTTTGGCGGTGGCGCCGTCGACGGCGTTGCGCTTGTGCGGGCGGTCAAGCGTGATGGTGCAGACGGGGCCGTCGGCGGCGTAGTGGACGCCAGTGTCCTGGTGAGAGGAGGAGGAGAGATCGGTCATGGGCGAGGCTCCCGGTTGAATAGGTCCGCGGCCGACAAGGCGTCCGTCCTACCGCACCACGCCCGCCTGCCGCGCCAGCGCCACCGCCTGCGTGCGGCTGCGGGCGCCGAGCTTGAGGTTGATGTTGCGCAGGTGGGTGCGCACGGTGCTGTCCGAGACGAACAGCTTCTCGGCCATGGCCGCGTTGGAATAGCCGGCGGCCAGCAGTTCCAGCACGCGGATCTCCTTGCGGGTCAGCGGCTCGGCCAGGGGCGCGGGCGCTGCGTCGCCGGCCGCCGGCTCGTCCTCGTGCACCTCGCCGAAGGCGGCGGCCAGGCGCGCCACATGGTCGGCATAGATGGGGCCCGCCTCGTCCAGCCGCGCCCGGTCGGCCTGCAGGGCGCGCAGCAGCGGTGCCAGCGCGGGCCCCTCGTCCAGCAGCAGCCGCACGAAGCCTTCACGTGCGGTCTCGGCCAGCACGGCGGCGAGCGTCGTCTGCGCCTCGGCTGCCGCCCCTTCGCGCGCCTGGGCCAGCGCCAGCAGCACACGCAGCTTGAGCGCCCGGTGCCGCCGCGCCTGCGTGTCAGCCTCGGCGATGGCCGGTGCCAGCGCCTGCCGCACGCCTGCCGCATCGCCAAAGCGCAGCTGCCAGCGCCAGCGGCCGATGGCGATGTCGTCCACCGGGTGGGCCGGCAGGTTGAGGCGGCGCACGCGGTCCCACACGGCGGCGTCGTCCGCGCGCTCCAGCATGTCGGCGGCCGCGTCGCGGTTGCCCTGCAGCATCAGGAGGCGCGCGTGCTCCAGTTTGGCGCTGGCCACCACGCGCGGCAGCTGGCGGTCGTGGCCCAGGTATTCGAGCTCGGTCAGCAGCTGGAAGGCGCTGTCCACGTCGCCCTGCAGGAAGGCGATGCGCGCACGCATGCGGTAGGCCGCGATCACGTGGTCGGGCAGCCCGACGTCGCGGGCCAGCGGCAGGTACACGCTCAGCAGGTGCTCGGCGCCGGCCAGGTCGTCGCTTTCGTACAGCACGCCGGCATGCAGCACGCCGGCCCAGGCATTGCCCTGCGTGGGGTTGTAAGAGGCGCTGCGCGGCGTGGCGGACAGGGCCACGCGAAAGCGGGCGGCGGCCTGGCGCAGCCGGCCTTCGGCCAGATCGAGCACGCCTTCCATGGCCTCGGTGTACATGCGGTTGAAGATGCTGCCGGCCTGGCTGCGGCGGGCGGCGTCGAGCAGGCGGTGGGCCTCGTGCTGCTCGCCCATCACCGAGACGATGTAGGCCATGGCATTGGCCAGCGCGCTGTCGGCGAAGGCGCGGCAGGTGGGCAGCCGCCGCAGGTTCGCCTGGCCGACCGGGTAGGCGTCCTCGGGATGGTCCTGCATGGCCAGCAGCAGCGGCTGCAGGCCGTTGACATGGGCGCGCACGGCGGCGTCTTCGCTGGTCTCGCAGCCGCTGGCGCGCAGCCGTTGCAGCGCCTGCCAGGGGCCGCGGGTGAAGCATTCGGCCCAGGTGGCCACCATCTGCAGCAGCGGTTGGCCGGCCAGCTGCTCGGGCGGCAGCGCGGCGAACCAGCGGTCCAGCAGGCGCATGCGGCCTTCCTCCAGGAAGCGCTCGGCATGGCGTGCCAGCAGGGCCAGCGCATGCGGATGGTCGCCGCCCTCGATGGCATGGTCGATGGCGGGCACCGGCCGGCCCTGGGCCTCGTACCAGCCGGAGGCCGCCAGGTGCAGCCGCGCCACGTCGCCGGGCCGCTCGCGTGCCAGTTGGGCGCGCAGGAAGTCGGCGAACAGGCTGTGGTAGCGGTAGCTGCGCGCATCGCTGGCCAGGGGCGCCAGAAAAAGATGGCCGGCCTCCAGCTGCGCGAGCATCGCCGTGCAATCGGCGCGCGGGGCCACGGCGGCGCACACCTGCACATCCAGCACCCGCAGCACGCTGGTGCGCAGCAGGAAGTCGCGCACCTCCTCGCTCTGCTGGGCCAGCACGTCCTCGGCCAGGTAATCGGCCACGGCGCGGTCGGAGCCCGAGAAGCGCTCGACGAAGTCGCTGCCCGCGGCGCCATGCCGTTGCAGCGCCAGCGAGGCCAGCCACAGCGCGCCGGCCCAGCCCTCGGTCTTGGCCAGCAGGCGCTCCAGCGTGTCGCGTGGCAGCGCCTTGCCGCGCAGGCGGAAGAACTCCTCGGCCTCGGCGGCCGAGAAGCGCAGCAGGGCGGCATCGATCTCCAGCAGCTGGCCGCGGGCCCGCAGTCGACCCAGGCCCAGATCGGGCAGGCTGCGCGAGCCGATCACCAGCTGGGCCTGGCGCGGCAGGCCGTCGAGCAGTTGCCGCACCAGGCCGATGACGGCGGGCGACTGCAGCACCTCGAAGTCGTCGAGGAAGAGCGCGAAGGGCAGCGCGTCATGGCCCAGGGCTGCGATGGGGTCGCCCCGGCCGCTGCCCGGTGCGGGCTCGATGCCCAGGGCCTGCACCGCCGCGCCCAGGCCTTGCAGAAAGCGCGGCACGTCGTTGTCGGCGCTGTCCAGCGTGAGCCAGGCGGTGGCGATGCCCTCGGCCTCGAAGCGGTCGCGCATCTGGCGCATGGCGGTGGTCTTGCCGAAGCCGGCCGGCGCGCGCACCAGCAGCAACCGGGCGCGGGCCGCCTCGTGCACCTGCCGCGCGATGGCCTGCCGCAGCACCTGCGCCGCAGGCGGTGCGGGTGGGCTGAGCTTGGCGGGCTGGACGGGCACGGAAGGCGGCGGGGCGGACATGGGACGAGGCGGCGCGCGTGGCGCGGAGTGACAAGGGCCGCGCGGCGGCGGCCGGCCACTTTCGTCGGTTTGGACGATGGCCGCAAGAAGGGGCGATTCCTAGACTGCCCCCGGCATCGAAGGCCGAGACACCCAGGAGACAACACCGTGTTCGAAGGAAACAGCATCCGCCTGCACCCCCTGGCCGATGGGCTGGTGGAGCTTGTCTTCGACCGCCGCGGCGAGGCCATCAACAAGTTCGACGCCCGCACCGTCGCCGAGCTGCGCGAGGCCGTGGCCCTGCTCGCGGCCGACGCCGGCCTGCAGGGCGTGCTGGTCACCAGCCCCAAGGACGTGTTCATCGTCGGCGCCGACATCACCGAGTTCGGCGCCACCTTCCAGCAGAGCGCCGAGGCCATCACGGCGGGCGTGCGCCGCAGCAACGAGGTCTTCGTCGCGCTGGAAGATCTGCCGGTGCCCACCGTGGTCGCCATCAACGGCTATGCGCTGGGCGGTGGGCTGGAGCTGGCGCTGGCCGCCACGCTGCGGGTGATGTCCACCGTGGCCCAGGTGGGCGTGCCCGAGGTCAAGCTCGGCCTCTTTCCCGGCTTCGGCGGCACCGTGCGCCTGGCCCGCGTGGCGGGACTGGAGACGGCCATGCGCTGGGTCGCCACCGGCACGCCGGCCGATGCGCGCACGGCCCGTGCCGCTGGCGTGGTCGAGGCCGTGGCCGAACCCGATGCATTGCGCGACGAGGCGCTGGCCCTGCTGCGCCGCTGCGTCGCCGGCGAGGTGGACTGGCGCGCCCAGGTCGCGCGCAAGCGCAGTGCCCTGCCCGGCGATGCCGCTGCCTTCGCGGCCACGGCGCAGCAGGTGCTGGAAGAGCTGGCCCCGCGCCTGGGTCGCCATCAGCCTGCCGCGCCCATGGCTCTGGCCATGATGGCCGAGGGCGCGTCGCAGCCGCGCGACGAGGCGCTGAGGCTGGAGGCCGAGGCCTTCGGCCGGGTCGCGCGCACGCAGGCGGCGGCCTCGCTGGTGCGCACCTTCCTCAACGAACAGGCCGTGCGCAAGGCGGCGAAGAAGCAGGCCGCCGGTGCAAAGGCGCCGGCCCGGGCCGCCGTCCTTGGCGCCGGCATCATGGGCGGCGGCATCGCCTTCAGCAGCGCGCTGGCCGGCATTCCCGTGCGCATGAAGGACATCCGCGCCGACCAGCTCGATCTGGGCATGACCGAGGCTGCCAGACAGCTGGGCCGCCGCGTGCAGGCGGGCCGCTTGTCGCAGGCCAAGGCCGACGCGGTGCTGGCCGCCATCACGCCGCAGCTGGACGACGCGGGCCTGGATGCGGCGGACCTGGTGGTCGAGGCCATCGTCGAGCGGCTGGAGGTCAAGCAGCAGGTGCTGGCCGCGCTGGAGCCGCAGCTGCGGCCCGATGCGCTGATCGCCACCAACACCTCCAGCCTGCGCCTGGCCGACATCGCCACGCCGCTGGCCCGGCCGCAGAACCTGGTCGGCATGCATTTCTTCAACCCCGTGCCGGCCATGCCGCTGGTCGAGGTCGTGCGCGGCCCGCAGACCAGCGACGCGGCTGTGGCCGCCGCGGTGGCCTATGCCCTGGCCATGAAGAAGACGCCCATCGTGGTGGCCGACGGTCCGGGCTTCCTGGTCAACCGCGTGCTCACCGCCTACTTCAATGCCTTCAACGAACTGGTGGCCGAGGGCGTGGATTTCACCGCCGTCGACCGCGCCATGGAGGCCTTCGGCTGGCCCATGGGCCCGGCCTGGCTCAACGACGTGGTGGGCATGGACACCGGCGCCCATGTGGGCGACGTGATCACCGCTGGCCACCCCGCACGCATGCGCGCCATCGACGCCAACCCGGTGCACCGCATGGTGCGCGCCGGCCGGCTGGGCCAGAAGAGCGGCGCCGGCTTCTACCGCTACGAACGCGACGCGGCCGGCAAGCCGCGCCGCAGCGCCGACCCCGCTGCCCAGGCCCTGCTGGCGGACCTGGCGCCCGGCGGCTTCACGCCCATGACCGACGACGCCATCGTGGAGCGCCTGATGCTGCCCCTGCTGGCCGAGGCCATCGCCGCGCTGGAGGACGGCAGCGTCGCCAGCGCCGCCGAGCTGGACATGGCCCTGCTGCTGGGCGTGGGCTTTCCGGCTTGGCTGGGCGGGCCGCTGCAGTACGCCGACTGGCTGGGTGCGGCCGAGTTGCTTCAACGGCTGGAGGCCCATGCCGCGCACGGCCCCGCCTATGCGCCGCCCGAACTGCTGCGGCAGATGGCGGCGCAGCAGCGGCGCTTCCACCCGCTCTGAACCCCCACACGCCGTCGCCTGCCGCCTTGGCAGGCGCCCTTCACCACGACACAGGAGAGCCCCTTCATGCAACTCGATGCCACCATCGCCGCCGTCGTCACCGGCGGTGCCTCCGGCCTGGGCGCCGCCACCGCGCGGCGGCTGGCCTCGCACGGCGTCAAGGTCGCGCTGTTCGACCTCAACGAAGCGGCCGGCGAGGCGCTGGCGCGCGAGATCGGCGGCCTGTTCTGCGCCGTCGACGTGACCAACGAGGCTTCGGTCGATGCCGGCTTCGCCAAGGCCCGCGCCGCGCACGGGCAGGAGCGGGTGCTGGTCAACTGCGCCGGCACCGGCAATGCCGTCAAGACCGCCAGCCGGGACAAGGCCACCGGCGAGATCAAGCACTTTCCGCTGGCCAACTTCGACCGCATCATCCAGATCAACCTGGTGGGCACGTTCCGCTGCATCGCCAAGTCGGCGGCCGGCATGCTGACGCTGGAACCGCTCGCCGATGGCGAGCGCGGCGCCATCGTCAACACCGCCTCGGTGGCCGCGGTGGACGGCCAGATGGGCCAGGCCAGCTATTCGGCCAGCAAGGCCGGCGTCGCGGGCATGACCCTGCCCATCGCCCGCGACCTGATGGGCGAGGGCATCCGCGTCAACACCATCCTGCCCGGCATCTTCGACACGCCGCTGCTGCAGGGCGCGCCCGACAACGTGAAGGCGGCGCTGGCCGCCTCGGTGCCCTTCCCCAAGCGGCTGGGCAACCCGGCCGAGTACGCGCACCTGGCCGAGACGATGATCACCAACGGCTATTTCAACGGGGAGTGCGTGCGGCTGGACGGGGCGATCCGGATGGCGCCGCGGTAGCCGGTGCCGCAGTGCTCAGGATGCCGCAAAGGGATTGAACACCTCGACGGCCAGCGCCTTGAAGTCCGCCACGTTGCGGGTGGCCACGGTCAGGCCATGGATCTGTGCGGTGGCGGCGATCATGGCGTCTTCGTAGAGCGTGTCGGACTTCCGGTGCATCAGCCGCGCCCAGACCCGGAAGGCCGCGGCGTCCATGGGCAGGACGTTGTAGGCGCTGGCGATCTGCGCGAGCCATGCCTCGATCTCCTGGGCCTTGGCCGCATCCTGCTCCTTCGTCAGCTCGATGCCGGCCTGGATCTCGCCGAGCGAGACCGCCGAAAGATGCAACTGCGCATCGTCCAGGGACTTCAGCCAGGCGACCACCCCGCCGTGCGGGCGCAGGCGGCGCAGTTCGGAGACGACGTTGGTGTCGAGCAGGTAGCCCTGCGTCACCGCTGCGGCTCCACCTTGCGCCTGCGCGCCTGGCCGCGAGCGGGCACCAGCAGATCGGTGCGGCCGTCGTCCGACAGCAGCAGCTGCTTGAGCGACGGACGCGCCGCCGACTGCAGCCGGCGCCATTCCTGCACCGGCACCAGCACGGCCGCTTCGGCGCCACGGCGGGTCACCATCTGCGGGCCTTGCGCCAGGCAGGCATCGAGGAATTCGCTGAACCGCGCCTTGGCGTCCTGGACGGGCCATGTGTGCATCGAAAAGCTCCCCTGTTGAACTGGTCAGACAACTAGTCTGTCAGCGGAGCCTCGTACTGTCAAACGACAGACCTCGCCGCCTGCTCCTCGGCGGGACTTTCGCCCATCGGCGGGCGGCCGGCCCGGAGTCGGGATCCATCCCCTCCAAATCGTTGGGATCCAAATGATTGGCCTATCATCCGCCCCATGAATGACGACACCCCCGCCCTGCCCCGCCAGCGCTTCGGCATGCGTTTCGTCGTGCTGGCCCGTCGCTGGCGCCGGGCGTTGGACGCGCAACTTGCTGCCCTGGGCCTGACCGACGCGGGCTGGCCGCCGCTGATGTACCTGGCCGAGGCGGGCGGCGGGCTCACGCAGCGGGAGCTGGCCGAGCGCATCGGCATCGACGGCTCCAGCCTGGTGCGGCTGCTGGACCAGCATGCCCGCGCCGGCTGGATCGAGCGCCGCGACGATCCGCAGGACCGCCGCACCTGGCGGCTCTTCCTCACCCGCGACGGGCGCGCGGTGGTGCGCCGCATCCAGACGGTGCTGGACCGGGTGGAAGGCCGCATGCTCGCCGGGCTGGACGACGCCCAGCTGCAGGCGCTGCTCGACGGCTTCGACCGCATCGGCGAAGGCATCGCAGCCCTGGAGTCCGGGGCATGAGGGCCCACCCGGCCGTTTCGGCCGCCGGTGCCCCTTCCTTCGAACGCCTCGCGCGCCGCCTCGGCTTCGAACCCGCCCGCCTGGCGTTCACCCTGCGCACCGCGGCCGGCTCGGGCATGGCGCTGCTGCTGGCGGGCCTGCTGGGCCTGGACCATCCCCAATGGGCGGCCATGACCGTGTGGATCGCGGCGCAGCCGCTGCGTGGCCACCTGATCGAAAAGAGCCTGTACCGCCTGCTGGGCACGGCCGCCGGTGCCGTCTACGGCGTGGCGCTGGTGGCCCTGGGCCACGGCTCGCCGGTGGTGCTGGTGCCCGGGCTGGCGCTGTGGGCGGGGCTGTGCGCGGGCGCGGGCCAGCTGCTGCGCGGCTTTGCCAGCTACGGCACCCTGCTGGCCGGCTACTCGGCGGCGATGGTGGCGCTGCTCGACGCTGGTCAGCCAGCGCACATCGTGGCCTTCGGCCTCGACCGGCTGCTGACCATCGGCCTGGGCGTGGTGGTGGCGCTGGCCGTGAGCCTGCGCTTCGCGGCGCGGCCGCCGGCCGATGCTCTGCACCTTCGCACACGCATGCTCTGCCTAGAGCGGATGCACGAGCTGGCCGCCTGGGCGCGCACCGGCGTGGCGCCCGCGCAGGCCTCCCGCGATGCCCAGCTGGGCGAACTCGCGCGCCTGGAGGAAGGGCTGGAACTGCAGGCCGCCGGACGCCTCGGGGGACGCCGCGAAGTGCATGCGCTGCGCCGGGCGCTGACCGCCCAGGTCGGCCTTCTGCTGTGGTGGCCCGGTGCACAGCCGCCCGGACCTGTCGACGGTGCCCCGCTGGCGGCCGCCCTGCAGGGCGTGTTCGACGCCGCGGCGGCCGGCCGACCCGTGGGGCCGTTGCTATTGCAGGCCGCCGCAGTCGCCGAAACGCGGGACGCCGAACTGGCCGGCGTGCTTCGTCGCCTCGGCATGGCTGCCCGGAGCGCCGAAAGGCCCGAGGGCTCGGAAGTGCGTTCCGGCACCGGGGCCCGTCGCGCGCGCGGTGCCGAGCTGCATGCCGTCTTCGAACCGACCGTCGTGCTGCACCGCGACTGGATCGCTGCCCGCGAAACCTTCCTGCGCTCCCTCGTCACGCTGGGCCTCATGGGTGGGCTGTGGCTGGTCACGGGCTGGCCGGTGGCGCCCCTGCTCATGCTCGGCGTGGCCGTGATGACCACGCTCTTTTCCACCGCCGACGACCCGGCGCGGATCATGCGCTCGGTCTTCTGCGGCCAGTTGCTCGGCGCCGCCGCGGCGCTGGCGGTGCAGGCCTTGCTCTGGCCGTGGGTGGACGGCGCGGCCGGGCGACTGCTGATGTGCCTGCCGCTGGTGCTGGCCGGCGCCTTCGTGCTGGCGCATCCGCGCACGGCGCGCTTCGGCTTCGACTTCAACCTCGTCGGCCTGCTGCTCCTGCAGCCCATGCATGCCCGGGCGTTCGCCTGGCCGACGGGGCTGGCCGAGGCGGCGGCGGTGGTGGCCGGGCCGCTGGTGGCGCTGGCGGCCTTCCGCCTCGTCTTTCCGCCGGGCGGGCGCCGCCGCTATGCGCAGCTGTCGACGCTGATGCAGGCGGAGGTCTCGGCCATGGCCGCGCAGCCGCAGGCGTGGCGACGGGCCGCGGTGTGGCGGGCCCGATTGCAGCACCGCGTGCTGCGCCTGGTCCGCTGCGCCGATGCGGCCGGCCTGGCGCCGGAGCATGGCGCACGCCAAGGCCTGGCCGTGCTGGCCACGGGGCAGGCGGTGCTCGCGCTTGGGCAGCTGCTGGCGCAGGACGCGCTGCCGCCCGCCGACCGTCGCCGCGCGCAGGCCTGGCTGCGTCGGCTGGCCCGGCCCATGCGCAGTCCGGCCCAGGCCCACCGCCGGGGCCGCCTGCTGGCGCGCGATGCGTTGCGGCTCGGCCCCCCGCCCGCCGGGCATGCGCCGGCTTCGGCGCTGCAGCACGCCGCCCGGGTGCTGGCGCGGGCAGCCTGAGAGGGGCCGCCGCGGTCCGCGGCCCTCGAAATTCGTCGCTTCGGACGAGCGACGCCGCCGCCCTCGCCGCCCAGAATCCACGCGGACTTCCGACGAACCGCACTGGAGACTGGAGACACCATGGCAGAAGCATTCATCGTCGCCGCCACCCGCACCGCCGGCGGCCGGCGCGGCGGCAGACTCTCGGGCTGGCACCCGGTGGACCTGGCGGCCCAGGTGATCGACGAGCTGGTGCGCCGCGCCGACGCCGATCCCGCCCTGGTCGAGGACGTGATCATGGGCTGCGTCAGCCAGGTGGGCCAGCAGGCCACCAACGTGGCGCGCAATGCGGTGCTGGCCTCGTCGCTGCCCGAGTCGGTGCCGGGCACGTCGGTCGACCGGCAGTGCGGCTCCTCGCAGCAGGCGCTGCATTTCGCGGCCCAGGCGGTGATGAGCGGCAGCATGGACGTGGTGATCGCCGCCGGCGTGGAGAGCATGTCGCGCGTGCCCATGTTCACGCCCAACGCGCTGCCGCTCAAGGCCGGCCTGGGCGGCTACATGAGCCCGGCCATGCAGAAGCGCTATCCCGGCGTGGAGTTCAGCCAGTTCATGGGCGCCGAGATGATGGCCAAGAAGTACGGCCTGTCGAAGGAGCAGCTCGACGTCTACGCGCTGCAGAGCCACCAGCGTGCCGTGGCGGCCACCCACGAGGGCCGCTTCGCCAAGGAGATCCTGGCGGTCGAGGCCCGCAGCGCCGAAGGCGGCGCCGAGGGCGAGGGCCAGCCGCATGCGGTGGACGAGGGCATCCGCTTCAACGCGACGCTGGAGGGCATCGCCGGTGTCAAGCTGATCCAGGAGGGCGGCCGCTGCACGGCGGCCACCGCCAGCCAGATCTGCGACGGCGCCACCGGCGTGATGGTGGTCAACGAGCGTGGCCTCAAGGCGCTGGGCGTCAAGCCGCTCGCGCGCATCCACCACATGACGATGATCGGCCACGACCCGGTGATCATGCTCGAGGCACCCATCCCCGCCACGCAGCGCGCGCTGCAGAAGGCCGGCATGAAGATCGACGACATCGATCTGTTCGAGGTCAACGAGGCCTTCGCGCCCGTGCCGCTGGCCTGGCTGCAGGTGACGGGCGCCGACCCGGCGCGCCTGAACGTCAACGGCGGCGCCATCGCCCTGGGCCATCCGCTGGGCGCCTCGGGCACCAAGCTGATGACCACGCTCGTCCATGCCCTGCACGACCGCGGCGGCCGCTATGGTCTGCAGACCATGTGCGAAGGCGGCGGCATGGCCAACGTGACCATCGTCGAGCGGCTCTGAGCGCACGCTGACGCCGGGGCCCGTCAGCGAGGCCCCACGGACCGGCGTGCGCGGCGCGCGCCGGCCCTTCCATCACAACACCAGGGCAGGACTTCCATGACCCAGGACTTCGGAGACACACACGCCGCCGCCACGCCCCTGCTGCGCATCGAGGGGCTGTCGGTGCGCTTCGGCGGCATCGTGGCGCTCGACCGCGTGGGCTTCGACGTGGCCGCCGGCCAGGTCTGCGGCCTCATCGGCCCCAACGGCGCGGGCAAGAGCACGCTGTTCAACTGCCTCTCGCGCCTGTACGGCTGGCAGGCCGGGCGCATCGCGTTCGCCGGCCGCGCGCTGGACACGCTGCCGCGCCACCGCATGGCGGCGCTGGGCATCGGCCGCACCTTCCAGAACCTGGCGCTCTTCGCCAGCATGACGGTGCGCGAGAACGTGCGCGTGGGCACGCACACCCACCAGCATGCGGGCTTCCTGCGCGACGCGCTGCGCCTGCCCGGCGTGCGACGGCTGGAGGAAGAGGCCGAGGCGCGCACCGACGAATGCATCGCCCTGCTCGACCTGGGCGCCGCGGCCGACCGCCGCGTCGCCGACCTGCCCTTCGGCACCCAGAAGCGGGTCGAGCTGGCACGCGCCCTGGCGGCGCGCCCCCGGCTGCTGCTGCTGGACGAGCCTGCCTGCGGCCTCAACCACGAGGAGCTGGAGGGCCTGGGCGACCTGATCCTCGCGCTGCGTGCGCGGCTGGGCCTGACGGTGCTGCTGGTGGAGCACCACATGGGTCTGGTCATGCGGGTGAGCGACAAGGTGGTCGCACTCAACTTCGGCCGCAAGATCGCCGAGGGCACGCCCGCGGCCGTGCGCGCCCATCCCGAGGTGATCCGCGCCTACCTGGGCGACGACGGTGCCGCCGAGCCGGCCCTGGAGGTGCGCCAGCATGCCCGCGCTGCTTGAGCTGCGCGGCCTGCATGCCGCCTACGGCCCCACCGCCGTGCTGCACGGCATCGACCTGGACGTGCCCGAAGGCCGCGTCACGGCGCTGCTGGGTGCCAACGGCGCGGGCAAGACCACGCTGCTGCGCGCCATCTGCCGGCACATGGTCTCGGTGCGCGGCGAGGTGCGGCTGGCCGGCGAGCGCATCGACGGCCGCAGCACTGAGCAGATCGCCCGCCTGGGCGTGGGCCATGTGCCCGACGGCCGCGGCACCTTCGCGCACCTCACGGCCGAGGAGAACCTGCGCCTGGGCGCCCAGGCCCGGCCGCGCCATCCAGGCCGCGCGGCCATGGCCGAGGCGCTGGAACGCATCTATGCCTACTTTCCTCGGCTGAAGGAGCGGCGCGCGCAGCAGGCCGGCACCCTCTCCGGCGGCGAACAGCAGATGCTGGCGATCGGCCGCGCCCTGATGGGCGAGCCGCGGCTGCTGCTGCTGGATGAGCCCTCCTTCGGCCTGGCGCCGCTGGTGGTGCGCGACATCTTCGCCATCATGCGGCGCATCAACCGGGAGCAGCGCATGGCCATCCTGCTGGTGGAGCAGAACGCGCGCCTGGCGCTGGAACTGGCCGACACCGCCTACCTGCTGGAGACCGGCCGCATCGTGCTGCACGGCAGCAGCGAGGACGTGGGCCGCAACGACGCGGTGCGCCGCGCTTACCTGGGAGGCTAAGAAGGTGTGAACGAACCCGTCATGCCCGCTCGTCCTGCCAAAACACGCCCACTCCGCGTTGCAAATGCTCGCCATAGCCCGAGCTATGGCTGCGCTTTGCGCCTTGATTGGCCGCGTTTTGGCAGCCCGCTCGGCCACGCCGGATTCATTCACACCTTCTGAGAACCATGGACGCATTCCTGCACCAGCTCTTCGCGGGCCTCGCCACCGGCGGCATCTATGCCACCGTCGCGCTGGCACTGGTGATGATCTACCAGGCCACGCACCACATCAATTTCGCCCAGGGCGAGATGGCGATGTTCTCCACCTTCATCGCCTGGTCGCTGATGCAGGCGGGGCTGCCCTACTGGGTGGCCTTCTTCGCCACGGTGGCGCTGTCCTTCGTGGTGGGCGCGGCGGTGGAGTTCGCCATCATCCGGCCGATGCACAAGGCCACCGACCTGGCACAGGTGGTGGTCTTCATCGGGCTGCTGGTGGTCTTCCACAGCCTGGCGGGCTGGCTCTTCGGCTACACGATCAAGGAATTTCCGAGCCCCTTTCCCAAGGACGCCTGGTACGCCAGCGCACTCATGTCGGCGCACGAGGTGGGCGCCATCGCCGTGGCGCTGGCCATCGTGGCGCTGCTCTTCGGCTTCTTCCGCCTCACGCCGCTGGGCCTGGCCATGCGGGCCGCGGCGCAGAACCCGGCCTCGTCGCGGCTGGTGGGCATCTCCGTGGGCCGCATGCTGATGCTGGGCTGGGGCCTGGCCGGCGCCATCGGCGCGGTGGCCGGGATGATGGTGGCGCCGGTGGTCTTCCTCGATCCGCACATGATGACCGGCGTGCTGCTCTACGCCTTTGCCGGCGCGCTGCTGGGCGGCATCGACAACCCGGTGGGTGCAGTGGTCGGCGGCTTCCTGGTGGGCGTGCTGGAGAACCTGATGGGCAGCTACGTGGTGGGCACCGAGCTCAAGCTCTCGGTGGCGCTGGTGTTGATCGTGGGCGTGCTCATCGTCCGCCCGGCGGGCCTCATGGGCCGGCGCATCGTCAAAAGGGTCTGACCCGATGTCCACCTTGCTCACCTCCGATGCCGTGCCGCCGAAGGCGGCGCCCGTGAGGCGGCGGCTCTCGCCCTCATCCGTCTTCGCGCTGGCGTTGATCGTGGCCGGCGTCGCGCTGGCCTTCATCGCGCAGGGCTACCAGCTCTTCCAGGCCACCATGGTGCTGGCCTATGCGGTGGCGCTGGTGGGGCTGAACATCCTCACCGGCTACAACGGCCAGATCTCGCTGGGCCATGGCGCCTTCTTCGCCATCGGCGCCTATGCCGCCGGCATCCTCATGGACCGTGGCGGCGTGCCCTACTGGCTCGCAGTGCCGGCCGCGGGCATCGTGAGCCTGGGGGTGGGCTACCTCTTCGGGCGACCGGCGCTCAAGCTCGAAGGCCTGTACCTGGCGCTGGCCACCTTCGCGCTTGGCGTGGCCATGCCGCAATTGCTCAAGTACAAGCATCTGGAGGCCTGGACCGGCGGCGTGGGCGGCATCGTGCTGACCAAGCCTGAAGCACCCTTCGGCCTGCCGCTGGATGCCGACCAGTGGTTCTACCTCTATGCGCTGGCGGTGGCGGTGCTGCTGTTCTGGGGCGCGCGCAACCTGATCGACAGCGGCAGCGGGCTGGCGCTGCGGGCCATCCGCGACCACGGCATGGCGGCCGAGGCCATGGGCGTGAACAACGCGCATGCCAAGTCCATGGCCTTCGCCGTCTCCGCCGGCTACACCGGCGTGGGTGGCGCGCTGGCGGCCATCGCGGTGCAGTTCGTGGCGCCGGACTCCTTCACCTTCTTCCTGTCCATCTCGCTGCTGGTGGGCATCGTGGTGGGCGGCGTGGGCACGCTGTGGGGGGCGCTGTTCGGCGCGCTGTTCATCCTCTTCGTGCCGGGTCTGGCCGAGCAGGTGTCCAAGTCCGCGCCCTGGGCCGTGTATGGCGTGGTGCTGATCCTCTTCATGTTCGTGATGCCCGGCGGGGTGATGGGGCTGCTGCACCGGCTGCGGGCCCGGCTCGCGCGCCGTGGCTGAGCCCTCTTCGCCTCGACCTTCAACGCCCAAGGAAACCGCATGACCGCCGACACCGACACCGTGCTCCGCCTGCATCGCCACGACGAGGTGGCCGTGCTCACGCTGTGCAACACCGCCCGCCTCAACCCGCTGGGCATCGGCCTGCAGCAGCAGTTGCGTGCGCGGCTGGCCGAGCTGGCCGCCGATGCCGGCGTGCGCGCCCTGGTGCTCACCGGTGAGGGCAAGGGCTTCTGCGTGGGCGCCGATCTGCAGTCCATGGGCGGCGTGCCGGCCGGCGATGGGCGCTCGCTGGGCGCGCACACGGCGGACACCATGCATGCGCTGTCCAACCGGCTCATCCTCGACCTGCAGGCCCTGCCCATGCCGGTGGTCTGCGCCGTCAATGGCGCGGCGGCGGGTGCTGGTGCTGGCCTGGCGCTGGCGGGCGACTTCACGCTCATGGCCCGCTCGGCCTACTTCTTCCTGCCCTTCCTGCCGCGGCTGGGCATCGTGCCCGACCTGGGCACCACGTGGTTCATCGAACGCCGGCTGGGCCGCGCACGGGCCATGGGCCTGGCGCTGCTGGGCGAGCGCCTGTCGGCCCAGCAGGCGCTGGACTGGGGCCTGGTGTGGGGCTGCGCGGACGACGCCGCGCTGCAGGACGAGGCGCTCGCCCTCGCCCGCCGCCTGGCCCGCCTGCCCGCCCATGCCGCGATGGAGGCGCGGCACGCCCTCGACGCCGCCGCCACCGGCAGCCTGGCCGACCAGCTGCACTACGAGGCCGAGCGCCAGCGCGAACTGATCGACGGCGCCGCCTTCGCCGAAGGCGTGCGTGCCTTCGTGCAGAAGCGCGAGCCCGTGTTTCCGCCCCGCAGCGCACGCTGACTGCGAAGGCATCGGCCCAATCGTCGGAACCGACGATGGGCACCGGCAGAGGCGATTCCTACCATCGCCTCGCGACCCCGCACCAAGGCCCACACCACACAGAACGGGCCGACGACAACCAGGAGACAACCATGCGCCTTTCCATCGCACGCGGCCTGGGGGCCGCGCTTGCCACCTTCTCGCTGCTGGCCCTGGCGCCTGCCGCGCAGGCCCAGAAGAAGTACGACACCGGCGCCAGCGACAGCGAGATCAAGGTCGGCAACTTCGTGCCCTACTCCGGCCCGGCCTCGGCCTACGGCACCATCGGCAAGACCCATGCGGCCTACTTCGCCAAGCTCAATGCCGAGGGTGGCATCAACGGCCGCAAGATCAGCTACCTGTCGGCCGACGACGCCTACAACCCGGCCCAGAGCGTGGAGCAGACCCGCAAGCTGGTCGAGCGCGACGGCGTGCTGCTGATGTTCGGCGCACTGGGTACCTCGCACAACCAGGCCGTGCAGCGCTACATGAACCAGCGCAAGGTGCCGCAGCTGTTCGTCTCCACCGGCGCCACGCGCTGGGGCGACCCCAAGACCTTCCCGTGGACCATGGGCTGGCAGCCCACCTACCAGCTCGAAGGCGCGCTCTTCGCGCGCCACATCATGGCCAACCGGCCCAATGCCAAGGTCGGCATCCTGATGCAGAACGACGACTTCGGAAAGGACTACCTCAAGGGCGTGATGGACGGCTTCGGCGACAAGGCCAGGCAGTTCGTCGTGAGCCAGCAGACCTACGAGGTGACCGACCCGACGGTGGACAGCCAGATGGTCGCGCTCAAGGGCTCGGGCGCCGACACCTTCATCAACATCACCACGCCCAAGTTCGCGGCGCAGTCCATCCGCAAGGCGGCCGACATCGGCTGGAAGCCGGCCCACTACCTGGTGAGCGTGTCGCTGTCGATCAGCTCCGTCATCAAGCCGGCCGGTGCCGACAACGCGCAGGGCATCATCACCGCCACCTACCTGCGCGAGCCCTCGGACCCGAGCAACCAGGGCACGCGCGAGCTGGCCGACTACCTGGCCTTCATGAAGCAGTACTACCCGGCGGGCGACCCGAACGACTCGCTCAACGTCATCGGCTACTCGCAGGCCCAGACGCTGGCCGAGGTGCTGCGCCGCTGCGGCGACGACCTGACCCGCGCCAACGTCATGAAGCAGGCCGCGAGCCTGAAGATGGCCCTGCCCATGCTCTACCCGGGCATCACGCTCAGCACCGGCGCCGACGACTTCTTCCCCATCAAGAAGATGCAGCCCGTGCGCTTCGATGGCACGCGCTACGTGCCCTTCGGCGAGCTGCTCGGCAGCTGACGCCACCGCACCCCAACCGCATCCAGGAGACACCGCCATGTCCGAACCCCTCTTCGGCCTGATGCAGGACCGCCCGCTGCTGATCTCTTCGCTCATCGAGCATGCGGCGCGCTTCCATCCGCGCACCGAGATCGTCTCGCGCCTGCCCGAGGGCGGCACGCACCGCACCGACTGGCTGGGCGTGCGCAATGCCGCCTGCCGCATCGCCAACGCGCTGCAGTCGCTGGGCATCCAGCGCGGCGAACGGGTGGCCACGCTGGCCTGGAACAGCTGGCGCCACCTGGCGCTGTACTTCGGCGTCTCGGGCACGGGCGCCGTGCTGCACACCGTCAACCCGCGGCTCTTTCCGGAGCAGATCGAGTACATCGCCAACCATGCCGAAGACCGCGTGCTGTTCTTCGACGTCACCTTCGCGCCGCTGGTGCAGAAGCTGGCGCCGAAGCTCAAGACCGTGAAGACCTACGTCTGCATGACCTCGCGCGAGCACATGCCCGCGCTGGACCTGCCGGACCTGCGCTGCTGGGACGAGCTGCTCGCCGCCCAGAGCGAGCGCTACGACTGGCCCGACTTCGACGAGCGCACGGCCTCCTCGCTCTGCTATACCTCCGGCACCACCGGCAATCCCAAGGGCGTGCTCTATTCGCATCGCTCGACGATGCTGCACACGCTGATGGAGCTGGCGCCCGATACCTTCGGCATCAGCTCGCGAGAGACGGTGATGCTGATCGTGCCCATGTTCCATGCCAACGGCTGGGGCACGCCCTATGCGGCGGCCATGGTGGGCACGCGACTGGTCTTCCCGGGGCCGCACATGGATGGCGAGAGCGTCTACACGCTGATGCGTGACGAACGGGTCACCTTCTCGCAGGGCGTGCCCACGGTGTGGCTGATGCTCTTCCAGTACCTGGACGCGCACCCGGAGATCGACCCGCGCGCGCTGGGCGTCAAGATGATCGGCATCGGCGGCGCCGCCGTGCCGCGCGCCATGCTGGAGCGCTTCGAGAAGCAGTTCGGCGCCCAGGTGGTGCAGGGCTGGGGCATGACCGAGACCAGCCCCATCGGCGTCATCAGCAAGCTGCTGCCCAAGCATGACAGCATGGCCGAGGACGAACTGGTCAAGGTCAAGCTCAAGCAGGGCCGCGGCGTGTGGGGTGTGGACCTCAAGCTGGTGGACGATGCCGGCGAGGTGCAGCCCTGGGACGGCCAGTCGCGCGGCCACCTGCGCGTGCGGGGCCCGTGGATCGCCTCGGGCTACTTCAAGGGCGAAGGCGGCTCGCCCATGGACGACGAGGGTTACTTCACCACCGGCGACGTCGCCACCATCGACGGCGACGGCTATCTCCAATTGGTGGACCGGGCCAAGGACGTGATCAAGTCGGGTGGCGAGTGGATCTCGTCCATCGACGTCGAGAACGCGGCCATGGGCCATCCGGGCGTGGCGGAGGCGGCCATCATCGGGGTGGCCCATCCCAAGTGGCAGGAGCGACCGCTGCTGCTGGTGGTGCCGCGCGCGGGCCATCAGCCCACCAAGGAATCGGTGCTCGACTTCCTGGCCAGCCGCATCGCCAAGTGGTGGCTGCCTGACGACGTGGTGGTGGTGCCCGAGCTGCCCCACACCGCCACGGGCAAGCTGCTCAAGACGCGGCTGCGCGAGCAGTACCGCGATTACCAGCTGCCCACGGCATGAGCGGTGTTGGCGCCCCTCCTCACGAAGCCATGCGCCGCCAGGGCTGGCGCCAGGCGCGCGAGGCCTACGGCTGGCACACGACCCTGGCGCCGCGCCATGCCGACCTGGACCTGCTGCGGCACCTGAACAATGCCGCGGTGATCGGCCTGCACATCGAGGCGCGCATCCGCTGGCTCGATGCGGTGCTGCCGCAGCCTGCGGGCGACGGCCTGCGCCTGCGACCCGCCGGGCTGTGGACGGACTTCCTGGCCGAGGGCGCCTATCCCGCATCGTTGGAGGCTGGCGTGGCGCTGCTGTGTGTCGATGCCGAGGCGGCCCACATCGCCACGGCCCTCTTTCAGCAGGGCCGCTGCATCGGCCTGCAGCACACCGAGCTGGCGGCCTGGCAGGACGGCGAGCGCGTGCCGCTGCCCGCGGCGCTCGTGCAGCAGCTGCGCCTGCACGAACAGCCGCGCCCCTTGCCCGCGGAGGTGCATGCGGCTTTCGGCGCGCCCGCCACCCAGGCCATCGAGGAGCTGCTGACCACCCGGTATGCCGATGTCGACGCCGAAGGGCTGCTGTCGGACGTGGCACTGGCCCGCTACCTGGAGCACGGCCGCTCCCGCTGGTGGCTGGATGGCGGCGCCGATCCCAGCCGGCTTCCGCTCACGGGTGGCGTCGACGTGATGGTGGCCCACATCGCCCTGCGCGTGCACCGCGCCACCCCCGTGCCGGTCAGCTGGCGCCTGCGCACCGGCGTGCAGGCGCTCGGCCGCAGTTCGGTGGTGCTGCGCTGTCGCCTGTTCGACGGCGATGCGCTGCAGGCCGACAGCGAGGCCGTGCTGGTCGCCATCGATCCCGCCACGCACCGGCCCGCGCCGCTGCCCGAGGCGGTGCGCGACCGCTGGTCGGCGCTGCTGCCGGCCCCCTGAAGCGCGACGCGGCACTTTCGTCCGTTCCGACGATTCCGGGTGCAGCGCCGGCTGCGCCATGATCGGGGCAGGGACCGGCGACAAGGCCGGCCCGCGCCATGCACACACAAGGAGACAACGCGATGGCAGGTCCGCTCCACGGCGTCCGGGTGGTCGAGTTCGCCGGCCTGGGCCCCGGCCCCTTCTGCGCCATGCTGCTGGCGGACCTGGGCGCGGAGGTGCTGCGCATCGTCCGCCCCGGCGTCGCGCCCGATCCGCAGGACATCACCACCCGCAGCCGCCGGCAGGTCGCCATCGACCTGCGCGGCCCCGACGGCCAGGCGGCGGCGCTGGCCCTCATCGACAAGGCCGACCTGCTGGTGGAGGGCTTCCGCCCCGGCGTGATGGAGCGCCTGGGCCTGGGCCCCGACGACTGCCTGGCCCGCAACCCGCGGCTGGTCTACGGCCGCATGACGGGCTGGGGCCAGCATGGCCCGCTGGCCAAGGCGGCGGGCCACGACATCAACTACATCGCCATCAGCGGCGCGCTGCATGCCATCGGCCGCGCGGGCGAGGCGCCGGTGCCGCCGCTCAACTACGTGGGCGATTTCGGCGGCGGTGGCATGCTGCTGGCCGTGGGCCTGCTGGCCGCCCTGCACGAGGCCGGCCGCAGCGGCCGCGGCCAGGTCATCGATGCGGCGATGACGGACGGCACGGCGCTGCTCTCGGCCTTCATGTACGGCTTCAAGGCCAAGGGCCAGTGGAGCAACCAGCGCGGCGAGAACATGCTCGACGGCGGCGCCCACTTCTACGACACCTATGCCTGCGCCGACGGCAAGTACGTGGCCATCGGCGCCATCGAGCCGCAGTTCTATGCCGAACTTCGCGAGCGCTGCGGCATCCACGATCCGCTCTTCGACGGCCAGATGGACCCGGCCCGCTGGCCGCTGCTCAAGCTGCGCCTGGCGGACGTGTTCCGCACCCGCACGCGCGACGAATGGTGCGCCCTGCTCGAAGGCACCGACGCCTGCTTCGCGCCGGTGCTGGACTGGGACGAGGCGCCTCAGCACGCCCACAACCGCGCGCGAAACACCTTCACCGAGGTCGACGGCGTGGTGCAGCCGGCGCCGGCGCCGCGCTTCTCGCGCAGCACGCCCACCGAGCCCGCCGCACCGCAGGCCGCCAGCCTGGACGAGGTGTTGGCCGCCTGGGGCGCGAAGGTCTGACGGCCCCGGAGCGCACGGCCATGACGATGTCCCTCACCCAATCCGTCCACAAGGGCCGGCGCGAGAAGGCGGCCGAGACCGCGGCGATCTGCGGCGACGAGCGCCGCAGCTGGGCCGAGCTGGCCGGCCGCATCGAGCGCCTGGCCGGCGCCCTGGCGGCGCTGGGCGTGGCGCCGGGTGACCGCGTGGGCATGATGGCCCTCAACTCGGTGCGCTACCTGGAGTACTTCTACGGGTGCTGGTGGACGGGCGCCGTGGTCAACCCGGTCAACATCCGCTGGAATCCGCACGAGGTCGCCTACTCGCTGGACGACTGCGACACCCGCGTGCTGATCGTGGACGATGCCTTCGCCCCGCTGGTGCCGCAGCTGCGCGAGCTGTCCCACAGCCTGCGCACGGTGATCTTCTGCGGCCGCGGCACGCCGCCCGAGGGCGCGCTGGGCTACGAAGCCCTGCTGGCCGAGGCCGCACCTCGCGACGACCTGCGGCGCGGCGGCACCGATCTGGCCGCCGTCATGTACACCGGCGGCACCACGGGCCGGCCCAAGGGCGTGATGCTGGGTCATGACAACCTCTACATCAATGCCCTGTCCAACGCGAGCGCGGTGCCGCGCGTGGGCGTGCAGGTGGGGCTGGTGGTCTCGCCCATGTTCCATGTGGCGGGCTGCGGGCTGTCGCTGCTGATGGCGCAGCGGCTGGTGCCGCAGGTCATCGTGCCGGCCTTCGACGAGGTGGCCATCATGGCGGCGGTTCAGGCGCACCGGGCCAACGAGATCTTCCTGGTGCCCACCATGATCAAGCGGCTGATCGAGCATCCGCGCTTCGCCGAGTTCGACCTGTCCAGCCTCAAGCTGATGCTCTACGGTGCCGCGCCCATCGACGCGACGCTGCTGGCGCAGGCCATGGCTGCCCTGCCCGGCGCCGACTTCGCCCAGGCCTACGGCATGACCGAGCTGGCGCCCACCGTCGTCACCCTCGGCCCCGAGGAGCACCGCCCCGGCCCGCAGCGCGAGCGCCTGCTGCGCGCCGCCGGCCGGCCGGTGCCCATCGCCGAGGTGCGCATCGTCGACGGCGAGGGCCGTGAGCTGCCGCCCGGCGAGGTGGGCGAGATCACCGCCCGCGGACCCATGGTGATGCAGGGCTACTGGAACAAGCCGGCCGAGACGGCCGCGGCGCTGCGGGACGGCTGGATGCACACCGGCGACATGGGCCGGCTCGATGCCGACGGCTACCTCTTCGTGGTCGACCGGCTCAAGGACATGATCGTCAGCGGCGGCGAGAACGTGTATTCGGCCGAGGTGGAGAACGCCATCGCCCAGCTGCCCCAGGTGTCCATGTGCGCCGTCATCGGCGTGCCCGACGAGCGCTGGGGCGAGCGGGTGCATGCGGTGCTGGTGCTGCGCGAGGGCCAGTCGCTGGACGAGGCCGAGGTGATCGCCCATTGCCGGGCGCGCATCGCCGGCTACAAGTGCCCGCGCTCGGTGGAGTTCCGCGCCGCGCTGCCGCTGTCGGCCGCCGGCAAGCTGCAGAAGTTCGAATTGCGTGCCCCCTTCTGGGCCGGCCGCGCCCGCAACGTCAATTGACCGACCGCGCAGCCCGGCGCGGCCGGTTGCGCCCGACAAGGAGACAGACATGCCCCTGAACCTGAAGCGCTCCTGGAGCAACGAGGAGCTGGAGGCGCTGCGCGACACCGCGGTGCGTTTCATCGAATCCGAGATGCAGCCGCAGGACGAAGCGGCGCGCAAACGCGGCCACGTCGGCCACGCGCTCTGGCGCCGCGCCGGCGAGTTGGGCCTGCTGTGCACCGACATCCCCGAGGAGTACGGCGGCGGTGGCGGCGATTTCCGGCACGAGGCGGTGATCTACGAGGAGATGGCGCGCCGCGGCCTTTCCGGCATGAGCAATTCGGTGCACTCCATCGTGGCGCACTACTTCCTCAATCACGGCACCGAGGCGCAGAAGCGCAAGTACCTGCCGCGCATGGCCCGCGGCGAGCTGATCGGCGCCATCGCCATGACCGAGCCCGGCGCCGGCTCGGACCTGCAGGGCATCCGCACGCGGGCCGAGCGGCAGGGTGACCACTACGTGCTCAATGGCAGCAAGACCTTCATCACCAACGGCTTCCTGGCCGGCGTGATCCTGGTCGTGTGCAAGACCGACCCCACGCAGGGCGCACGCGGCACCTCGATCCTGATCGTGGAGACCGATGCGGCGCCTGCGGGCGATGACGCGCCCGGCATGCAGCGCGAGGGCTTCCGCGTGGGCCGCGTGCTCGACAAGATGGGCATGAAGGCGCAGGACACCTCCGAGCTCTTCTTCGACAACGTGGTGGTGCCGGCCGATGGCCTGCTGGGCGGCCAGGAGGGCCAGGGCTTCTACCAGCTGATGGGCGACCTGCCCTACGAGCGGCTGATCATCGGCGTCAGCGCCGTGGCCTGCATGGAAGGCGCCTATGCCGCCACGCTGGACTATGTGCGCGAGCGCAAGGCCTTCGGCAAGCCCATCGCCGAGATGCAGAACACCAAGTTCAAGCTGGCCGAGGTGGCCACGCAGATCATGGTGGGACGTGCCTTCATGGACCGCTGCGTGCAGCAGATCGTGGCCGGCGAGCTGGACACGGCCACCGCCTCCATGGCCAAGCTTTGGGGCTCGGAGGCGCAGGGTCGTGTTCTCGACGAACTGGTGCAGCTGCATGGCGGCTACGGCTTCATGAACGAATACCTGGTCACGCGCATGTATGCCGACGCGCGGGTGCAGCGCATCTATGGCGGCACCAGCGAGATCATGAAGGAAGTCATCTCGCGGGCGCTGTGATGACGACGCCCGCCGCCAACGATGTGCTGCAGGTGCGCGAGGAAGCCGGCGTCGCCTGGCTCACGCTGCACCGGCCCGAACGCCTGAATGCGCTGGACGACACGCTGGTGCTGGCCCTGCGCCAGTACTTCCAGGGCCTGACGCTGCAGTCTTCCGCCCGCGTGGTGGTGCTGCGCGGCGCGGGCCGGGCCTTCTGCGCCGGGCTGGACCTGCGGGACGTGGACCTGGACCGCATCCCCGATGCCGCCACGATGCTCCAACGCCAGCGCGGCATCCGCGACATCATGGTCGCCATGCGGCGCTGCCCGCAACCCATCGTGAGCCTGGTGCAGGGCGCGGCCAGCGGCGGCGGCTTCGCGCTGGCGCTGGCCTCGGACATCCGCCTGGCCACGCCCGATGCCCGCATGAACGCCGCCTTCATCCGCATCGGCCTGTCGGCCTGCGACGTGGGCGTGAGCTACTTCCTGCCGCGCATGGTCGGCAGTTCGGTGGCCGCCGAATACCTGCTGACCGGTCGCTTCATCGACGCGCAGCGTGCGCAGCAACTGGGCCTGGTCAGCCGCGTGGGCCCCATGGACGAGATCGAGGCCGAGGCGCGCAGCCTGTGCGCCGACATGCTGCGCGCCACGCCGCTGGGCCTGGCCCTCACCAAGGACGCGCTGGGCCATGCGGTGGACGCCGCGAGCCTGGAGGCGGCCATGGCCCTCGAAGACCGCAACCAGGTGCTGTGCACCCAGACGCCCGACTTCCAGGAAGGCGTGCGCGCCTTCCTCGAGCGGCGCGAACCGCGCTACGGCGCATCCTCACCAAGCTCTCTTCCATGACTTTCGACGACCTCATGTACAAGCCCGGCCTGCTGGCCGGCGAACGCATCCTCGTGACCGGCGGCGGCACCGGCTTGGGCCGCGTCATGGCCGAGGCCTTCCTGATGCTGGGCGCCGACGTCTACCTCTGCGGCCGGCGCGGCCCCGTGGTGGAAGAGACCGCACGCGAGCTGATGGCGGCCCACGGCGGCAAGGCGGCCGGCCATGCCTGCGACGTGCGGCAGCCTGACGCCATCGAGGCCATGCTCGACGCCATCTGGGCCGACGGCGGGCCGCTCACCGGCCTGGTCAACAACGCGGCCGGCAACTTCGTCAGCCGCACCGAGGACCTGTCGATGCGCGCCTTCGACGCCGTGGCCAACATCGTCATGCGCGGCAGCTTCAACATGACGCTGGAATGCGGCAGGCGCTGGCTGGCGGCAGGGCAGCGCGGCAGCGTGCTGTCCATCCTCACGACCTGGGTGTGGAACGGCTCACCCTTCGTCGTGCCCTCGGCCATGGCCAAGTCGGGCGTGCATGCGATGACCCAGTCGCTGGCGGTGGAATGGGGCAACCGCGGCATCCGCTGCAACGCCATCGCGCCGGGGCTCTTTCCCACCGAGGGCATGAGCGCGCGCCTCAATCCACAGGGCGGCGAGCACAAGCCCGAGGGCAATCCCATGCAGCGCGCCGGTCGCATGCCCGAGCTGGCCAACCTGGCGGTCTTCCTCATGAGCCGACAGGCCGAGTACCTCACGGGACAGACGATTGCCATCGATGGCGGGCAATATCAGGCCACCGGCGGCAACTTCGCCAGCCTGGCCGCCTGGGGCGATGACGACTGGGCGAAGGCGCGCGAGTCCATCGCCTCGCGCAACGCGGCCGACCGCGCCCAGCGCACGGCCTGAGATCCCGCCGCCGGGCTTTGCACAGGAGACTTTTTTCGATGACTTCCCCCACCCGTGTGCGGGTCGACGTGGACGGCGGCGTGGCAGAGGTGGCGCTCGCCCGGCCCGACAAGATGAACGCGCTCGACCCCGCCATGTTCGACGCCCTGCTCGATGCCCTGGCGCGCCTGCAGGCCGAGCCCGGCCTGCGCGCCGTGGTGCTGCACGGCGAAGGTCGCGCCTTCTGCGCCGGACTGGACATGGGCAGCATGGCCGGCATGGCGGGCGGCGAACCCGCTGGCGGCTTCACCGACCTGCTGCCGCGCACCCATGGCATCGCCAACCGCTTCCAGCAGGTCTGCTGGGGCTGGCAGGAGCTGCCGGTGCCCGTCATCGCCGCGGTGCACGGCGTGGCCTATGGCGGCGGTTTGCAGCTGGCAGCGGGCGCGGACATCCGCCTAGTGGCGGCCGATGCGCGCCTGTCGGTGCTGGAGATCAAGTGGGGCCTGGTGCCCGACATGGCGGGCTGCGCGTTGCTGGCGCCGCTGGTGCGCGGCGACCACCTGCGGGAGTTGGTCTACACCGGCCGCGTGGTCGATGGCACCGAGGCCGCCGCGCTGGGCCTGGCGACCCGGGTCAGCGCCGATCCGCTGACCGAGGCCCGGACCATGGCGCGCCAGATCGCCGCCAGCAGCCCCAGCGCCATCCGCGCCGCCAAGCGGCTGATGCGCCTGACGGCACACGCCACGCCCGAGGAACTGCTGCTCGCCGAAGCGCGGGAGCAGCAGGCGCTCATCGGTAGCCCGAATCAGAGGGAGGCAGTGCGCGCGGGGATGGAAAAGCGCCCGGCAAGGTACGAGGACTGAGCCCGCTTCCCCCTTCGCGGCTCGGCGCGCTTCCCATCCGATCTGCGGGGTGGCGTCCCGCCGCTCAGCGGCCCGACTTGTTGCGCACGCCGCTGACGCCAGCGTCGATGGTGCCGAACACCTCCACACCGCTGCCGCCCGTGGATGCCGTGCTGCCGCCGCTGGCCGAGCCGCTGCTCGCGCAGCCGGTGCCGAGGGCGGCAAGGCCCAGCATCAGTGCCAGGGTGAGGGCGGCGCGCCGGGCGCCGGGGGCGAATCGAGAGGTCATCGAACGGTTCCTTGGATGAGGATGGCCGGCATTCAGCACCGGACGCTTCAGGGTCGACTCCGAGGCTGCGTCGGCAGTTCCACGCAGCCCAGCGGCAGGAAGCCGGCCTGCTCGCCCTTTTCCTCGTAGCCGCGCGGATTGGCGACCACGCGGCAGCCTGACTTCACGTAGTCGAAGGCGCAATGCAGGTGGCCGTGCATCCAGACGTCGGCCAGCGGCAGCAACTCGTCCAGCGCATTGCAGAAGCCTGCCGTGCCCGGCGCCAGCCCGTAGCGCGGGTCGGCGCTGGCCAGCGAAGGCGCGAAGTGAGTGATGGCTACCGTCACACCGTCGAAGGGCTGGGCGAGTGCTTCGCGCAGCCAGTCCTGGCACGCCAGGGCCTGCGCGCGCAGCTCGGCTGCCATGAAGGGCTGGCCGCCGCGTGTGGTGGCGGCCTTGGCCAGGTAGAAATCGGCGGCGCGCATGGCCTTGCCGCGCTTGCGAACGCGGGCGACGGTGTCGTCCTGCGGCGTCGCAAGGGCGTCGAAGTCGGCCCAGAGCGTGGTGCCGACGAAGCGCACACCCTGGTGCATCTGCATCTCGCGCTCCAGCCAGACGATGCCGAGCGCCTCGCAGTGCTCGCGCAGACGGGCATGGGTCTCGTCGAAATCCAGGCCGTCGTACTCATGATTGCCGGGCACGTAGATCACCGGCACCGGCCAGCCCCGCTTCGGGGAAAAGCGGCCCAGGCCGAAATCCGGGTCCGTCAGCTGCGAGCCGCGCTGGTACGAGCCCACGTCCCCCGCGAGCACCAGCAGCTCGGCGCCGGGCGCGGGATGGGCGACGAATTCGGGATAGGTCTCGAGGTGCAGGTCCGACAGCAGCTGGATCTTCATGCGCACCAGTGTAGAAATTCACAGCCCATGTCGCGGTCGCTGCGGCGCCATGCGCGGACGGCATGGAGTTGGGGTTGTGAAAACTAGGGAAAACCCTATTCTTCTACCCATACCTACATACACGCGGCGTGGAGCCGCGAAACATCATGTCTTCCCTGCTCACTTTCTGGTCCCGCTGGATGCAACCGACCGCCGCCCCCGTGCCCGCCAGCCCGGCCGCCGATCTCTTCGAATCCGCCGACGCGATGGCCGGCCTGGATCCGCACCACGCGCAGGAACTGCGCGAAGCCGCTTCCGCCTGGCTGCGCGTCGTCCGTTGAGGTATCGCCAGGCTGGCGCAAGATAAGCGGCAACCGGAGCACCGGCGGGATAGGCCGCAAGCCACTCAGGCCCGCGGCAGCACGTACTCCGCCAGGGTGCGGGCAAACGCATCGCCCGCCGCCCGCACGATCAGGTCGCGCAGCCACGCGTGACCCGGTGCCGCCTGCATACGCCGGTGCCACAGCGCATCCACGTGCACCAGCGGCAGGGTGAGCGGCAACTCACGCACGACCAGGCCGTCGCTCACGCCGGTGCTGCTCACGAAATGGCGCGGCAGCACCGTCAGCAGGTCCGAATCGGCCACCACCTTGCCGGCCGTGAAGAACTGGTTCACCGTCAGCACGATGCGCCGGCGACGGCCGATGGCCTCCAGCGCCTCGTCGACGAAACCCCAGGGCCGCCCGGAAAAGCTCACCAGCAGGTGACGCGCGGCGCAGAAGGCGTCCAGCGTCAGCTCCTGCGCGGCCAGCGGATGGCCGCTACGCATCACGCAAACGTAGCGCCCCACGTAAAGGCGGTGCGATTCGAAGGCCACGGCTTCACCGGCCTGGGTGCGGGCCGTCAGGTCGGCCATCACCGCCGGAAAGTGGCCGATGGCCAGGTCTGCCGATTCCTTGTCGAGCAGGCCGCGCGGGTCGCGCGTGTTCAGCGGTACCACCCGCAGCGACACGCCGGGCGCCTCCGCCTCCAGCAGCCGCACGGCGCCGGGGATCAGCTCGGTGGCGGTGGCATCGGCCATGGCCAGCACGAAGCTGTCGTCCGCCTGCGCCGGCTCGAAGGCCGTGGGGGCGATGGCGTGCTGGATGTGGCGCAAGGCGTCGCGCACCACCGGCCACAGGGCCAGGGCCCGCGGCGTGGGCTCGACGCCGCTGCCGGCGCGGTGCACCAGCTCGTCGCCCAGCGTCTCGCGCAGGCGGCGCAGGGCATTGCTCACCGCGGGCTGGGTCAGAGAGAGGTTGCGGGCGGCGCGGGTGAGGCTGCGCTCGGCCATCACCTCGTCGAAGACGCGCAGGAGATTCAGATCGAGTGTGCGGAAATTGACGTTCATCATTCCAATGAATGAAGAGCATCACCACTATAAAGTGGAAGAACACTGGGGCAAACCCTAATATTCAGCCCATCGGCACTGTTGCCCACCGTTTTCTTCCCTAGGAGGGGATTGCCATGACCACTTTCGTCCACGTCGACCAACCCGTCTCGCACCCCGGCGTCCGCCGCGCCGAGGAAACCGCGGCCTACATCCGCGATGCCGGCCGCAGCTTCAAGGCCCGCGGTGGCGCGCTCATGATGGTCGTCGCCGCCCTGCTGGCCGCTGCGCTGGTGGTGGCCGAGCGCTTCGTCGCCGAGATCACCGACGGAAGCCTGCTGGCCGCCTGGATGGTGCTGTGGGCCCTGGTGTTCGGCGGCCTGTCGCTGTACGCCGCCGGCGCTGCGCAGAGCCTGGCCATCGGCTTGGTCGAGCGCTGGAACAGCCTGCAGCGCGCCCAGGCCGCTGCCCGCGCCGACGAGCGCTTCCTTGCCGCCGCACACCGCGACACCCGCATCATGAACGACCTGCAGGCGGCCATCACCCGCGCCGAATCGGTCTCGGCGGTCGACAGCGCCGTGCCGGCCCAGACCAAGATGCGCGTGCACCAGGCCACCGCCAGCCACCTGGCCCGCTACTACTGAGCGCCGTCTGGTCCGCCGACACTAAAGGCGGCAAGCGCCCACGAAAAAACCGCCCTCGGGCGGTTTTTTTTCGTCTGCGGCTCACGGGCGGGATGCGAAATAGAGCCCAGACGCGCCAGCAAAGATCAAATGGCCGCGGAGCAGGCCATGTCAGTGCACCCGCGGAACTGGCTTGGCCAGGCCGCTGGGTGCGCCCCCCTCCAAGCCGAAGGCGCCAGAGAGGGGGGAGCCGCGAAGCGGCATGGGGGGTGCTGCTCTAGGTCAAGCCGCCAGGCGCTGCTCGATGGCCGCCTTGGTCTGCGGCAGCTCTTCCGGCAGGTGGTGGGCCAGTTGCTCGAACAGCTCGCTGTGCAGCTTGAGTTCGGCCTGCCAGGCGGCCTTGTCGATGCTGGTGACCTTGTCGAATTGCTCGCGGCTGAAGTCCAGGCCGGTCCAGTTCAGGTCTTCGTAGCGCGGGCTCACGCCGAAGACATGTTCGTCGCCCTGGCCCTGGCCCTCGATGCGGTCGATCATCCACTTGAGCACGCGCATGTTCTCGCCGTAGCCGGGCCAGACGAACTTGCCGTCGTCGCCCTTGCGGAACCAGTTGGTGGTGTAGATGTGCGGCAGCTTGGCGCCCGAGGCCTGCAGCTTCTTGCCCAGGTCCAGCCAGTGCTGGAAGTAGTCGCTCATGTTGTAGCCCATGAAGGGCAGCATGGCGAAGGGGTCGCGGCGCACCACGCCCTGCTGGCCGGCGGCGGCGGCAGTGGTCTCGCTGCCCATGGTGGCGGCCATGTAGACGCCTTCGGTCCAGTTGCGGGCCTCGGTCACCAGCGGCACGGTGGTCGAGCGGCGGCCGCCGAAGATGAAGGCGTCGATCTTCACGCCCTTGGGGTCGTCCCAGGCCTCGTCCAGTGCGGGATTGTTGGTGGCGGCCACCGTGAAGCGCGCGTTCGGATGGGCGGCCTTGGCGCCGGTCTCGCGGGCGATCTGCGGCGTCCAGTCCTTGCCCTGCCAGTCGATCAGGTGCGCGGGCATCGCCTTGCCGGGGGCATCGGCCTCCATGCCTTCCCACCACACATCGCCGTCGTCGGTCAGCGCGACGTTCGTGAAGATCACGTTCTTGTCGAGGCTGGCCATGCAGTTGGGGTTGGTCTTGAAGTTGGTGCCCGGTGCCACGCCGAAGTAGCCCGCCTCGGGGTTGATGGCGCGCAGGCTGCCATCGGGCTGGGGCTTGATCCAGGCGATGTCGTCGCCGATGGTCGTGACCTTCCAGCCCTCGAAGCCGGCCGGCGGCACGAGCATGGAGAAGTTGGTCTTGCCGCAGGCGCTGGGGAAGGCGGCGGCCACGTGGTACTTCTTGCCCTCGGGGCTGGTCACGCCCAGGATGAGCATGTGCTCGGCCAGCCAGCCTTCGTCGCGGCCCATGTTGGAGGCGATGCGCAGGGCGAAGCACTTCTTGCCCAGCAGGGCGTTGCCGCCGTAGCCCGAGCCGTACGACCAGATCTCGCGCGTGGCCGGGTAGTGGACGATGTACTTGGTCTTGTTGCAGGGCCAGGCCACGTCCTTCTGGCCGGCCTGCAGCGGCGCGCCCACGGTGTGCACGCAGGGCACGAACTCGCCCTCGGCGCCCAGCACGTCGTACACGTCGCGGCCCATGCGGGTCATGATCTTCATGTTCACGGCGACGTACGGGCTGTCGGACAGCTCGATGCCGATGTGCGCGATGGGCGAGCCCAGCGGGCCCATGCTGAAGGGCACCACGTACATGGTGCGGCCCTTCATGCAGCCATCGAACAGGGGCTGCAGCGTGGCGCGCATCTCGGCCGGGGCCATCCAGTTGTTGGTGGGGCCGGCGTCTTCCTTCTTGTCGCTGCAGATGAAGGTGCGGTCCTCGACGCGGGCGACGTCGCTCGGGTCGGAGCAGGCGAGGAAGGAGTCGGGGCGCTTGGCCGGGTTCAGGCGCTTGAAGGTGCCGGCCTCGACGAGCTGGTTGCACAGGGCGTCGTACTCTTCCTGGCTGCCGTCGCACCAGTGGATGCGTTCGGGCTTGCACAGGGCCGCCATCTCGGCCACCCAGGCGATGAGCTTGGGATTCTTGACGTAGTCGGGGGCCTGCAGATTGCTGGGACTCATGGTGAACTCCTGAAAAGAAAACTGTCTTTTCGAACGACGCTCGTCGCGGGGCGCGCGGCGTGAACGTCGTTGGAGAAAACGTCTTCGGTCAGGGATTCCGCGGTCGCGGTCGGCGCAGGCGGCAGGTCGCGCGCGGCGTGAAGCCCGCGAGTCCGTCGGAAGGCATGGAGGAATCCGGCATGGCGCTCAGGCCGGATTCATGCACGCCCTCGGCACTCAGGCCAGGTACACCGCGATCGAAGCCAGCAGCAGCATCAGGATGCCGCCAGCAATGGGCAGCACGATGGGCATCAGCGGAACGATGCCTTCCACCGCGTCTTTCTCGATGATGGCATCGTGGCCGGGCTCGACGGGCGTGGGAGTGGACATGGGCGAGCGTCTCTTTTCTAAGCGGACAAGGAGAAAGATGTTAACAAGCACCCCTTCTCCCAGGAAAGCGACTGGGTCTCGGGGTTTCTCCTGCCGAGGCGCTCCAGCAGCGGGTTTGCGCTATCCCGCGACTAGCGCTTTTCCTCGGCCTCGAAGCCGGCGTTGCGCAGCGCCGCGATGACCGAGGCCAGGTGTTCGCGCCCGCGGGTCTGCAGCACCAGTTCGATGTCCACGTTCTGCGCCGCCAGCAGCGTGAAGGCGCGCTGGTGGTGCACCTCGTCGATGTTGGCACCGGCCTCGGCCACCGTGGCCGTGATCCGGGCCAGCATGCCGGGCACGTCGCGCGCGCTCACCGTCAGGCGCGCCAGGCGGCCGGCGCGCACCATGCCGCGCTCGATGATCGCGGCCAGCAGCAGCGGATCGATGTTGCCGCCCGAGAGCACCAGGCCCACCTTGCGGCCGCGGAAGCGCTCCGGGTGCCGAATCAGCGCGGCCAGGCCGGCGGCGCCGGCGCCCTCCACCAGCGTCTTCTCGATCTCCAGCAGCATCAGCACCGACTGCTCGATGTCGCCTTCGTCCACCAGCACCAGGTCGTCGACCATCGCCGCGATGATCTCGCGGGTGCGTTCGCCGGGCGTGCCCACGGCGATGCCCTCGGCGATGGTGCTGGTGCCGGCGACGTGCTGCGTGCCCTTCACGGCGTTGACCATGGCCGGGAAGCGCGCGGTCTGCACACCCACGATCTGCAGCCCGGGCCGACGCGCCCTGCCGACCACCGTCATGCCGGCCAGCAGGCCGCCGCCGCCGACCGAGACCACCAGCGTGTCCAGCTCGGGCACGTCCTCCAGCATCTCCAGCGCCACCGTGCCCTGGCCCGCGATGATGGCGTCGTCGTCGTAGGGATGCACGAAGGCCAGGCCCTCGCGCTCGGCCAGCTCGTAGGCATGGGCGCGCGCCGCCTCCAGCGAATCGCCGAACAGCACCACATTCGCGCCGAAGCCGCGCGTGCGCTCGATCTTTACGCCCGGCGTGAAGCGCGGCATGACGATGGTGGCGGGAATGCCCAGGCGCTGCGCGTGGTAGGCCACGCCCTGCGCATGGTTGCCGGCCGACATGGCGATCACGCCCCTGGGCGGCACGTCGGCCGCAGCCAGCTGCGCCATGATGTTGCAGGCGCCACGCTCCTTGAAGGAGGCGGTGAACTGCAGGTTCTCGAACTTGAGGAAGACCTGCGCACCGACGATGTCCGACAGGGTGCGCGATTCCACGCAGGGTGTGCGCAACACCTGCCCTTCCAGGCGCCGGGCGGCGGCTTCGATGTCTTGGAGGGAGACCATGGCTGGCATTGTGGCGCCGCTGCGCACGCGGGCCTGCGCCGCACACGTGCCTGCGATCGCATGCGGCCCTGCACCGGCGCCGGCGAGCACGCGCAGCCGCCCCGGGGCATTCGTGCCTTGCACTTCCGCATTGCACCGGACTGCGCTATGGTCGCCGCTCCATCTCCGAGGAAACCCTGCCATGGCCCGCCGCTCAGGACTCGACGCCAGCACCGCCCAGCGCGGGGCCGCCTTGCCCTCGCCCGGCCTGCGCGAGGCGCCGGTGCTGGAGCTCATGTGCTCGCACTTCGTGCTCACGCTCGCTGCGCAGCAGGGCCCGCGCTTCAACGTGCGGCGCGACCTCAACGGCCTGCTCTCGCTCACCGGCCGGCACCTGGTGTGGCCCGCGTCGGTATTGCAGCGGCTGCGGGCCTTCCTGGCGCGGCGCTGCGAGGGCAACGAGGTCTGGAAGGACGTGCAGACGCTGGACAACCGCGCCCTGCTCGAGCGCCACGGCCACTGGCGCGGGCCCTACGAAGAAGGCACGCTCTTCTTCCACCTCGACGAATACGCCAAGGACCAGCCCAAGGACCTGCTGGCGGTGCTGGCATTGACCCGCGACTGGCTGGCGCAGACGCTGCGCAAGCAGTCCACGCTGGTCGAGAAGAACATCGACGCGCTGGCCGGCCTGCTGCAGTTGAACAAGGCCGAGCGCGCGCTGCTGCTCTACGGCACGCTGGCGCGCTACCAGCGCGACCTGCGCTCGCTGCTGGTGGAGTTCAAGGTCAGCAACGCGCCCGAGGCCTATGCCGCGCTGGCCGAGGTGGCCGGCGTGAGCCCCAGCGAGGTGGGCGAGGCGCTGCGCGCCGGCTCGCGGCTGGAGCGCATCGGCCTGGTCGAGAACCTCATCTCCGAGCACAACATCACCGACCTGGCCGACTTGATGAAGGTCAGCGAGAAGCTGCCGCCGGTGCTCATGCGCGAGTACCGCGACCAGAGCGAGCTGATGGCCGTCTTCACGCGGCCCTCCACCAAGAGCGAATTGACGCTGGACGACTTCGCGTTCGTCGACGACGAGGCCCGCATGCTGATCACGCTGCTGCGTGCCGCCGTCGCGCGCAAGGAGCCGGGCGTGAATGTGCTGCTCTACGGCCCGCCGGGCACGGGCAAGACCGAGCTGGCCAAGGTGGTGGCGCAGGCCGCGGGGCTGGAGCTGTTCGAGGTCGAGTACGCCGACCGCGACGGCAACTCCCTCTCGGGCCGCGACCGCTACCGCTCGCTGCAGATCGCGCAGGTCTTCCTCAAGGGCAGCGCGCAGTCGGCGCTGCTGTTCGACGAGGTGGAGGACGTGTTTCCGCCCATCAGCACCGAGGCGGCGCAGTTCATGGCCCGGGCCGAGCAGATCGCGGCGCCGGCCGCCAGCGGCAGCGTCAACGGCAAGGCCTGGGTCAACCAGATCCTGGAGACCAACCCGGTGCCCACGCTGTGGGTCACCAACCGCATCGAGCAGATCGATCCGGCCTTCCGCCGCCGCTTCGCCTACCACCTGGAGCTGAAGTCGCCACCGCCCGGGGCGCGCGAGCAGATCGTGCGCAAGGCCCTGGCCGGCGTCGAGGTGTCCGAGGCCTTCGCCGGCCGTCTGGCCGAGCGGCGCGGGCTCACGCCGGCGCAGATCCGCACGGCGGTGCGTTTCGCCGGCCTGGCGGCCGAAGGCGGCGTCGACGCCGAGGCGCTGATCGAACGCCAGCTGCGCAACGCCGACCAGGCGCTCGGCCGCAGCGCGGGCGCCCCGGCCGAGCGCCTCGCCGTGACGACCTGGGACCTGGGCATGCTCAACGTCGACACGCGCTTCGAGATCCCGCGCATCGTCGAGGCGCTCAAGGCCCGCGGCCACGGCACGCTGTGCTTCTACGGCGCGCCCGGCACCGGCAAGACGGCGCTGGCCGAGCACATCGCCCGCGCGCTGGGCCGGCCGCTGATGATCAAGCAGGCCAGCGACCTGATGAGCAAATACGTCGGCGAGACCGAGCAGCAGATGGCCGCCATGTTCCGCGAGGCCGAGGCCGAAAAGGCTGTGCTGCTGTTGGACGAGGCCGACTCCTTTTTGCAGGACCGCCGCGGCGCCCAGCGCACCTACGAGGTCACCGAGGTCAACGAGATGCTGCAGGGCATGGAGCGCTACCAGGGCGTCTTCGTCTGCACGACCAACCTGCTCGACCGCATCGACCAGGCGGCGCTGCGGCGCTTCACCTTCAAGATCCGCTTCAAGCCCCTCACGGCGGACCAGCGCGAGCGCATGTTCGTCAACGAGGCGCTGGGCGGCGATGCCGAGGCCCTGACGACTGAGGCGGCGGCGCGGCTGGCGCGGCTGGACCAGCTGTGCCCCGGCGACTTCGCCGCGGTCAAGCGGCAGGTGGAGATCCTGGCGGCGGCCTTCACGCCCGAGGAGTTTCTGGAGCAGCTGGAGGCCGAGCATCGCCTCAAGCCCGAGGTGCGCGAGGCCCGGGGCATGGGCTTCGTCCACTGAGAAGGGGTGGGCGAGCCCGCCACGCCCGCCCGGCCCCGCCGGATTCATTCACACATCCTGGGCGCGCGAACTGTCGTGCAGGGGCGCTAGCATCGGCGCCGGCATGCGCGCCGGGGCCGCGTGCCCTTCACACCGAGGACGATCCATGAAGCGACGAGGGATGGGGGCGCTGCTGGCCGGCGCGATCGTGACCGTGTTGAGTGCCTGTGGCGGCGGCGGAGGTGGAGGCGGTGGCGGCGCGCTGCCGCTGGCCCTGCCCGCCAGCAGTCCGGCGGCCCCGGCGTCCACGCCTGTCGCCCAGGCCGGCGATCCGGACATCGTCGACGTGGCCTCCGTGGCGGGCCGGTGCGCCAAGCCCCGCAGCGGCAGCGCCGACCTGGCCGGGACCCTGCTCGACGAGAAGCGCTGGGTGCGCTCCTGGATCAATGACACCTACCTCTGGTACGACGAGGTGCCCACCCTCTCGGCGGCGAACTATGCGACGCCCATCGACTACTTCGCGGTGCTCAAGACCTCGGCGATCACCGACAGCGGCAGGCCCAAGGACCGCTTCCACTTCACCTACGACACCGCCGCCTACCAGGGCCTGTCGAACAACGGCCAGGAGGTCGGCTACGGCATCCACTTCGCCTACCTCTCCAGCGTGCCGCCGCGGGACGTGCGCGTGGCCTACGTGGAGCCCAACTCGCCCGCCGCCGCGGCCGGCGTGACGCGCGGCATGCGCCTGCGCACCGTCGACGGCATCGACGTGACCAACGGCAGCAACGTGGATGGCCTCAACGCCGGGCTGGCGCCCCAGAAGGCAGGCGACGTGCACCAGCTGGGCCTGCGCACCCTGGCCGGTGGCGACGTCACGCTCAGCCTCACGGCCGCCGACATCGCCAGCAGCGCCGTGATGAACGTGAAGACCATCGCCACGGCCAGCGGCAACGTGGGTTATCTGCAGTTCAACCAGCACAGCGTGGCGGCCGAGGCGCAGCTGATGGACGCCATCGCCGGCCTGCGCGATGCCGCCGTGGCCGACGTGGTGCTGGACATGCGCTACAACGGCGGCGGTCTGCTGGGCATCGCCTCGGAGCTGGCCAGCATGATCGCGCCGACCGGCAGCACGGCGGGGCAGACCTTCGAGCGGCTGGTCTACAACCGCAAGAACCCCTTCGGCACGTCCGACGCCGCCAGCCGGGTGCCCTTCTATGCGACGGCGCAGTACGGCCCGCGTTCGGGCAGCCCGCTGCCGCGGCTGAACCTGCCGCGCGTGCTGGTGCTGGCCGGTGGCGATACCTGCTCGGCCAGCGAGTCCGTGGTCAACGGCCTGCGCGGCATCGGCGTGAACGTGGCGCTGGTGGGCGGCGCCACCTGTGGCAAGCCCTACGGCTTCTATCCGCAGGACAACTGCGGCACCACATACTTCGCCATCCAGTTCCAGGGCGTCAACGCCAAGGGCCAGGGCGACTACGCGGACGGCTTCGCGCCCACCTGCAGCGTGGCGGACGACTTCAGCCATGCGCTGGGCGACCCGGCGGAAGGGCGCCGGGCCGCGGCGCTGAGCCTGCGCCAGAACGGCGTGTGCCCCGCGCCCGCCACGCCGCTCGTGGCCAGCGCGCGCTCGGCCATCGCCGGCAGCGGCACCGGCCTGCCCGCCGATCAGGCCGTGCTGGGGCCGCGCGCGCCGTGGCTAGACAACCGGATCGTGCTGCCGGCGGACCGCGGGTTCTAGACAAACAGACGCCGATTGCAAGCAGCGGCAAGATCGAATGGCCGCGGAGCAGGCCATGCCAGTGCACCCGCGGAACCGGCTTTGCCGGGCCGGGGGGTGCGCCCCCCTCCAAGCCGAAGGCGCGAGGGAGGGGGGAGCCGCGAAGCGGCATGGGGGGTGCCCGCTTATCGCACGCTGGCGATGACCCGCACCACTTCCTCGCCGTAGGCCTCCAGCTTCTTCGCGCCGAGGCCGCTGACGCCTTCCAGGTCTTCCAGCGAGCCGGGCGCGCGCTCGGCGATGGCGGCGAGGGTGGCGTCGTGGAAGATGACGTAGGCCGGCAGGTTGTGGGCCTTGGCCACCTCGGCGCGCCAGGCCTTGAGGGCCGCAAAGCGGGCCTGTCCCGCGGTGTCGAGCGCCGCCGCCGCCGCCGGTGCCGCGGCGCTGGTGCCGCCCGTGCGCTCGCGCCGGCTGCGGCGCGGGGCCGGCTGCGACACCGACTCGCGCAGCCGCACCGGCACCTCGCCGCGCAGCACCGCGCGCGAGCCGTCGGTGAGGCGCAGGGTGTTGAACTTCTCCGCGTCCACCTCCACCGCGCCGATGGCGATCAGCTGGCGCAGCACGCCGCGCAGCTGCGTCTCGCTGTACTCGGCGCCGATGCCGAAGGTGCTCACCCGTTCATGGAAGAACTGCTTGACCTTGTCGGTGGTCTTGCCGCGCAGGATGTCCATGATGTGGCCGGCGCCGAAGCCGATGCCGCTTTGCTGCTGCACCCGGTAGATGGTGGACAGCAGCTTGCGCGCGGCATCCGTGCCGTCCCACACGGCGGGCGGCGACAGGCAGTTGTCGCAGCTGCCGCAGTGCATGAGCGGCACGCGCTCCTCGCCCTCGGGCGCATCGGGCGGCATGCCGTAGGTCTCGTCGAAGTAGGCCAGCAGCCGCACGCGGCGGCAGTCGGTGGCCTCAGCCAGGGCCAGCAGGGCGTCGAGCTTGCCGCGCATGACCTGCTTGAATTCCTCGGCCGCCGGGCTCTCGTCGATCATGCGGCGCTGGTTGACCACGTCCTGCAGGCCATAGGCCATCCAGGCATCGGCGGGCAGGCCGTCGCGGCCGGCGCGGCCGGTCTCCTGGTAGTAGCCCTCGATGTTCTTGGGCAGGTCCAGGTGGGCGACGAAGCGCACGTCGGGCTTGTCGATGCCCATGCCGAAGGCGATGGTGGCCACCATCACGACGCCCTCCTCGCGCAGGAAGCGGTCCTGGTGGCGCTGGCGCACGGCGGCGTCCAGGCCGGCGTGGTAGGGCAGCGCGTTGATGCCGGCATCGGCCAGCATCTGCGCCACCTCCTCCACGCGCTTGCGCGACTGGCAGTAGACGACGCCGGCCTCGCCCTCGTGCTCGCGCTCGATGAAGCGCAGCAGCTGCGTGCTGGCGTCCTTCTTCTCGACGATGGCGTAGCGGATGTTGGGCCGGTCGAAGCTGCTGACGAACTGGCGCGCGTCCTGCAATTGCAGCCGCTCGACGATGTCGGCGCGGGTGAGCGCATCGGCCGTGGCGGTGAGCGCGATGCGCGGCACGGCCGGGTAGCGCTCGTGCAGCACGGCCAGCGCGCGGTACTCGGGCCGGAAGTCGTGGCCCCACTGGCTCACGCAATGCGCCTCGTCGATGGCGAATAGGGCCAGCTTGCCGCGCGCGGCCAGGCCATCCAGCAGCTCCAGGAAGCGCGGCGTGTTGACGCGCTCGGGCGCGGCGTAGAGCAGCGTGAGTTCGGCGCGGGCGGTGCGGCGCTCCACGTCCAGCGCCTCCTGCCAGTCCAGCGTCGAGTTGAGGAAGGCGGCGCTCACGCCGGCCTCGTGCAGGGCGCCGACCTGGTCGTGCATCAGCGCGATCAGCGGCGAGACCACGATGCTCACGCCCTGGCCGGCACGGGCGCGGGCGATGGCCGGGATCTGGTAGCACAGCGACTTGCCGCCGCCGGTGGGCATCAGCACCAGGGCGTCGCCGCCGGCCGTCACCTGGTCGACGATGGCCGCCTGCGGGCCGCGGAAGGCCTCGTAGCCGAAGACCTCGCGCAGGATGGCCAGGGGCGCGGCGCTGCCGGAGTCGATGGAGTGGGTGGAAGACACGGTCGGGGCGGGCGGTGGCGGCGGGCGGGCTGGCGGCTGGAAAACGGGGGGATGCCTCCGGTGGCGGACGCGAGCGGCGCGCCTCCCGCGCGCCGGGTGGGCATTGTCTCAGGCCGGCCGTGGCCCCGATGCGGATCGGTGAGTCCACGACCCGACGGGCCTTCGGGCTGCGTGAACCATCGACCGTTCGGGCTGAGCCTGTGGAAGCCGTTTGCACACGGCCTCACAGCCCTGGCACGCCTCCTGCAATCCGGATGGCGCTGGCACCCGCCGCTGCCTGTATAGACAACATTTTGGTGCGCGCCTTCGCCCGATGCACCGAAGCGGGACTTTCCTCCTGCGCTGCTCCTGCTCTCGATCAGGTGGCGCTGCGGGTTGTCCTGTATATACAGGTGTGGCAGGTCGCCTCAGACTGCGCCCGCTCCCGGCTGGCGAGGTCGCCCGCACCGATGTTCGTTGTTGTTCCGCCATTCACACCACAGGAGGGCCGCATGGCCAAGACCGTCTTCAAGATCGCATCGCTGGTGGCCGCGGCCGCCGCCCTCGCCTGCGCCGCAGGCCCCGCCGCCGCGCAGGAGACGAAGATCGCGCTCGGCATGTCCGGCTGGACGGGCTTCGCCCCGCTCACGCTGGCCGACAAGGCCGGCATCTTCAAGAAGAACGGCCTGGACGTGGAGATCAAGATGATCCCGCAGAAAGACCGCCACCTCGCCCTGGCCTCCGGCGCCATCCAGTGCGCCGCCACCACCGTGGAGACGCATGTGGCCTGGAACGCCAATGGCGTGCCCATCGTGCAGATCTTCCAGATGGACAAGTCCTACGGTGCCGACGGCATCGCGGTGCGGGGCGACATCAAGTCCTTCGCCGACCTCAAGGGCAAGACCATCGGCGTCGATGCGCCCGGCACCGCGCCCTACTTCGGCCTGGCCTGGATGCTGAGCAAGAACGGCATGACCTTGAAGGACGTGAAGACCGTGACGCTGGCGCCGCAGGCCGCCGCCCAGGCCTTCGTGGCCGGCCAGAACGACGCCGCCATGACCTACGAGCCCTACCTGTCGACGGTGCGCAACGCACCGCAGTCCGGCAAGATCCTCGCGACCACGCTGGACTACCCGATGGTGATGGACACCGTGGGCTGCGCCCCCACCTGGCTCAAGACCAACGCCAAGGCGGCGCAGGCGCTCACCGCGTCGTACTTCGAGGCGCTGGAGATGATCAAGGCCGAGCCCGCCAAGGCCAACGAGATCATGGGTTCCGCCGTCAAGCAGACCGGCGAGGCCTTCGCCAATTCGTCCAAGTACCTGCGCTGGCAGGACAAGGCCGCCAACCAGAAGTTCTTCTCCGGCGAGCTGGAGCAGTTCATGAAGGAGTCGGTGCCGATCCTGCTGGAGGCCGGCGTGATCCGCAAGGCGCCCGAGGACCTCAAGGCGACCTACGACGCGTCCTTCATCAAGTAAGCCACGAATCTTCCTACTGCGCGGGCTGATCTCGGGCCTGCGCTCCTCGCCGCACGAGAGTGCGGCTGCGGTGCTCGAGCCGACCTCAACCCGCTCGCTACGGAATCTTCATGACTTCCTCTGTTGTCGATATGGCAGTGAACACGCCGCCCTCACCGCGCCGCCGAGCGCGCGGCATGGTGCCGCTGGAGCCCGTGTCGCCACGCACGCGCTGGCTGCTGGGCGTGGCCTTCTTCGTGCTCTTCGTGGCGGTGTGGGCCTTCTTCACGCTGGGCGGCTACGTGTCGCCCACCTTCCTGGCCAGCCCGGTCACGATGGTGAAGGAGGCGGTGCTGCTGTTCACCGAGTACGGCTTCATCGGCGACATCGGCATGACGGTGTGGCGGGTGTTCGGTGGCTTCCTGCTGGCGGCCGTCATCGCGGTGCCGCTGGGCATCCTGATGGGGGCCTACAAGCCGGTGGAGGCCTTCCTGGAGCCCTTCGTCTCTTTTTGCCGCTACCTGCCGGCCTCGGCCTTCATTCCGCTTTTGATCCTGTGGGCGGGCATCGGCGAGGCGCAGAAGCTGCTGGTGATCTTCATCGGCTCGGTGTTCCAGATCATCCTGATGGTGGCGGTGACGGTGGGCAGCGCCCGCAAGGACCTGGTCGAGGCCGCCTACACGCTGGGCGCGGGCGGCGGCGGCATCGTGCGGCGGGTGCTCATCCCGGGCGCGGCGCCGGGCATCGCCGAGACGCTGCGCCTGGTGCTGGGCTGGGCCTGGACCTACGTGATCGTGGCCGAGCTCATTGGCTCGTCCTCGGGCATCGGCCACATGATCACTGACAGCCAGGCGCTGCTGAACACCGGGCAGATCATCTTCGGCATCATCGTCATCGGCCTGATCGGGCTGGTGTCGGACTTCCTGTTCAAGGCCGTCAACCGTCGGCTGTTCGCCTGGGCTTCGCTATGAGCGGCAACATGCAAGAAGCCGGCGTGCAGCTGGCCATCCGCGGCGTCTCGCGCACCTTCACCGGCGCGCGGGGGCAGTCCACGCAGGCGCTGCTGCCGGTGGACTTCGACGTGCGCGAGAACGACTTCGTCACCATCCTCGGACCCTCGGGCTGCGGCAAGTCGACGCTGCTGCGCATCGTGGCGGGGCTGGACTTTCCCACCAGTGGCCAGGTGCTGCTGGACGGCCGGCCGGTGACGGGGCCGGGCGCGGATCGGGGCATGGTGTTCCAGAGCTACACGCTCTTTCCGTGGCTGGACATCGAGCAGAACATCCGCTTCGGCCTGCGCGAGCGCGGCATGGCCGAGGCCGAGCAGAAGGAGCGCGCGGCCTACTTCATCGCCAAGGTGGGGTTGCGCGGCTTCGAGCGGCACTATCCCAAGCAGCTGTCGGGCGGCATGCAGCAGCGCACGGCCATCGCGCGTGCGCTGGCCAACGACCCCAAGATGCTGCTGATGGACGAGCCCTTCGGTGCGCTGGACAACCAGACGCGGGTGCTGATGCAGGAGCTGCTGCTGGGCATCTGGGAGGCCGAGCGCAAGACGGTGCTGTTCGTCACCCACGACATCGACGAGGCGATCTTCTTGGCCAACCGGGTGGCGGTGTTCAGCGCCCGGCCGGGCCGCATCAAGACCGAGATCGCGGTGGACCTGCCGCATCCGCGCCACTACACGCTCAAGACCACGCCGGAGTTCATGGAACTGAAGGCGCGGTTGACGGAAGAGATCCGGGCGGAGTCGATGGCGGCGGCGGAGCATTGAGCGATGGTGGTACGGCGCAGTCAGGGTGATGTCGGGGGCGGCGCGCGTAGCCTGGCCGCGCTGCTGCTGCTGCTTCGTCGCGCGCATGCTGTGATGGGGTTGGGTGGGGTCCTGACGGGTGCCTGGGGCGGCGCGCGGGGCCGGGGCCGGCTGCCGCGGGCTCATGGCGGGGTGGTCGGCTGCGCCGACTCCGCTGCGATGCTCGGCCGGGGCTCGCGTCGCAGAACTCGCTGCGCGCTGGCGCGCTCCGCTCAGACAACTGCGACGAGTCAGCGCACGAAGCACGCCTGTCCTTCGGCAGGCGCGCCTCGCCCCGGCCTGCGCTTCTCGCCACCCCGCAAATCGCCCGCGCCAGCCGGCCCCGGCCCCGCGCGCTGGGGACGCTGCGTCGGTATCGGGACCGGGGAACCGCACGCCCGGTTTTCTGACTGGGCTTCGGCTTCGGCTTCGGCTTCGGCTTCGGCTTCGGCTTCGGCTTCGGCTTCGGCCTGGCCTTGGGCTTTCTCTCCTCTCCCCTCTGGGGAGAGGTTGGGTGAGGGGCCGCCCCTTGCCTCATTGATGCCCGACACTCACCAGCGCCGCAGGCCCTCACCCCAGCCCTCTCCCAGAGGGAGAGGGAGCAACAGCCAGCCGCGGCTGGATCGGCGTGCACGACCGCACCACCGAAGCACCGCTGCCCACGGGCTGCCGGCTGCTCTGGCGCGCAAGCCCGAATGCGCCCGGATCAACCCGCAAGCTCGCTTAGAAGCAGAAGCGCAGACCGCACGCAACCCAGGAGGCCGACCATGACCACAGCCTCCAGAACCAAGCGCCAAGCCGAAGCTGCACCACGCAACGCGGCTCCCTCCCCCAACCCGTCCCTCGCCCTCTACGAGCAGGTCAAGGAACACATCGTCCGCCGCATCCAGAGTGGCGAATGGCCCGCCGGCCACCGCCTGCCGTCGGAACACGAGCTGGTCGCGCAGTTCGGCATCTCGCGCATGACCGCCAACCGCGCGCTGCGCGAGCTGGTGGACGAAGGCCGCGTCAAGCGCGTGGCCGGCGTGGGCAGCTTCGTCGCCGAGACCAAGCCGCAGTCCACCCTGCTGCAGATCGCCAACATCGCCAGCGAGATCCGCGGCCGCGGCCACGACTACGGCTTCGAACTGCTGGCGGCCGAGCGCATCGCCGCACCCGCCGACATCGCCGCCTGGCTGGACGTGCGCCTGGGCGAATCGCTCTTCCACTGCCTCTGCCTGCATCTGGAGAACGGCATCCCCGTGCAGCTGGAGGACCGCTGGGTCAGCCCGCGCATGGTGCCGGCCTTCCTCGACCAGGACTTCTCGCTGATGCCGCCCAGCGAATACCTGGTGCGCCACGTGCCCTTCGACCAGATCGAGCACCTGGTCGACGCCGTGCTGCCCTCGCCCGAGCAGGCCGCGCGCCTGGCCATGGACGCGGGCGAGCCCTGCCTGCTGCTCAGCCGCCGTACGTGGTCGCGCGGCACGCCCATCACGCTGGTGCGCTGCCTGCATCCGGCCTCGCGCTACCGGCTGGGCAGTCGCTTCCGCGCCGACGGCAATCCCGGCTGGGGCTGACGGCCCCGCGCTCCCGCTTCGCTTTCGCACGTCACAACCTGTATAGACAACTTGCCATGACCACCCTGCTGACCCTCCATCCCGGCCAGGTCGACCTGGCCAGCCTGCGCCGCATCCACCAGGGCGGCCTGACGCTCGCGCTGGACGAAGGCGTGCGCTCAGGCATGCAGGCCGCGCAGGACGCCGTGCAGCGCATCGTGGACCACGACGACGTGGTCTACGGCATCAACACCGGCTTCGGCAAGCTGGCCAGCACGATGATCGACCACGGTCACCTGGCCGAGCTGCAGCGCAACCTGGTGCTGTCGCACAGCGTGGGGACCGGCGAGCCGCTGGCGGCCGAGGTCGTGCGGCTGGTGATCGCCACCAAGGCCGTGAGCCTGGCGCGCGGGCATTCCGGCGTGCGGCCGGCGCTGGTCGACGCGCTGCTGGCCCTGTTCAATGCCGGCGTCACGCCGCTGATCCCGGCCAAGGGCTCGGTCGGCGCCTCGGGCGACCTGGCGCCGCTGGCGCACCTGGCCTGCGTGCTCATCGGCGAAGGCCAGGCGCGTCTCTTGGACGGCCGCGTCGTCGGCGGTGCGCAAGCCATGCGCAGCATCGGGCTCGAACCCTTCGTGCTCGGCCCCAAGGAGGGGCTGGCGCTGCTCAACGGCACGCAGGTCTCGACGGCACTGGCGCTGGCGGGGCTCTTCGGCGCGGAGAACGTGTTCGCCTCGGCCCTGATGTCGGGCGCGCTGTCGCTGGAGGCCATCCAGGGCTCGATCAAGCCCTTCGATGCCCGCATCCATGCCGCGCGCGGCCAGCCGGGACAGATCGCCGTGGCCGCCGCCGTGCGCACGCTGCTGGAGGGCAGCGACATCATTCCCAGCCATGCCGACTGCGGCCGGGTGCAGGACCCGTATTCCATCCGCTGCATCCCGCAGGTCATGGGCGCCTGCCTGGACAACCTGACGCATGCCGCCCGCGTGCTGGTGACCGAGGCCAATGCCGCCTCCGACAATCCGCTGGTCTTCTGCGACACCGGCGAGGTCATCTCCGGCGGCAACTTCCATGCAGAGCCGGTCGCCTTCGCGGCCGACATCATCGCGCTGGCCGTGGCCGAGATCGGCGCCATCGCCGAGCGCCGCATCGCGCTGCTGCTGGACTCGGGCCTCTCGGGCCTGCCGCCCTTCCTGGTGCGCGATGGCGGCCTCAACTCCGGCTTCATGATTGCGCAGGTCACGGCCGCGGCCCTGGCCTCGGAGAACAAGTCGCTCGCCCATCCCGCCAGTGTGGACAGCCTGCCCACCTCGGCCAACCAGGAGGACCATGTGTCCATGGCGACCTTCGCGGCGCGCCGGTTGGGCGAGATGGTCAACAACACTGCGGTGGTGATCGGTATCGAGGCCATGGCTGCCGCGCAAGGGATCGAACTGAAACGCAACGACACCACGCCACGCAGCTCGGTCGCCATCGAAGCCGAGATCGCCCGCATCCGCCGCCAGGTCGCCTTCGTCGAGCGCGACCGCTACCTGGCGCCCGACATCGAGGCCATGCGCGTCTGGGCGCTGGCCGCCGAACTGCCCGCCGAGCTGACCGGCCTGCTGCCCAGCCATGCCGCCTGAACCGAACGCCGACCCTTCAAGGAGCAACGCCATGAACGCCCCCGAGAACTTCATCGCCCCCGCCGCCGCCCTCGCCGATCCGCGGGTGGACCCCAGCCGCATCGTGCGCGCCCCGCGCGGCACCGACCTGTCGTGCAGGAACTGGCTGATCGAAGCCCCCTTCCGCATGCTGCAGAACAACCTCGACCCCGAGGTGGCCGAGAACCCGCAAGCCCTGGTGGTCTACGGTGGCATCGGCCGCGCCGCGCGCAACTGGGAATGCTTCGACGCCATCCTCGACTCACTCAAGGAGCTGGGCGAGGACGAGACGCTGCTGGTGCAGTCCGGCAAGCCGGTGGGCGTGTTCAAGACCCATGCGGACGCGCCGCGCGTGCTCATCGCCAACTCCAACCTGGTGCCCAAGTGGGGCCACTGGGAGCACTTCCACGAACTGGACCGCAAGGGCCTCTTCATGTACGGCCAGATGACCGCGGGCAGCTGGATCTACATCGGCAGCCAGGGCATTGTGCAGGGCACCTTCGAGACCTTCGTCGAGGCCGGGCGGCAGCACTATGGCAATGACCTGTCGGGTCGATGGATCCTCACCGCGGGCCTGGGCGGCATGGGCGGCGCACAGCCGCTGGCGGCCACGCTGGCGGGCGCCTGCTCGCTGACCGTCGAATGCCAGCAGAGCAGCATCGACTTCCGCCTGCGCACCCGCTACGTGGACAAGCAGGCGAAGGACATCGACGACGCCTTGGCTCTGATCGCGCACCACACCGCGAAGAAGGAGGCCGTCTCCATCGCCCTGCTCGGCAATGCGGCCGAGGTGCTGCCCGAGCTGGTGCGGCGCGCGAAGGCGTGCGGCCCCAAGCCCGACCTGGTCACCGACCAGACCTCGGCCCACGACCTGATCAACGGCTACCTGCCGGTGGGCTGGAGCGTGCCGCAGTGGCGTGCCGCGTCGCAGGACCCGGCGCAGCATGCGCAGCTCAAGCAGGCCGCCGCCGAAGGCTGTGCCGTGCATGTGCAAGCCATGCTGGACTTCCAGGCCATGGGCATCCCGACGGTGGACTACGGCAACAACATCCGCCAGGTCGCCTTCGACCAGGGCGTGAAGAACGCCTTCGACTTCCCCGGCTTCGTGCCCGCCTACATCCGCCCGCTGTTCTGCGAGGGCAAGGGCCCCTTCCGCTGGGTGGCGCTGTCGGGCGACCCGGAGGACATCTACAGGACCGACGCCAAGATCAAGGAGCTCTTCCCCGACAACAGGCACACCCACCGCTGGCTGGACATGGCGCGCGAGCGCATCGCCTTCCAGGGCCTGCCCGCGCGCATCTGCTGGCTGGGCCTGGGCGAGCGCCACATCGCCGGCCTGGCCTTCAACGAGATGGTGCGAAAGGGCGAGCTCAAGGCCCCCATCGTCATCGGCCGCGACCACTTGGACACCGGCTCGGTGGCCAGCCCCAACCGCGAGACCGAAGGCATGAAGGACGGCACCGATGCGGTGAGCGACTGGCCGCTGCTCAACGCGCTGCTCAACACCGCGGGCGGCGCCACCTGGGTCAGCCTGCATCATGGCGGCGGTGTCGGCATGGGCTATTCGCAGCATGCCGGCATGGTGATCGTGTGCGACGGCACCGAAGCCGCCGAGCGCCGCCTGGCCCGCGTGCTGGTCAACGACTGCGCCTCGGGCGTGATGCGCCATGCGGACGCCGGCTACGAGCTGGCGGTGGCCACCGCGAAGAAATTCGGGCTCAACCTGCCGATGGTGCGCTGAGCGGCTCGCGCGCTCCAGCGCGCGGGAAGAAAGAAGGCGCCACAAAAACCGCCACCCAGTCCCACCGCGTGGGACCGGGTGGTGCACATCGCGATGGCTTTTTTTGATACTGGACGCATGGCCTCGCCTGCGCCCCCCGTTGCTGCTGCTGCTGCCGCCGTCCCTGCCGCCGACCGCGTGCTGCAGGTGCTGGCCGTGCTGGCGCGGCAGGGCCGGCCGCTCACCGCGGCGGAGCTGATCGCCCACACCGGCCTGACGCGCAGCACCCTCTATCGGCAGTTGGCGCGGCTGCGCCGCTGGGGCTTCGTGATCGAGCGCGAAGGCAGCTACGCGCCCGGGCCGCTCAGCCTGCAGATGGCGCTGGGCTTCGACCTGGCGTCCGAGCTCATGCGCCAGGCCCGGCCCACCATGGAAGAGCTGGCCCACCAGTCCCACGAAAGCGTGGGCCTCATCGTCGCCGTCAACGACCAGGCCATCTGCCTGGACATGGTCGAGAGCCACCAGTCGCTGCGCTGCTCCTTCGAGAAGGGCCGCAGCGTGCCGCTGCGCGCGGGCGCCTCGGCCAAGTGCCTGCTGGCCCACCTGGCGCCCTCCGCGCGGGCCGCCGTGCTCGACGCGCAGTACGGCGCCGGCACCGCCGAACGCGCCGCGGCCGAAGCCGCGCTGGACACCATCCGCCAGACCGGTCATGCCCTGAGCGCCGGCGAAGTGGACGACGGCGTCTGGGGCTGCAGCGTGCCGCTGATGGGCGCCTCGCACCAGGCGGCCGGCGTGCTGACGCTGATGGCCCCGATCCTGCGTGCACGGCACCAGGAGGCCGCGCTCGTGCAGATGACCGTGGTGGCGGGCGCCCGCATCTCGCGGCGGCTGCTGCTGCATTGAGCGGGACCGCACCGCCAGCCAGCCCGCTCCCTTCTTTCTTGCGCCTTCCGTTCTTCTCCCTTCCAACGTTCCCGGAGTGATCCCATGATGTCCCGCCCCCTGCCCCGCCGCCTGCTGCTCGCCCTCGTCGGCACCCTCGCCCTGGCCGGCACCGCCGCCCATGCCGCCGAGCCGCTGCGCGTGGCCACCGATGCCACCTTCCCGCCGATGGAATACATCGAGAACGGCAAGCGCACCGGCTTCGACACCGAGATGGTCGAGGCCATCGGCAAGCAGCTGGGCCGGCCCGTCGAGTGGATCGACATCGACTTCAAGGGCCTGATCCCGGCCCTGGTCTCGCGCCGCGCCGACATGGCCGTCTCGGCCATCTACATCACCGACGAGCGCCGCAAGGTGGTCGACTTCACCGTGCCCTACTACGCCGGCGGCCTGGTGGTGATGACCAAGGCCGACAACACCACCGTCAGGTCGCCCGCCGACCTGGCCGGCCGCAAGGTGAGTGTGCAGGTGGGCACCAAGTCGGTGAGCTTCCTCAAGGAGAAGTACCCGCAGGCCCAGCTGCTCGAGGTCGAGAAGAACCAGGAGATGTTCAACCTGGTGGAAGTCGGCCGCACCGACGCCGCCGTCACCGGCAAGCCCGCCGCCTACCAGTACGTGCGCACCCGGCCGGGCCTGAAGGTGATGCCCGAGCAGCTGACCACCGAGGAATACGGCATGGCCATCCGCAAGGACACGCCCGAGCTCACGAAGGCCGTGAACGACGCGCTCGCCAGGATGAAGGCCGATGGCTCTTATGCCGCCATCGTCCAGAAGTGGTTCCCTGCGTCGAAGTAATGCACGGCTGACCCCAGGACGCAATGATGGATCTGGACTTCTCGCCGGTCTGGGCCGGATGGCCCGACCTGCTGCGCGGCACGTTGGTGACGGTGGAGATCACCGCCTGCGCGCTGCTGCTGGGCTGCGTGCTGGGCCTGGCGGTGGGCATCGGCCGGCTGCGGCCGCAGCGCCGCTGGCTCTACAGCGTGTGCACCGCCTATGTGGCCGTGATCCGCGGCACGCCGCTGCTGGTGCAGCTGTTCATCCTGTTCTTCGGGCTGCCGCATTTCGGGCTGCTGTTGCCGGCCTTCCTGTGCGGCGTGCTGGGCCTGGGCGTGTACAGCGGCGCCTATGTGTCGGAGATCGTGCGCGGTGCCATCCAGTCCATCGACCGCGGCCAGACCATGGCCGCCCAGTCCCTGGGCATGACGCCGGGCCAGGCCATGCGCCACATCATCCTGCCGCAGGCGGTGGTGCGCATGATCCCGCCGCTGGGCAACGAGTTCATCGCGCTCATCAAGAACTCGGCCCTGGTCTCGCTGCTGACCATCCACGACGTGATGCACGAGGGCCAGAAGATCATCAGCGTGTCCTACCGCTCGCTGGAGGTGTACCTGGCCATCGCGGCCGTGTACTTCGCCCTCACCGGCACGGTGACGCTGGTGCTGCGCCACTTCGAACGCCGGCTGCGTCAAGGCGGCCTGGTGCATTGAAGTGACACCCGCCCACGGAGACATCGCCATGAAGACCCTGCACCGCTTCGACCTCGACCGGCTCCCGGCGACGCCCTGGAAGAACGGCGGCGGCCGCACGCGCGAGATCGCCTGCTGGCCGCCCGGCGCCGGGCTGGAGGACTTCGGCTGGCGCTGCTCGGTGGCCAGCATCGAGTCCGACGGGCCCTTCTCCGCCTTCGCGGGCGTGGACCGGCAGATCCTGCTGCTGGCCGGCGACGGCGTGCAACTGCAGGGCGAGGGCCTCGACCACCGGCTCGATGTGCCGCTGCAGCCCTTCGCCTTTGCGGGCGAGGCGGCCCTCCGCTGCACCCGGCTGGGCGGGGCGTCGACCGACTTCAACGTGATGACGCGGCGCGGCCGCGTCCGTGCCGAAGTCGCGGTGCATGCGCAGGCCGTGCGCCTGGCCGGCTCGCCGCACGGGCTGCTGCTGGCCGTCTCGGGCACCTGGCGCACCGGCGCTGCCGCGCCGCTGGCGCCCTGCCAGGGCCTGTGGTGGGCCGATGCGATCGGGCCCGCAGAGGCGGTGCCGCAGGACGACGGCGGCGACGCCCGTCTGATCACCGTGCGTCTGTTGCCAGACTGAGCGCCCGAAGCCCCGACCCGCCGTGAACGCCACCGCCCCGCTCGCCGACCACGTCCTACAGGACGGCGGCCGACCCGGCCGGTCATCGCCATCCTTGTCCATCCCCTGCGGAGATTTCCGGTGACCGCCCTGCCCTTCTCCCAATGCCCCAGCGCCGACGGCCTGTGGACCGGCATGCGCGGCAGCGACGGCCAGCCGCTGGCGCTGACCGTGGCCGACGGCCGCATCGCCTGGCTGGGCGCGCCCCATGCGCTGCCGTCCGGCGCGGACGCCCTGCCCCGCCACGACGGCTGCGGCGCGCTCATCACGCCCGGCCTCATCGACTGCCACACGCACCTGGTCTACGGCGGCCAGCGGGCCAACGAATTCGCCATGCGCCTGGCCGGCGCCAGCTACGAAGAGGTGGCGCGCGCCGGTGGCGGCATCGTCTCCACGGTGCGGGCCACGCGTGAGGCCAGCGAGGACGCGCTGTTCGAATCCGCCAGCGCCCGCCTTGCGTCGTTGCTGGCCGAGGGCGTGTGCGCCATCGAGATCAAGTCCGGCTACGGCCTCGCCTTGGAGCACGAGCGCAAGCAGCTGCGCGTGGCCCGCCGCCTGGCCGCCGCCCATGGCGTGACGGTGCGCACCACCTTCCTCGGCGCCCACGCGCTGCCGCCCGAATACGCGGGCCGCAGCAGCGACTACATCGACCTCGTCTGCCGCGAGATGCTGCCCGCGCTGCATGCCGAAGGCCTGGTGGACGCGGTGGACGTGTTCTGCGAGCGCATCGCCTTCTCGCTCGAAGAGACCGAGCGCGTGTTCCAGGCCGCAAAGGCGCTGGGCCTGCCGGTCAAGCTGCATGCTGAGCAGCTCAGCGATATGGGCGGCGCGTCCCTGGCGGCACGCTACGGCGCCCTCTCCTGCGACCACATCGAGCACCTGTCGCCCGCCGGCATCGCGGCCATGGCGCAGGCCGGCACCGTGGCCGTGCTGCTGCCCGGCGCCTACTACACGCTGCGCGACACGCAGCTGCCGCCCATCGCCGGCCTGCGCGCGGCCGGCGTGCCCATGGCCGTCTCTACCGACCACAACCCGGGCACCTCGCCCTGCCTGAGCCTGCTCCTGATGATGAACATGGCCTGCACCCTGTTCCGCCTGACGGTGCCCGAGGCGCTGGCGGGCGTCACCACCCATGCCGCGCGGGCGCTGGGCATTTCGGCCACGCATGGCGAACTGGCCGTCGGCCGCGCCGCCGACTTCGTGCTGTGGAACGTGCAGGAGGCCGCCGAGCTGGCCTACTGGTTCGGCCAGCGGCCCGTGCGTTGCGTCATCCGCCAGGGCAGGATCGCGGAGGGCGCGCTTTGAGCGCCGGGAGCCTCTTCGCCGATCACGCCCTGCTGCCTGGCGGCTGGGCGCGCGACGTGCGCCTGGACTGGGACGCCGCCGGCCGCCTCACCGCCGTCCAGCCCGGCGCCTCCGCCGAGCCCGGCATGCCGCGTGCCGAAGGCCCGCTGTTGCCCGGCATGCCCAACCTGCATTCGCATGCCTTCCAGCGCGGCATGGCGGGCCTGACCGAGTACCGCGCCGAGGCGCAGGACAGCTTCTGGAGCTGGCGCAGCCTCATGTACCGCTTCGCGCTGCGGCTGAGCCCTTCGCAGCTGGAAGCCATCGCCTTCGGCCTCTACGTCGACATGCTGGAGGCCGGCTACACGGCGGTGTGCGAGTTCCACTACGTGCACCACGACACCGACGGCCATCCCTACGCCGACGATGCCGAGCTGGCCCGCGCCCTGCTGCGCGCCGCCGAGCGTGCGGGCATCGGCCTGACGCTGCTGCCGGTGCTCTACCAGACCAGCGGCTTCGGCGGCGCCGCGCCGGCCGAAGGCCAGCGCCGGTTCATCCGCAGCACCGCGTCGATGCTGCGGCTGCTCGAAACGCTGCGTCCGGCTTGTGAAGCCCAGGGCGCGCGCCTGGGCCTGGCGCCGCATTCGCTGCGCGCCGTGCCGCCCGAGGCGCTGCGCGACGCGCTGGCCGGCCTGGCCGCGCAGGACGCGACCGCGCCCATCCACATCCACATCGCCGAGCAGACCAAGGAGGTGGAGGACTGCGTCGCCTGGAGCGGCCAGCGCCCCGTCGCCTGGCTTCTGGACCATGCGCCGGTCGATGCCCGCTGGTGCCTGGTGCATGCCACGCACATGGACGCCGACGAATACCGTCGCGCCGCCGCCACCGGCGCGGTGGCGGGCCTGTGCCCCACCACCGAGGCCAACCTGGGCGACGGCCTGTTCGACCTGCCGCGGTGGACCGCCGGTGGCGGCGACGGAGAACCGGACCCCGCTGCCCGGCAGGGTGCGTCCTCGACGGCCTCCGGCGCCGGCAGGCGGCCCGGCGGCGGCGCCTGGGGCATCGGCTCCGACAGCCATGCCTGCGTCGATGCGGCGGAGGAGCTGCTGATGCTGGAGTACGGCCAGCGCCTGCTGCGCCGCCAGCGCAACGTGGCCGCCACCGCGGCGCAGCCCGATGTGGCCACCGCCCTATGGCTGTCGGGCGTGGGCGGCGGCGCACAGGCGTCGGGCCGCGCGCTCGGTGGCCTGGCCGTGGGCCAGCAGGCGGACATGCTCGTGCTCGACGCGGCCCATCCGGTGCTGGCCGGGCTGGAGGCGCCGCAGATGCTGTCGGCCCATGTCTTCGCCGCCGCCCGCCAGCGCCCGCTCGCGCAGGCGTACGTGGCCGGCCGCAAGACGGTCGATGCCGGCCGCCATCCGCTGCGCGCCGAGGCCCAGCGGGCGTTCGTCCAGGCCCGGCGCGAACTGCTGGCCGGTGGGGCCTGAGCGCCGGCTCTGCCGCACCGGAGCTCGGCCCATGAGCGCGCCCGAACCCCTTTCCTTTTCGGTGCCGTGCCCCCGCGCCAGCGCGGGCGCACGGCCGCCTTCACACTCGCTTCTGCCATGACCGCCTTCACCACCACCGAACCCCCCTTCCGCTTCCGCCAGGGCACGCGGCCGCTGCTGATCTCCATGCCGCACGTCGGCACGCATGTGCCGCCCGCGTTGGCGGCGCGCCTGACCGATGAGGCCCGCCAGGTGCCCGACACCGACTGGCACCTGGAGCGCCTTTACGACTTCGCCGACGAACTCGGCGCTTCGGTCCTGGTGGCGACGCATTCGCGCTATGTGATCGACCTGAACCGGCCGCCGGACGGCGCCAGCCTGTACCCGGGCCAGAGCGTGACGGGCCTGTGCCCCGTCGACACCTTCGACGACACGCCGCTGTACGCGGACCCGGCCGACCAGCCCACCGAGGCCGAGATCGCCGCCCGCCGCGAGGCGATCTGGGTGCCCTACCACGCCAAGCTGGCCGAGGAACTCGAGCGCATCCGCGCCGCCCATGGCATCGCCATGCTGTGGGACGCGCATTCCATCCGCTCCGTGCTGCCGCGCTTCTTCGAGGGCACTCTGCCCGACCTGAACCTGGGTACCGCCCAGGGCGCGGCCTGCGACCCGCAACTGGCCGCGCAACTGCTGGCCATCGCCCGCGCCGACACGGCGCACACCAGCGTGCTCAATGGCCGTTTCACCGGGGGCTACATCACCCGCCACCACGGCCAGCCGGCACGCGGCGTGCATGCGGTGCAGCTCGAAATGACCCAGAGCAGCTACATGCAGGAACAGCTTCCCTTCGACTACCTCCCCGGCGTGGCCGCGCGCGTGCAGCCCACCGTGCGCCGCATGCTGGAGGCCATGCTGGCCTTTGCCGACGGAGCGCGCGCATGAGCGGCCATCCGGCGGCCTCGCAGGGCACGCTTGCCGCAGGCGAGGGCATGGCAGGCGGCCCGACGGGCGTCCGCCGCGCTGCTCCGCCGGCCTTCCTTGCCGCCCTGACCGAGGCCCTCGGCGCCGACGCCGTCACGCCCGGCGAGGCCGTGCCCGAGCGCCACCTGGCCGACTGGAGCGGCCTGCCGCCCGTGCGCCCGCTGGCCCTGCTGCGACCGCGCAGCACCGAGGCCGTGTCGGCCGCATTGCGCCTGTGTACCGAGCACCGCGTGCCGGTCGTGCCCCAGGGTGGCCTCACCGGCCTGGCCGGCGCCGCCATGCCTGTCGAAGGCGCGGTCGCCCTGTCGCTGGAACGCATGAACGCCATCGAGTCGGTCGATGCCGCCACGCGCACCCTCACCGCCCAGGCCGGCGTCACCATCCAGGCCGTGCAGGAGGCCGCTGCCGAAGCCGGCCTGCGCTTCGGTGTGGACTTCGGCGCCCGCGGCTCGGCCCAGGTGGGCGGTGCCCTGGCCACCAACGCGGGTGGCAACGGCGTGCTGCAGTTCGGCATGATGCGCGAGCAGCTGCTGGGCCTGGAGGCCGTGCTGCCCGACGGCCGCGTGCTGCCCATGCTGCGGCCCATGCAGAAGAACAACACCGGCTACGACCTCAAGCAGTTCTTTGTCGGCGCGGAAGGCACGCTGGGCGTGATCACCCGCGCCCTCTTCCGCCTGCATCCGGCACCCCGTGCGCGTGCCACGCTGCTGGCCGCCCTGCCCGACTACGACGCCGCCCTCGCCCTGCTCGGCCGACTGCAGTCCCGCTTCGCCGGCGGCGTCGCCGCCTTCGAGCTGATGTGGCGCGACTTCGTGGCCGCCTCCATGGCCTGGCAGCACCTGCGCGAGCCCTTCGACACGGAGCATCCTCTGATGGCCCTGGTCGATCTGGACGGCGGCAGCGAGGCCGCGCTGCAGGCCGAGGTGGAAGAAGCCCTGGCCGAGGCCATGGAGGCCGGCCTGGTGGTCGATGCGGTGCTGGCCCAGTCGCAGGCCCAGGCCGGTGCGCTGTGGAAGATCCGCGAGGCCACCGCCGAACTGCCGGCCAACCTGCATCCGCCGGTCAACTTCGACGTCAGCCTGCCGATGGCGCAGATCGGCCGCTTCGTCGACGAATGCCGCGCCGCGCTGGAGGCGCGCTGGCCGGGCCACACCAGCGTCTTCTTCGGCCACATCGGCGACAGCAACCTGCACCTCTCGATCGACGGCGCCAGCATCGGCGGCGATGCCGAGGCGGCGGAGCAGCTGGTCTACGGCATGGTCGGCCGCTTTGCCGGCAGCGTCTCGGCCGAGCACGGCATCGGCCTGCACAAGAAGCCCTACCTGGGCGCCAGCCGCACGCCCGAAGAACTCGACGCCATGCGCGCCATCAAGGCCGCGCTGGATCCGCTGGGGTTGATGAATCCGGGGAAGGTGTTCTGAGCGCAGGGACCGGGGCCCGCTGACCGTCTGCCTGGCGCGCGTTCAACGCTCAGTGGCGCATGCCGGGCTCGCGCCGTACCGGCCAGTCCAGACGAACCGTGGTGCCGTGCTCCGGCGTCGACGTCACGGCCAACGTGGCCCCGATGGCGGCGGCGCGGCTGCGCATGCTGGCCAGGCCCTGGCCGCCCGCGGGCGGACCGTCCGCCGCGAAGCCGCGGCCGTCGTCGGCCAGCACGATCTCCATGCGCTCGGGCGGGCCGGCATGCCAGTGCGCTTCGAGGCGGATGCGCCGCGCCTGCGCATGGCGCAGCACGTTGGTGAAGCCCTCCAGCAGGATGCGCTGGATCTGCATGGCCGTCTGCGGCGTGACGTCGGCGCGCGGCGGCAGGGGGTCCACCTCCCATTCCAGCGTCAGGCCGGCCGCCTCCAGGCGCGGCTGCAGCCGGTAGCGCAGCGTGGCGAGCACCACGGTGAGGTCGCCTTCCAGCGGCTGAAGCGAATCGACGGCCACGCGCAACTCGTCCAGCGCCAGCTTGACCTGCGCCTCCATCAACGCCGGGTCGGCGCCCGGGCGGCCCACCAGGTTGAGCAGGCCCACCAGCTGCGAGCCCACGCCGTCGTGGATCTCGCGCATCAGGCGCTGGCGCTCCAGCAGCACCGCCTGCTGCTCGCGCTCGGCCTGCAGCGCGTGCATGGCGGCGGTGAGCTGGCGCTCGCGCTCGGCCACGCGCGCATCGAGCGAGCGAGCCAGGTCGCGGTATTCGCGCACCGAGCGGCTGTAGCGCTCGACCACCATGCCGGCCAGGATCAGCACGAAGCCGAACATGGCGTGCGGCGTGAGCGGCACCCAGCTCGCCCCGCCCAGGCCGATGCGCACGTGCAGCAGGTCGTGCAGCCCGGCTGCGATGGCCAGCACCCCGGCGACGAGCAGGGCATAGGCGGTCGGGCGCCGGCCCGCCACGGCTTCGCGCACCACGCCTGGGAGGCTCAGGATGCCGCCCCCGCACAGCAGCGCCAGCGCGGCCGTCCACAGCAGCGGCCGGCGCAGCGCGAAGGAGGCGGCTGCCAGCAGCACCGCGGCCCACAGGATCGCGCTCAGCAGCTGCAGCACCCGGGGCGAGGGCTGGCGCAGCGCGAGCGTGACGAAGCGTGCGAGCAGGGCGATGTGGACCGCATAGCTCATGGCCACGAGCGCGCCCCATTCGGGCCAGGGCAGCGGCATCTGCAGGCCGCTCTGGTCGAAGTTGCGCAGTGCGCCGGCAACCGCGGCCACGCCGAAGCAGCCATAGAGCGGATCGCGCTGGCGCCACCAGAGGCCCGCGGCCAGCCCGCCCATCAGCAGCAGGCCCGTGGCATACACCAGCGACAGCGTATTGCGCCACAGCCGCTCCTGGGCCTCCAGCGCCTCCAGCCGGGCCAGTGGTCCCCAGCGCACCGCCGAGACGCCGCCGCCGCGCTGCGGCTGGAAGCTCAGCTCGATCCGCACGCGCAGGGGCGCGGCCGCGCCGTCGACGAGGTCGGCGGGCAGCCGCACCAGCCGCGGGCCCCGGCCGGCATCGAAGCCGGGGTCGCCCAACTGGCCCCAGCGCGCCACGAGCCGGTCGTCCACGTAGATGGCGGCCTGGTTGCCCAGCGCTTCGAAGAGCAGGCCATGGAGGCGGTCCTCCGTGTCCGCAGCCGGGACGGGCAGGTCGAGCGTCAGCGTGGCGCCGCCGGCCTGGCGCGGCGACTGGTCGGCCCAGCGGAAGGGCAGGGGGACGGCGCTGGCCGGGCGCGGCGGCTCGCCGGCCACGCGCACCACCGCCTCGGCCGCGTTCAGCGTCAGCAGCTCGGCCGCGGGTGCGGCGGTGGCCGGCCCGGGCGCGCACAGAAGGGCGGGCAGCAGCAGGAGGGCGAGGCGCCACGCCAGCCGACGCGCGCGGGGGATGCGTCCGGCGTGCGGATCCTCAGGGCAGCAGGCCAAGGTTGCGGGCTTCGTAGACGGCCTCGGACTTGTTGTGCACGTCCAGCTTGCCGTAGATGTTGCGCACATGGGTCTGCACCGTGCTGACCGACACGCCGATGCGGGCGGCGCTCTCGGCATAGGTGAAGCCGCGGGAGATGAGGTCCAGCACCTCGAATTCGCGCGGCGACAGCCGCTCGGCCGCGGGCGCCGCACCGGCCTGCGCCGGACTGGCCGGCGCGGCGCCGCGCCCACCCGGGAGGGCCGTGCCGCCCGCCTGTTGCCAGCGCCGCAGCAGCTGCCGCGCAATGATGGGCGACATGGGCGAGCCGCCCGCACGCAGCGATCGGATGTGCAGGCCCAGGTCGTGCTCGGTGCCGTCCTTGAGCAGGTAGCCGCTGGCGCCCGCCTCGAAGGCCCGCACCATGTTGGCCTCGTCGCCGAAGATGGTGATGACCATCACCGCGCAGTCGGGCTGCAGCCGGCGCGCGGCGCGGATCACCTCCAGGCCCGGGCGGTCGGGCAGGCCCAGGTCCACCAGCAGCACGTCCAGCGGCTGCCGGGGCAGCCAGTCGAGGATCTGCTGCGCGGTGGCGGCCTCGAACACCAGCGCCAGCCCGGCGTCGCCCGTCACCGCATGGGCGATGCGCTGGCGCATGCCGGCATCGTCCTCGACCAGGGCGACGCGGGCCGGCCTGCCGGAAGCGCTCGTCGGTGGGGTACTCATTGCCAGTCGTCGTGGGGGATGGTGTGGCGCTCGGCCAGGCCGCCCGAATGGTAGAGGCCCACCTCGACGCGGTCGTCATGGACCGTCGCCAGGCCCCAGTGGTGAAGCGTGGTGGGATTGCGGCTGGTCATCATCCAGGCGGGCAGGGCGGCGCCGGAGGCCGTGGCCTCGAACAGGCAGGTCTCGCCCGCGTAGCGCTGGTAGCGGCGGAAGGCGTTGCGGTGGATGTCGCCGCTGAGCAGCAGCAGGCGCCGCTGCGCCGCCAGGGCCAGCAGCTGGTCGTGCTCCTGGCGACAGTCGGCCCAGGTCTCTCCCTGGTCGGCGCCATTCGCCAGCCAGGCGTCGCGCTCGAACACCACGCCCGAGGCGACGAGGTGGATCGCCTGCGGCTCGGCGCAGCCCGTGATCAGCGCCGCCATCTGCGGCTGGCCCAGCAGCGCCTTGTGGCCGTTGCCGGCCTTGAAGCTGCGTCCGTCGGTGAGGTGCAGCACCACGCCGTCGGCCAGCGGCACGCGCTGGTAGCCGGGCGCGGGCGGCGGCCGGGTGTGGTCGATGGTTTCGAAGAGGGGCATGCGCCCCGGGCCCGGCCTGGCGGCCAGCGCCGCGCGGAAGGCGCTGAACAGGCAGCGCGAATAGGCCAGGTGGTCACGCCACTGCGGATCGGCGGCGAGGTCGGCGCCGCAGGCGTTGTTCCAGAGGAAGTCGTGGTCGTCCCAGATGGCGGAGGTGGGCACCTGGGCCACCAGCGCCCGGAACTCCGGGCAGTCCAGCTGCTGCTGCAGGCGCCGGTGGGCATGGCGGCCGAACTGCTCGGCACTCATGGCCTGGACGCTGGCGGTATCGGCCCCATGCACGTCGTAGTAGGCCGCGTCGCCCAGCAGCACCAGGTGGTCGGGCTGGGCTTCGGCGATGCGCGTCCACACCGGCTGGCTGGGGAACTGCGTGGCCTCGGCGCACGAGGTGAAGGCGATCTTCAGGGGGGTGGGCATGGGGACTCCACGGGGGGATGGGACCGCGGCGAGTGTCGATTCTGGAGCGCCAGCCGCCGTCCCATGAATGGGGGACCTGCGGCCAGATCGGCCACCCAGGGAGCCGATACGGTGGCCGCCTGTGCGAGGGCGCCGGCGCGCTCGGCGTGTCCGCGCCTTCTCAGCCGCCCGGTGGTGCCATCAGCCCGCTGGCACGCAGCACCTGGCGCCCGATGGCCGCCTCCAGCACCCGCTGCCCACGCCCGGCCGGCGCCACCAGCGTGAACCAGCGCCGCGCACGGGTGATGCCGGTGTAGACCAACTCGCGCGTGAGCACCGGGCTGGCGGTGGGCGGCAGCAGCAGGGCGGTGTGCTCGAACTCCGAACCCTGCGACTTGTGCACCGTCATGGCGAAGACGGTCTCCACGGCCTGCAGCCGCGCGGGCAGGGTCCAGCGCACGCCGCCCGAGCCGTCGGCCGCGGCGAAGGCCACGCGCAGCGCGGTGCCGGCCTCGGGCACCGGTCGGCCGGTGGCATCGTCGAAGCGGGCGGGCAACTGCAGCGTCAGGCCCACGTCGCCGTTCATCAGGCCCAGCGCCGAATCGTTGCGGGTGACCAGCACCGGCCGGCCGGCGTACCAGCCCTGGGTGGCGGCGATCCAGCCTTCGGCGTGCAGCAGTTCGGCGATGGCGGCATTCAGGCCCGCCACGCCCCACGGACCTTCGCGCAGCGCGCACAGCAGCTGGAAGCGGCCGCTGGCCTGCAGCAGGGCCGCGGCCCAGGCGTCCCATTCGGCGCGGGGCGCGTCGGAGTCGGGGCGCGCTTCGTGGATGCGACGCAGCCAGTGGGCCGGACCGACAGGCTGCCGGCCGTCGGGCTGCGCGCCCGCCGCCGAGGTGTCGTCGATGCCGTCGTCGGCCAGCAGCAGGGCGCGCAGGGCGGCGTCCTGCGCCAGATGACCCGGCGCAGCGCTGAGGCGGCAGCGGCGCAGGTCGGCGGGGCCGTCGTCGAACAGCGCCAACGCCTCGGCCGCCCGGCCCGCATTGACGGCTGTCGCCAGCCGGCCGATGCCGCTGCCGGCATGGAAGCGCCGGCTCACGCGCAGCATGGCGATGGCCTGGTCCAGCGGCTGCCCGCGCGGGTCCTGCAGATCGGCGGGCGGCGTCTGGCCGGTGGCGGCCTGCAGCCAGGCGAGAGTGTCCGGGGCGTAATGGCCGGCCTCGGCGCGGCTGCACAGTTCGGCCAGCACCGCGCCGGCCTCGACGGAGGCGAGCTGGTCCTTGTCGCCCAGCAGCACCAGCCGGGCCTGTGGGGGCAGGGCGTCGAGCAGGGCGGCCATCATCTCCAGGTCGACCATGGAGGCCTCGTCGACCACCAGCACGTCCAGCGGCAGCGGATGGCCTGCGTGGTGACGCAGGCGGCGGGTGTCGGGGCGGCTGCCCAGCAGGCGGTGCAGGGTGCGGGCCTCGGCCGGCACATGGCTTCGCAGGCCGGCGCCGCCGGGCAGCTGGTGCCAGGGCAACGGGTCGAGGGCGCCGCGGATGGACTCGGTGAGCCGCGCGGCGGCCTTGCCGGTGGGTGCGGCCAGCTGGATGCGCAGCGGCCGGCCCGGGGCGCCCGGCATGCCGCGCGTGCCGGCACCCGCGTCGGAGGCTGAACGGGCACCGGTATCCTGCGCCGCTTCCGCGCCGTGCTGTCGCCCGTCGCCCCCATGCATCGCCATCGACTGCAGCAGCGCCAGCAGCCGCACCACGGTGGTGGTCTTGCCGGTGCCCGGCCCGCCGGTGATGACGGCGAAGCGCTGGCGCAGCGCGAGGGCGCAGGCCATCTTCTGCCAGTCGGGCGTGCCGTCGCCGGCGCCGAAGAGCCGGTCGAGCACGGGGCGGATGCGCGCGGCCGGTGCCACGGGGGCGGGCGCCAGGCGGGCCTCGATGCGGGCGCGCACCTGCTGCTCGTACTGCCAGTAGCGCCGCAGGTACAGGCGCGGGCCCTGCAGCACCAGCGGCGTGGCGCCTTCGGCCGGATCGCCGCGGCCGCACAGGCGGCTGGCGGCCAGGGCCTCGCGCCAGGCGGCCAGGCGCAGCGGCTGCAGCCAGCGCTGCGGGCCGTCGCCCACCGCGGCGGCGCTGGCGGTGTCGGGCGGCAGCGAGAGGCTGTGGCGGCCGTCGGCCAGCGTGGCCTGCAGGTCCAGGCAGACATGGCCGCGGCCGAGCTGGTGGCTGGCCAGGGCGGCGGCCAGCAGCAGCTCGGCGCCGGCTTCGGGATCGTGGTCGCGGCAGAAGAGGGCGAAGCTGCGGTCCAGCTCGCGCAGCCAGCCCTGCTGCACCCAGCGGTCCAGGTCGGCCAGCAGGGCGTCGCGCCGCTGGTCGGCGGCGGCTTCGGCGGGCTCGGCGTCGAAGAGGTCGGCGGTGGGCGTCACGGGCGCGGTCTGCGTGGCGTCGGTGCGGCGGGTCATTCGGCGTCGCCTTCCTCGGGGCCGCGCAGCAGGGCGTCGAGTGCCTCGATCAGTTCGCGCGGCGGCCGCACGGCCCAGATGCCGTGGCCGGGCGCATCGGCGCCGCGCAGGTAGACGGTGAGCGCGCCGCCCAGGTGCGTGTCGGGGTCGTAGCCCGGCAGGCGGCTGCGCAGCAGGCGGTGCAGCGCCAGGCTGTAGAGGGCAGCCTGCACGTCGTAGCGATGGGCCAGCAGCGAGGCCTGGATCGCCGCATCGCCATAGGCCGCGTCGTCCGGGCCCAGCCAGTTGGACTTGTAATCGGCCACCCACCAGCGGCCGTCGTGTTCGAAGACCAGGTCCATGAAGCCCTTGAGCATGCCGGCCAGCTGCGTGGGTGGCAGGGGCGGGCGGGGCTGGCCGGGCAGCAGGTGGCGCTGCACCAGCGCGTCGATGCTGCGCGCGTCGGCGCGGTGCACCGGCATCCAGAACTCCATCTCGGACTTCGGTTGCGCCAGGCCGGCCAGCGTGGCGGGTGCGGCATCGGGCAGCGGCCAGGGCGTGCGCAGCCAGCGCGGCAGCCAGTCGCACAGCGGCTCGATCCAGGCCTCCCAGCCGCGCACGGTGCAACGGCGGGCGATCAGGTCGCGCAGGGCCTCGGGGCTTTCGAGCACGCGGGCGAAGCCCTGCTGCGCGCACCAGTCGAGCAGGCCGTGCAGGAAGCTGCCCGCCTCGGCGCCCTGCGGGAAGGCATGCCAGCTGCCGCCGCGCGGGGCGGTGGCGGGACGCTCCTCCGGCGCGACGTCGGCGGGCGCGATGGCTTCTTCCAGCGCCTGGTCCTGGCGGGCGTCCTCGGGCTCGGCGGCGGGCGCCGGGGCGTCCTGCGCCAGGGTGCCGCTGCCGCCCAGTTGCTGCACGAGTGCGGAATAACTGGCGATCCACCAAGGCGCATGCCCGTGGCGCAGCGGCGTGCGGGCGGTGCCGGGTGGCGGCGGGACGGGTGGGCGCCAGATGCGGGCGTCGGGGGAGGGTGCGGGTTCGATGACGAGCGTGGGCGGGCCGGATGCGGCAGACGCGCCAGCCGCGGCGGATGCGTCGGAGGGCGTGGCTGTCCGGGCTGCCCCGGATGCGCCGCCCACCCCGGACGCGGAGGACGCTCCGGCTGCCGTCGTCGCGGCGGCGTCGCCCGCATTGCCCGCCAGCGTGTGCAGCGCCGCCCGGTAGCCCGCCAGGCTGTCGATGGCCGCGCCGGCGCCCAGCACCTGCCCCAGCGCGCCGCGGTCCAGCGCCACCTTCCTGCCGCTGCCGGCCGCGAGCGGCGCCACGCCCAGCCACAGCGCATGCCGGGCGCGGGTCAGCGCCACGTACAGCAGCCGCATGTCCTCGGCCAGCCGCTCCTCGTCGGCCAGGGCGGCGGCCTCCTCGTGCCTGCCGTCCAGCTCGATCACGCGGGCATCGGCCTCGGCGTCGTGGAAGCCGATGGACCTGGTGGCGGAGGCCTTCTCCTCGCGCCAGGCGGCGATGAAGGGCAGCAGCACCAGCGGGTACTCCAGGCCCTTGGACTTGTGGATGGTCACGACCTTGAGCAGGGCGGCGTCGCTCTCCAGCCGCAGGATCTCTTCCTCGCCGCCGGGCTCGGCCAGGCGCTGGGCGAGGGTGCGGATCAGCGCATGCGGGCCGTCCAGGTCGACGGCGCGGCGTTGCAGCCATTCGGCCAGGTGCAGCACGTTGGTGAGCCGGCGTTCGCCGCCGAGGGCGGTCGCGGCGGGTGCAGCGCCGTCGGGCGCATCCGCCTCATCGACGGGCGTTGGGCTGCGCGTGTCAGGCTGGGGGCGCACATCGGGCCCGGACGCCATCCCTGCGGGCGCTTCGGCAGGCAGCGCGCCGGCCCTGCCAGCCGGCGCAGCCAGCCAGCGCGCGGGCAGGTCGTAGGCATGCAGCAGCGCATGCACCATCGGCAGCACGCCGTGGCGCAGCCAGCAGGCGTTGAAGGACTGCCAGCGCAGGGCGGTCTCTTCCCAGGCCAGTTCGTCCTCTTCCAATCGGGCCAGTCCGGCCAGCGGCAGGCCCAGGCTGCGGCTGGCCAGGGCGGTGCGCAGCAGCCGGTCGTCGCCGGGCTCGGCGGCGGCGCGCAGCCAGCGCAGCAGGTCCTGGGCCTCGGGCGTGGCGAAGACGGATTCGCGGTCCGACAGGTAGACGCTGCGCAGCCCGCGCGCGGCCAGGGCGCCGCGGATGGCGGCGGCCTCGGTGCCGCTGCGCACCAGCACGGCGATGTCGGCCGGCCGCAGCGGCTGCCAGCGGCCGTCGGACTGACGGAAGCCGCTGCGGCCCTCGCTGGTGTCGGCCAGCCAGCGCACGGCGGCGCTGGCGAAGACCTCGGCCATCTGCGCGCGGTAGTCGGCGGTGCCGACGCTGTCGCGGCCGGCGTCGGGCTCGGGCTCCTGCGACCAGAGGGTGAGGGCGGCCGCGGGCGCGCCTTGGAGCCACAAAGCCTCGCTCCGGCCGCGGGCGCGCACCGGCACGAAGGGCACGGGGTCGCCGTCCGCCTGCGCGAAGCGGAAGGCCCCGCGCGGATGGCGGCTGGCCTGCGCGAAGACGCGGTTGACGGCCTGCACCACGGCGGTGGTGGAGCGGAAGTTGGTGTCCAGCGCATAGATGGCGCCACCCGCCGCATCGGCCTGCGCGGCGGTGTCGCGCCGGGCGCGCAGGTAGGTGCGGATGTCGGCGCCGCGGAAGGCGTAGATGGCCTGCTTGGGGTCGCCGATCAGGATCAGGCCGGTGGCGGTGCGGGGGGCGGCAGCAGGGCCGGCGCCGTGCATGTCGCCGGCCCCGGCGCCGCTTCCGTTTTCGCCATCGCCACCGCTTGGGCCACTGCCGTCGCCGCCATCCCCCGCTTCGCCATAGATGCGCCGGAAGATGCGGTACTGCACCGGGTCCGTGTCCTGGAACTCGTCGATCAGCGCCAGCGGAAAGCGGGTGCGGATGCGCGCCGCCAGCGCCGCGCCGCCCGGGCCGGCCAGGGCGCGGTCCAGCTGCAGCAGCAGGTCGTCGAAGCCCAGCTCGGCGCGGCGCAGCTTCTCGGCCGCGAGGGCTTCGCGTAGGGCACGGGCCGCATGCACGGCGAGGTGCGCACGCAGGCCGGCGGGCTGGGCCGCGACCTGCGCCTGCTGCCAGGCGTCGATGGCGTCCAGCGCGGGATGCTCGGGCAACGCCTGGCCCTTCTTGAGCTTGGCGCCTTCGCGGCCGAAGCGGGCGATGTTGTCGGGCGCCTCGGCACCGGCGCTCCAGTCGGCCAGGGCCTGCAGCCAGCCGTCGAAGGTGGCGTCGTCGTCCTTGCCACGGTAGCTGTTGCCGTTGAGGTGCGGGCGGGCGGCGTGCCACAGGCGCTCCAGCGTGGCGCGGTCGGCGCGCCAGGCGGCGCGGGCCTGTTCCTGCAGGGCATCGGCCTCGGCCATGCTGCGGCCCAGCTGGCGCAGGGCGTCGAGCGCATCGGCCTCGCCGTCGAAGGCGCTGCCTTGCAGCCGCAGCTGCGCATCGCCTTGCGCGAGCAGCGGGCGCACGGCCTGCCACAGGGCCTCGGGGTTGGCGAAGCAGCCGAGCAGCGCACGCGAGGCGGCGGCGTCCAGCGGGTAGTAGTGGCGCCGCCAGTGGTCGTGCAGCACCTGCTGCTGCAGCGCCTGCAGGTCGGTCTGCAGGGTCTGGGCGAACAGACTGCCGCTGCCCATGGCGTGCTCACGCAGCATGCGCCAGGCCCAGCCGTGGATGGTGGCGATGGCCGATTCGTCCATCCACTGCGCGGCCACGCGCAGGCGGTGGGCGCAGCCGGGGCGGGCCACGGGCGGGGTGTCGTCCAGGAGTGCGGCCAGCGCATCGCCGGCGGGTGCCTGGGCCTCGCCGGCGAAGACGCGCGCGGCCTCGTCCAGCCGGGCGCGGATGCGCTCGCGCAGCTCCTGGGTGGCGGCTTCGGTGAAGGTCACGACCAGGATCTCGGGCGGCGTGAGCGGCCGGCCGAAGGCGCTGCCGGGCCCGCCATGGCCCAGCACCAGGCGCAGGTAGAGCAGGGCGATGGTGTAGGTCTTGCCGGTGCCGGCGCTGGCCTCGATGAGGCGCAGGCCGTGCAGTGGGAAGCGCAGCGGGTCCAGGGGCTGGACGGGGGGGAGGGCGGTGTTCACGACTCGGCCTCGTTCGAAGCGCCATGGCGGGCGGCGGGCACGCTGCGCCACAAGGGGCCGTACAGCGCCTGGGCCCAGTCGAACAGGCCGCGGCCGTCGCCGGTGCGGGCGGCGGACAGGGCAGTGAAGTCGGGATAGGCACGGGCCAGGGCCGGACGTTCGCCTTCGCCCTGACGCTGCATGCCGCCGTCGTAGGCCATCCGTGCGGCAGGCCCAGCCATGTCCTCGGCCAGCGCGGCGAAGCCGGTGCGGCATGCCAGGGGCAGCGGCTGGCGCAGGCCGGCGAGCCAGGCCTCGACGAGCTGACCCAGCGCTTCGTCCGCATCGGCCCGGGTCAGCGTCGGCAGCACCAGGGTGCCCGATTCACTGACCAGCACGGTGCGCGTGGGGCCGGCGGCCCAGTTGAGCGCCAGGTGCGCCGGCCAGTGGCGCACCACGTGGTGCCACGACAGCTCCTTGCCCTTGTGCAGCCGGCCCTGGGCCAGCACGAGGCGCGCGGGCTCGGCGGTGGCGGAGCCGGATGCCGGGCCTCCACCCGCACCTGCACCACCGCCAGCGGCCAGTCGCCGCGGCGGCAGGGCATCCTCGATCGCCACGCCGCTGGCCGCATGCCGCCAGTGCAGCAGCACGGGCTCGGCCTCCACCTCGGGCCACGCCTCGCAGGCCTTGAGGTAGTGATCGAAGGTGCGGGCCACGCGCTGGCGCAGACCCTGGCCGGCCAGCGTGCCGAAGGCCTGCAGCGGCAGCCGGCCTTCGCTCGCCAGCCGGTCGATCTGCTGCGCGAGCGTCGTGCCCAGCGCCGCCCGGACGGCGGCCGGGCCGGGCTGCGCGTCGCACCAGGGCTGCAGGGCCTGGCGCAGCTGCTGCTCCAGCGCCCAGTTCTCCAGGCCGCCCAGGGCGAAGAGCTCGTCGTCGAGCACGTCCTCGCTGCCGTCCGCACCGGGGCCGAAGCGCACATGCAGGCGCTGGGCGAAGAAGGCCTCGATGGGCTGGGCCAGGAAGTCCTCCAGCGGGCGCAGGGCGATGGGCTCCTCGGGCTGCCAGGGCGGGAGGGCCTGCTCGTCGCGGTCGGGCGGTTGCGCGGAATGAGCCGCCTGCCACTCGCGGCCATAGGTGTAGAGGCCGTCCACGGCCGGCGCGCGCGGCGCCTCGGGCGCGAAGTAGCGCGGGCTGAAGGGCTGCAGCGGATGCTCGGTGGTCAGCGCGGCCAGCAGCGCGTCGCGGTCGTGCTCGTGACCGGCCAAGTGCCAGCCGGCGGCCAGGTGATCGCGCAGCTGGCCCACCAGCACGCTGGGCGCGCGGGCGCTGTGGTCGCGCACGTCGCGGCCGATCCAGCTGAGGTAGAGCTGCTCGCGCGCCGACAGCAGCGCCTCCAGCAGCAGGTAGCGGTCGTCGTCGCGGCGCGAACGGTCGCCGGGGCGCCAGTCGTCGCGCATGAGGTCGAAGTCGGCGCGCATCACGGGCCGCGGGAAGTCGCCGTCGTTCATGCCCAGCAGGCAGACCACGCGGAAGGGGATGGCCCGCATGGGCATCAGCGTGCAGAAGCTGACGCCGCCCGACAGGAAGCGCTGCGCCAGCCCGCCGCTGCCCAGCTGGCCGAGCCAGGTCTCGCGCACCACCGACAGCGGCAGCTTCTCGTCGAAGCCGGCGGCGGCGCAGTCGTCCAGCCAGCGGTCCAGGCCCTGCAGCAGTTCCTGCACGCGCACCTGCTCGCGCGGCGTGGCCGGCGCGAAGAAGCGCTGCAGCAGCGCGCGCAGGCGTTCGGCCCAGACGGTGGGCGTGTCTTCCAGCGACAGCGTGTCGAGCGTGACTTCCATGGCGCGCAGCAGCGCCGCCAAGGGTCCGAGGGCGGCGGCGTCCAGCCCGCCCACCTCGTCGAAGGGCGCGATGCCGTCGAAGGCCTCGCCGTCGCCGGCCGCATAGCCCAGCAGCATGCGTTGCAGGCCGAAGCGCCAGCTGTTCGCTTCGCCGGCGGCGCCCAGGCCCTGCTGCGCGCGCTGATCGGCATCCAGGCCCCAGCGCACGCCGGCGCCTTCGATCCAGCGCTTGAGCACGGGCAGCTCGTCCTCGGCCAGGCCGAAGCGTTCGCGCACGGCCTGCACTTCGAGCAGGTCCAGCACGTCGCTGGCGGCGAAGCGGCTGTCGGGCAGGGCCAGCAGCGCTTCGAGGGCCACCAGCAGCGGCTCGCGTCCGCGCTGGCCCTGGTCGGCGACGGTGAAGGGAATGTGCCGCGGGTCGCTGCGCGTGAGCCGGCCGAAGACGGCCTCGACGTGCGGCGCGTAGGTATCCACGTCGGGCAGCATCACGATCACGTCGCGCGGCTGCAGCGTGGGGTCGGCGTCGAAGCGGGCCAGCAGCTGGTCGTGCAGCACCTCCACCTCGCGCTGCGGCGAATGGGCGGTGTGGAAGCGCAGCGAGATGTCGCGCGCCGGGTCGACGGCGGGCCAGCGGGCGCGGGTCTCGGCCAGGGGGCGCAGCTCCAGGATGTCGTCCTGCAGCTGGCGCAGCAGGCTGTGATCGGGCGGTGCATCGTCGCTGAACAGGTCGATGCGCCCGCTGCCGATGCCGGCCCAGGCGCCGCGGTAGCGGTCGGGCTCGTCGAAGCCGTCGATCAGGTGCAGGTAGTCGCGGCCTTGCTTGCCCCAGGCGGCCAGCAGCGGATGGGCATGCTGGTGCAGCGCGGCCTCGTCCAGCACGGCGGGCATGCCGGGGCGGCGCGCCTGCCGGCGGTAGGCGCCGCGCAGCAGGTCCTGGTCGGCCACGATGTCGGTCCAGTGGTGGCGGCAGGGGTTGTGCACGAAGAGCATCACCTGCGCGTGCCGCGCCAGGGCCGCCAGCGCCTGCAGCGTCTGCGCGGGCAGGGCGGAGATGCCGAAGACGATCACCCGCCGCGGCAGGCCCGCCGGGGGCGGGCCTTCGTGCGCGGCCAGGGTGTCGATGAAGCGCTGGTGCACGCCGGCGCGGCTGCCCGCCAGGCCCTGCGTCGCATCAGCCGGTGCGCGGCCGTCCAGATCGTCGAGCAGGGCGCGCCACAGGCGGGCCTGCCAGTGCTGGTCCTCGGGCAGCGGGCGGGTGCCGCCGCGCAGCGTCTGCAGCTGGTCGCGGCCCGCCGCCCAGTCCTGCAGCCAGTCGGCGCGGTAGACCTGGTACTGGTCGAACAGGTCGGCCAGCCGCAGCGCGAGCTGGTGGCACTTGCGCAGGTCGGGGTCGTGGGCCAGGAAGCGGGCGAGCGGTGCGAAGCGGGCGTCGGTCTCGGCCGCGCGGGCGGTGAGCGCGGGCAGCAGGCGCATCAGCCGCCAGGCGAGCGGCGCCTCGTCCAGCGGCGAGCGCTCGGGCACCGTGTCGGCGCCCAGCACCGCGCGGTAGGCCCGCCACAGAAACTGCGCGGGCAGCTGCACATCGAAGGCCGCCGTGATGCCCAGCCCGCCGCGGGCCGGATCGGCCGCCAGCGCCAGCTTGAGCCACTGCGCGATGCCGTTGCTCTGCACCAGCACCACCTCGTCCTCCAGCGGCGCGAGCGGATGCCGCGCCAGCCAGGCCACGAGCAACTGCCGCAGGTCCTCCGGCCGGTTGCCGTGCAGGACCATCAGGCCGGGCTGCAGGGGGGGCGTGGCGAAGGAATCGGTCATGGCGGGCAGCGGCCGGCCATGTTAGCGGCCGGGGCAGGCGCGGGTTTTTACAATCGCGCGCCCATGAATCTGCCCACCTACACCCGCGCCCAGCAGCTGCCCGCCATCCTGGCCCAGCGCATTGCCATCCTCGACGGGGCCATGGGCACCATGATCCAGCGCTTCAAGCTCAGCGAGGCGCAGTACCGCGGCGAGGGCTACACCGGCCCCGGCGCCGTGGGCGATCGTTTCAAGGACTTCCACAAGGACGTCAAGGGCAACAACGAGCTGCTGTCCATCACCCGCCCCGACGTCATCCGTGGCATCCATGAGGGCTACCTCGCAGCCGGCGCCGACCTGATCGAGACCAACACCTTCGGTGCCACCACCATCGCGCAGGAGGACTACGACATGGCCGGCCTGGCGCGCGAGATGAACCTGGCCAGCGCCCGCCTGGCGCGCGAGGCCTGCGACAAGTTCAGCACGCCCGACAAGCCGCGCTTCGTGGCCGGCGCCCTGGGCCCGACGCCGCGCACCGCCAGCATCAGCCCCGACGTGAACGACCCGGGCGCACGCAACATCGACTTCGAAACGCTGCGCGCCGCCTACTACGAGCAGACCGCCGCGCTGGTCGAGGGCGGCTCGGACGTGCTGCTGGTCGAGACCATCTTCGACACCCTCAACGCCAAGGCCGCGCTCTTCGCCATCGACGAATACTTCGAGGCCAGCGGCGAATGCCTGCCGATCATCATCAGCGGCACCGTCACCGACGCCTCGGGCCGCATCCTGAGCGGCCAGACCGTCACCGCCTTCTGGCACAGCGTGCGCCATGCGCGCCCGCTGGCCGTTGGCCTGAACTGCGCCCTGGGCGCCGCGCTGATGCGGCCCTATGTGCAGGAACTCAACCGCGTGGCGACCGACACCTTCATCAGCTGCTACCCCAACGCCGGCCTGCCCAACCCGATGAGCGAGACCGGCTTCGACGAGACGCCCGACGTCACCTCGCGCCTGGTGCACGAATTCGCCGCCGACGGCCTGGTCAACATCGTCGGTGGCTGCTGCGGCACCACCCCCGACCACATCGCCGCCATCGGCGCCGCCGTCGGTCCGATGACGCCGCGCGGCGTGCAGGGCGCGCGCTTTTACCGCGAAGCCGCCTGAGCGCCTGCCCGGACATCCCGACATCGGGCCGCGGAGCAGGCCACGCGGGAGCGCGCGCGGAACCGGCTTTGCCGGGCCGCTGCGTGCGCCCCCTTGAGGGGGAGGCGCCGCAGGCGCCAAGGGGGTGGGCCTACTTCAACCAGCCGCGCTTTCTAAAGTAGAGCATCGGCCCGACGGCGCTGGCTGCCATCAGCAGCAGCACGTACGGATACCCCAGGCTCCACTCCAACTCGGGCATGAACTTGAAGTTCATGCCGTAGATGCTGGCGATCAGCGTCGGTGGCAGCAGCGCCACGCTGGCCACCGAGAAGATCTTGATGATCTTGTTCTGGTTGATGTTGATGAAGCCGACGGTGGCGTCCATCAGGAAGTTGATCTTGTCGAACAGGAAGGCCGTGTGGCTGTCCAGCGACTCGATGTCGCGCAGGATCTGCCGCGCCTCCTCGAACTGGTCGGCATTGAGCATGCGGCTGCGCATCATGAAGCTCACCGCGCGGCGGGTGTCCATCACGTTGCGGCGGATGCGGCCGTTCAGGTCTTCCTGGCGGGCGATCAGGCCCAGCACCTCGCCCGCGATCTCGTCGCTCACATTGCCCTTGAGCACCAGGTTGCCGGCGGCTTCGAGCTCGTCGTAGATGCCTTCGAGCGTGTCGGCCGAGTATTCGGCGTCGGCGTCGAAGAGCTTGAGCAGCACTTCCTTGGCGTCCTCGATCAGCCCGGGTGCCCGGCGGGCGCGCATGCGCAGCAGGCGGAAGACGGGCACGTCCTCGTCGTGGATCGAGAACAGCACGCCGCGGCTCTTCAGCTCGGCGTTGTGCTGGTTGAGGATGAAGGCCACGCGCACGCTGCGCGGCTCGTCGGCGTCGGCGATCAAGAAGTCGCTGCGCACATGCAGGTCGCCGTTGTCCTCTTCGTAGAAGCGGGCCGACTCCTCGATGTCCTCGTCGGTCACGTCCTCGGGAATGGACAGGCCGTAGTACTGCTTAACCCAGCGCTTCTCGTCCGGGCTGGGCGACTCCAGGTCGACCCAGATCGGCTGGAAGCGGGACAGCTCCTCCAGCGACTCGATTTCCTCCTGGACGAGGCGGCCGTTGGCGAGCGTGAAGATGTTGAGCATGGCGTGCTCCCCTGAAAGCGAAGGCGTTGCGGGACGAAGGGCGGCAGGAAGGGGGTGGTTGGCGCTTTCAGCCCGCCACCCGCGCACCAGCCGGCACGCGCGACGCGAAGGTCAGAAGGGAGCTGAAAGCTGCCGAGACGGGGAGGTGTCCAAGGTCGGTACTCCGGTAAAGCAGCGGGCGCGATTATGCACCGCAGCAGGGCGTGAAATGCCCCGATCTGGATGGGCATCCAGTACATTTGTGGCGTCATGTCCACCCTTGTGAACGAAGCGTCCACGGTCGCCGCCGGCACCGTGGCCGGGCGCCTGGAAGCGGCCCTGGCCGGGCTCAACGAAGACCAGCGGGCAGCCGTCCTGCACGGCGTCGGCGAGCGCGCGATGCCGGGCGGGCCGCTGCTGGTCATCGCCGGTGCCGGGGCCGGCAAGACCAGCACGCTCGGCCACCGTGTCGCCCACCTGCTGGCGGCGGGTGCCGACCCGCAGCGCATCCTGCTGCTGACCTTCTCGCGCCGTGCCGCGCAGGAGCTGACCCGCCGCGCCGGCCTGGTCGCCGCCCGCGTGCTCGGCCTCGCAGAAGGCAGCCTGCCGGCGCTGCCCTGGGCCGGCACCTTCCACGGTGTCGGCGCACGGCTGCTGCGCGACCATGCGGCCCAGCTCGGGCTGGACCCGGACTTCACCGTCCACGACCGCGGCGATGCCGAAGACCTGATGGGCTGGGTGCGCCACGCCCGCGGCCTGTCGCAGACGGCCCGGCGCTTTCCCCTCAAGGGCACTTGCCTGGCCATCTACTCGCGCGTGGTCAACACCCGGCTGCCGCTGGCCGAGGTGCTGCGCCAGTCCTTCCCCTGGTGCGCCGAATGGCAGGAACAGCTGCCGGCCCTGTTCGCCGACTATGTGGACGCCAAGGCCCAGCAGAACGCGCTGGACTTCGACGACCTGCTGCTCGCCTGGGCCACGATGATGGAAGAACCGGCCCTCGCCGCACAGGTGAGCGCCCGCTTCGACCATGTGCTGGTCGACGAATACCAGGACACCAACCGGCTGCAGGACGAGATCCTTCGCCGCCTCAAGCCCGACGGCCGTGGTGTCACGGCCGTCGGCGACGACGCCCAGGCCATCTACGGCTTCCGCGGCGCGACGGTGCGCAACATCCTGGACTTCCCGGCCGCCTTCGACCCGCCCGCACGCGTGCTCATGCTGGAGCGCAACTACCGCAGCACCCCGCCCATCCTCGACGCCGCCAATGCCGTCATGGACCATGCGCAGGAGCGCCATGCCAAGCGCCTGTGGACCGACCGCCCCAGCGCCGGCCGGCCGCAGCTGGTGCTGGTGCCCGACGAGGCCCACCAGGCCACCTGGGTGGCCGACCGCGTGCTGGCCCACCGCGAAGGCGGTCTGGCGCTCAAGCGGCAGGCAGTGCTGTTCCGCACGGCCAGCCACAGCGCGGCGCTGGAGCTGGAACTGGTGCGCCGCAACATCCCCTTCGTGAAGTTCGGCGGCCTCAAATTCCTGGAAGCGGCGCACGTCAAGGACCTGCTGGCGCTGATGCGCTTCGTGCACAACCCGCGCAGCCGGCTGGCGGGCTTCCGCACGGTACAGCTCATTCCCGGCATCGGCCCCGCCACCGCCGGCCGGCTGATGGACGCGATGCAGGCTGCCGCCGACCCGGCCGCCGCGCTGGCCGCCTTCGTGCCGCCGCCCATGGTGCGCGAGGCCTGGCAGGACTTCGCCCGCGCCTGGCAGGCGCTCAAGGCCGGCGGCGATGGCTGGCCACAGGAGCTGGCCATCGCCATCGACTGGTACGCGCCGCATCTGGAGCGCCTGTACGAGGCCGCCCCGCTGCGCCTGGGCGACCTGCAGCAGCTGGCCGAGCTGGCGCGCGGCTATGCCTCGCGCGAGCGCTTCCTGACCGAGCTCACCCTCGATCCACCCGACGCCACCAGCGACCGGCCGGGCCCACCGCTGCTGGACGAGGACTACCTCATCCTCTCGACCATCCATTCCGCCAAGGGGCAGGAATGGAATTCGGTGCATGTGCTCAACGTGGTCGACGGCTGCATGCCGGCCGACGTGGCGCAAGGCGCGCACGAGCTGGAGGAGGAGCGGCGCCTGCTCTACGTCGCCATGACGCGCGCCCGGGAACACCTGCACCTGCTGGTGCCGCAGCGCTTCCATGTCACGCAGCAGTCGCGCTTCGGCGACCGGCATCTGTATGCAGGCCGCACGCGCTTCATCCCCGATGCGGACCTGCACCATTTCGACCGCGTGACCTGGCCGCCACCGCCGCCCGTCGTGCCCCATGCCCCTGTCCCGCCCGAGGTCTTGGACCTGCGCCAGCGCCTGCGCGCCGCCTGGCGCCCGGGCTCTTGAATGCGGGCCCCCGCGCTATCGAAGATGCAGCGGCGCGAACATCTCCTGATGGCGCTCAAACATTCCTCCATTGCAATTCGATGACGCCGCGCGCATAGTGAATTCAACGCGCCGACGCGCCTTCATCCCACATCGTCAGACCGCCCCGCCGACATCCCGCATTGCCTCGCGCACCCGCTTGAGTTCCGCCGGCCGGCGCCTTCCTTTCGAAGAACCGGCCATTTCCCCAACCGTCAATTCCAGGAGGTCATTCATGAATTTGACGATCAGCGGCCATCACCTCGACGTCACGCCTTCGCTGCGCAGCTACGTCACCACCAAGCTCGACCGCATCACGCGGCACTTCGACCGCGTGGTGGACGTCAAGGTGATCCTTACCGTGGAGAAGCAGAAGGAAAAGGAACGCCGGCAACGCGCCGAATGCAGCATCCACGTGAAGGGCAACGACATGTTCGCCGAGTCCAGCCATGCCGACCTGTATGCGGCGGTGGACGAACTCATGGACAAGCTCGACCGCCAGGTCGTCCGCCACAAGGACCGTCTCCAGGATCATGGACATCCCTCGCCCAAGCGCCTGATGTGAAGTCCCGCAGGCGACACCGCCTGCCATGCCGCCGAGCCCCTGCTCGGGGCAAATCCTCTTGAAAAGCCGCCTCCGGGCGGCTTTTCCATGTCTGGTACAAGGGTTAGCCCGGGTGCATAATCGCGCCCCGATTCGCCCCCCACCATGAACCGACTCGCATCCATCCTGCCGTCCGCTCAAGTGCTCGTGAGCGTGGACGCCACCAGCAAGAAGCGTGCTTTCGAGGAAGCGGGCCTGCTGTTCGAGAACCTGCACGGCCTCGGCCGCGCGCTCATCACCGACAGCCTGTTCGCCCGCGAGCGTCTCGGTTCGACCGGTCTGGGCCATGGCGTGGCCATCCCGCACGGTCGCATCAAGGGCCTGAAATCGCCGATGGCGGCGGTCTTCCAGCTGGCCCATCCCATCGGTTTCGACGCGCCCGACGAGCAGCCCGTGGCGCTGCTCATCTTCCTGCTGGTGCCGGAGACGGCCACGCAGAAGCATCTGGAGATCCTCTCCGAGATCGCCGAGATGCTGAGCGATGCGCCCCTGCGCGAGAAGATCAAGAGCAGCGTCGACGCCAGCGAGCTGCATGCCCTGATCGCGGGCTGGCGCTCGGCCCAGGTGGTCTGAGGGGCGCACGCCCCGGGGCTCGCGCCCTTTCCTGCTTTCTCATGACGTCGCGCGGGTGCCCCGACGGGGGCTCGCCTCTGTGGACAATGGCCGCATGAAGCCCACCGTCATCAGTGCCGATGCGATGTTCGAGGATTTCCGCGGCTCCCTGCGCTGGGAGTGGCTGGCGGGCCTCGGCGCCTCGGAGCGGCAGTTCGACCCCGAGGTCATCAGCAATGCCCGCTCGGCCGCCGACCTGGTCGGCTATCTGAACTACATCCATCCCTACCGCGTGCAGATCATGGGCGCTCGCGAGGTCGCGTACCTCACGCGCGGATCGCCCGAGGACTGCGCCCGGCGCGTGGCGCGCATCGTCACGCTGGAGCCGCCCATGCTGGTGCTGGCCGATGGCCAGGCCGCGCCGGACGAGCTGCTGTCCATCTGCGAGCGGGCGCAACTGCCGCTCTTCGCCACCCGCGAATCCTCGGCCTTCGTCATCGACGTGCTGCGGGCCTACCTGTCCAAGCACTTCGCCGAGCGCACCTCGATGCACGGCGTGTTCATGGACATCCTGGGCATGGGCGTGATGATCACCGGCGAATCGGGCCTGGGCAAAAGCGAACTGGGTCTGGAGCTGATCTCGCGCGGCAATGGCCTGGTGGCCGACGACGCGGTCGACCTGTTCCGCATCAACCAGGCCACCATCGAGGGCCGCTGTCCCGACCTGCTGCAGAACCTGCTGGAGGTGCGCGGCATCGGCCTGCTGGACATCAAGGCCATCTTCGGCGAGACGGCGGTGCGCCGGAAGATGCGGCTCAAGCTCATCGTGCACCTCGTGCGCCGCGACTCCTTCGAGCGCGACTACGAGCGCATGCCCGCCGAGCCGCTCACGCAGGACGTGCTGGGCGTGCCGATCCGCAAGGTGGTCATCCAGGTGGTGGCCGGCCGCAACATCGCCGTGCTGGTCGAAGCCGCCGTGCGCAACTCCATCCTGCAACTGCGCGGTATCGACACCTATGCCGATTTCGTCGCCCGCCACCACAAGGCGATGGAAAACGGCGGCGCGTGAGCCGCGAAACAGCGGTGGGTGCTATCGGTTCCTGCAGTCGTTGCACACGCCGTAGAGCGACATGGCGTGATCCTGCAGTTCCCAGCCCTTGTCCTTGGCGATCATCTGCTGGCGGCGCTCGATCTCGGCGTCGTAGAACTCCTCGACCTTGCCGCAGACGGTGCACACGAGGTGGTCGTGGTGCGTGCCCTCATTGAGTTCGTAGACGGCCTTGCCGCTCTCGAAGTGGCTGCGCTCCAGGATGCCGGCCTGCTCGAACTGGGTCAGCACGCGGTACACGGTGGCCAGGCCGATGTCGGAGCGCTCGTTCAGCAGCACGCGGAACACGTCTTCGGCCGTCATGTGGCGCTGGCCGCCGGTCTGGAAGATCTCCAGGATCTTCAGGCGGGGAAGGGTGGCTTTGAGGCCGGTGCTCTTGAGTTCTTCGATGTTGCCCATGGTGGATTCCGGCATTGGCGAGGCGGGTGGCATGCCCGCGCTGCCTGTGGGTCGGAGCCGCCCTGGCAGAGGCCGGCCGCTACAATGCCCGGATCATATCGCCACGCTTTTTCCCCATGCCTGGACAACTTCTCCGCCCGAGCGGCTTTCGTCTGGCGGCCGTCCTGCTGGTCGGCGTCGGCATCGCCGGCTGCAGCAGCACCGGTGATCGTGTGCGCGGCGCCCTCAACGCGATCACGCCGTACAAGGTCGAGGTGGTGCAGGGCAACTTCGTCTCCAAGGAGCAGGTGGACGCCCTCAAGACCGGCATGTCGCGCCAGCAGGTGCGCGAGATCCTGGGCACGCCGCTGCTCACCGACGTCTTCCATGCCAACCGCTGGGACTACGTTTTCACCATCCGCCGCCAGGGCGTCGAGCCGCAGCAACGCCGCCTGACGGTGTTCTTCGAGGGCGACACGCTGGCCCGCTTCGAGGGCGACACCATGCCTTCCGAAGAGGAATTCGTCGCCACGCTGGACACCCGCAAGCGCAGCGGCAAGGTGCCCGAGCTGCAGGCCTCGGAAGACGAGCTCAAGAAATTCAAACCGGCCGTGTCCGCGTCGCCCACGCAGGACCTGCCGCGCAGCACCCAGCCGCTGCCGCCGAGCTACCCGCCGCTCGAAACCCGCTGAACCTTCTCCCCAGGCCGCCGGTCGCCGCCGTCGCAACGCGGCCGGCCCGGCGGCCTTTGTTGTTCTTGCCCTCCCGCACCGAAAGCGAACGCGCATGACCGCCGCTCCCGTCGCCTCCTCTCCGTCTTTCGCCTCGCACCGCATCGCCGTCGCGGGCGCCTCCGGCCGCATGGGCCACATGCTGATCGAGGCGGTGCGCGCCGCGGACGACTGCCAGCTGGCCGGCGCCCTCGACCGCGAAGGCAGCCCCACGCTGGGCGGCGATGCGGGCGCCTTCCTGGGCTTTGCCTCCGGCGTGGCCGTGACGGCCGACCTGCGGACTGGCCTCGCCGGTGCGCAGGTGCTGATCGACTTCACCCGCCCCGAAGGCACGATGGCCCATCTGGCCGTCTGCCGCGAGCTGGGTGTGCAGGCCGTGATCGGCACAACCGGCTTCAGCGATGCGCAGAAGGCCGAGATCGCCGAGATCGCCAAGGACATCGCCATCGTCATGGCGCCCAACATGAGCGTCGGCGTGAACGTCACATTCAAGCTGCTGGAGATGGCGGCCAAGGCGCTTTCCACCGGCTACGACATCGAGGTCATCGAGGCCCACCACCGCCACAAGGTGGACGCCCCCTCGGGCACCGCGCTCAAGATGGGCGAGGTGATCGCCGACGCGCTGGGCCGCGACCTGAAGGACTGCGCCGTCTACGCCCGCGAAGGCGTCACGGGCGAGCGCGACCCCTCCACCATCGGCTTCGCCACCATCCGCGGCGGTGACATCGTGGGCGACCACACCGTGCTGTTCGCCGGCACGGGCGAGCGCATCGAGATCTCGCACAAGTCCAGCAGCCGCGCCGGCTATGCCCAGGGCAGCCTGCGCGCGGTGCGCTTCCTGGCCGGCCAGAAGGCCGGCCTGTTCGACATGTTCGACGTGCTCGGCCTGCGCTGAGCGCGCCATCCCCTCCAACGCGACCGCGCGAGCAGACGATGGGTGCCCTTTCGCTGCTGGACCAGGCCGACGCCGTCGGCCGCGGCGTCGCCTTGTTGCTGCTGCTGATGTCGGTGGCCAGCTGGGTCACGCTGCTGTGGAAAGCGTGGGTGCTGCGCGGCGGCGCCGGCCGGCTGGCCCGCGCGGTGGCGCTCTTCTGGCAGGCGCCGGACGTGGGCGAGGGCGTGGCCCGACTGGCCGGGCTCGACCCGCGCCGCCATGTGCTGCCGCTGGCGCAGGCGGTGCAGTCGCTGCCCGCACGCACCCAACCCGACACGCTGCAGGCCCTGGGCCAGCCGCAGGCACCGCTCACCCGGGCGCTGCGCGATGCGCTCCAGGCCGTGCTGCGGCAGCTGCAGGCGGGGCAGATCCTGCTGGCCACCATCGGCGCGACCGCCCCCTTCGTCGGCCTGCTGGGCACGGTGTGGGGCATCCATGGCGCGCTGGTGAGCATCGCGGGCCAGGCGGGCGGCTTCACCATCGACAAGGTGGCCGGCCCGGTGGGCGAGGCGCTGATCATGACCGCCTTCGGCCTGGCCGTGGCCCTGCCGGCCGTGGCGGCCTACAACGTCTTCGGCCGCATCATCGGCCACATGGAGGCCGAGCTTGAAGGCTTCGCGCACGACCTGCTGGCCGTGTTCGCACCCGAGCCGGCGACGGCACCGATGCCCCCTGCGCGGCCGATGCCGGTGACGGCCTGATCGCCGCTCTGCCGCTTGCTACAGCCGAGCGAGCTCTCATCCCCACCTCGCAGGACGACCCCGCACCATGGCCTTCGGCCGCAGCACCGACCGCCTGAACCCGCGCACCGGCCCCGCTGCGCGGCCGATGGCCGACATCAACGTCACGCCGCTGGTGGACGTGATGCTCGTGCTGCTGGTGATCTTCATCGTGACGGCGCCGCTGATGGCCAGCTCGATCCGCCTCGACCTGCCCGCTGCAGGGGCCGCCGCGCCGATGGAGCAGCCGCGCGCCATCACCTTGGCGCTGGACGCGCAGGGCCGTCTGTTCGTGGACGACCAGCCTGTTGCCGATGCCAAGGCGCTGACGCAGCGGCTGCGCACCGCCGCCGCGGGCGTGCCGGACATCGAACTGCAACTGCGCGCCGACCGCAGCCGGCCCTATGGCGAGATCGTCACGCTGATGGACGCGGCGCGCGAGGCGGGCATCCAGCGCATCGGCTTCGTGGCCGAGCCGGCGTCCATCGATCGCGCTGGCGCGTCGCCACGCTGAGCAACTGCGTCGGCCGGCGCATCGGCCAAAAGCAGGCTTGGCCGCCGGTCCGTGGCCGACCGCCTCTTGCCCCGCAGCGGCGCCAAACGGTGACCGCGCACCGCCCTCAGCCCGCCTTGCCCAGCACCACAGGCTTCGTCCGCCAGATGTCGTGCGCGTATTCGGCGATGGTGCGGTCCGATGAGAACACGCCCATGCCCGCCACGTTCAGGATGGCCTTGCGCGCCCAGGCGTCGGCGTCGCGGTAGAGCGCATCCACTTCGGCCTGCTTGGCCACATAGGCGGCATAGTCGGCCAGCAGCAGGTAGTGATCGCCCCAGTTCACCAGCGTGTCGAACAGGCCCTGGTAGCGGCCCGGCTCGCCGGGCGAGAAGGCGCCCGACTGGATCGCGTCCAGCGTGCGCTTGAGCTCGGCATCGCCTTCGTAGAACTCGCGCGGCCGGTAGCCCTTGGCGCGGATCTCGGCCACCTGCGGCGTGGTGTTGCCGAAGATGAAGATGTTGTCGTCGCCGACGTTCTCCTTCATCTCCACGTTGGCACCGTCCAGCGTGCCGATGGTCAGCGCGCCGTTGATCGCGAACTTCATGTTGCCGGTTCCCGAAGCCTCGGTGCCGGCGGTGGAGATCTGCTCCGACAGGTCGGCCGCCGGCATGATGATCTCGGCCAGGCTCACGGAGTAGTTGGGCAGGAACACCACCTTCAGCAGCTTGCCCACGCGCTCGTCCGCGTTGATGACCGCGGCCACGTCGTTGATGAGCCGGATCACCTGCTTGGCCGTGAAATAGGCCGAGGCCGCCTTGCCCGCGAAGATCACGACGCGCGGCACATGGTGGCCGTGCGGATCGTCCAGGATGCGGTGGTAGCGCGTGACGACGTGCAGCACATTCAGCAGCTGGCGCTTGTACTCGTGGATGCGCTTGACCTGCACGTCGAACATGGCGTCGGTGTCCACCACCACGCCCATGTGCTGCTCGATCCAGTTGGCCAGGCGCAGCTTGTTCTCGCGCTTGGCATGGCGGAAGGCGCGCACGAAGGTGGGCTGCTCGGCCATGGGCTTGAGGGCTTCGAGCTGCGACAGGTCGCGCCGCCAGCCGCGGCCGATGCGCTTGTCCAGCAGCGCGGCCAGCGGCGGGTTGGCCTGGGCCAGCCAGCGGCGCGGCGTGACGCCGTTGGTCTTGTTGTTGAAGCGCTCCGGGAAGAGCCGCGCGAAGTCCGCGAAGATGGACTGCTTCATCAGCTCCGAATGCAGCGCCGACACGCCGTTGACCGAATGGCTGGCCAGCACCGCCAAGTAGGCCATGCGCACGCGCCGCTCGCCGGATTCGTCCACCAGCGACAGCCGGCGCATCAGGTCCGTGTCCTGGCCCACCTGGGCGGCCACCTCGCCCAGGAAGCGGGCGTTGATGTCGAAGATGATCTGCAGGTGGCGGGGCAGCACGCGGCCGAGCATCTCCACCGGCCAGGTCTCCAGCGCTTCGTGCATCAGCGTGTGGTTGGTGTAGCTGAAGACCTTCTGCGTCTGGGCCCAGGCGTCGTCCCAGCCCACGTCGTATTCGTCCACCAGCAGGCGCATCAGCTCGGGGACGGCCAGCACCGGATGGGTGTCGTTCAGGTGGATGCTGACCTTCTCGTGCAGATGGTCGAAGCCGGTGTGCGTGCGCAGGTAGCGGCGCACCAGATCCTGCACGCTGGCGCTGCAGAAGAAGTACTCCTGGTGCAGGCGCAGCTCCTTGCCCGACAGGGTGGAGTCGTCGGGGTAGAGCACGCGCGAGACGTTCTCGGAGTGGTTCTTGGTCTCCACCGCCTCGAAGTAGTTGCCGCGGTTGAAGGCCGAGAGGTCGATCTCTTCGGTGGCGCGGGCCGACCACAGCCGCAGCGTGTTGGTGGCCTGCGTGCCGTAGCCCGGAATGATGGTGTCGTAGGCGATGGCCAGCACGTCGTGGGTGCCCACCCACTTGGCGGTGCCGTAGGCCTGGCGGCCTTCCACATGGCCGCCGAAGCGCACCCGGTACTTGACCTCCGGCCGCTGGAATTCCCAGGGATTGCCGCGCGTGAGCCAGTAGTCGGGCGTCTCTACCTGCTGGCCGTCGATGATGCGCTGGCGGAACATGCCGTATTCGTAGCGGATGCCGTAGCCCATGCCCGGCACGCCCAGCGTGGCCATGGAATCCAGGAAGCAGGCGGCCAGCCGGCCCAGGCCACCATTGCCCAGCGCCGCATCGGGCTCGCGCTCGGCCAGGGCGCTGACGTCGATGTCGAAGTCGGCCAGCGCGGCCTTGACCGTGTCGTACAGGTCGACGGCCAGCAGGGCGTTGGTGAAGGTGCGGCCGATGAGGAATTCCATCGACAGGTAGTACACGCGCTTGACGTCCTGCGCATAGCTGGCGCGGGTGGTGGCCATCCAGCGCTCGACCAGCTGGTCGCGCACGGCCAGGGCGGTGGCGGCGAGCCAGTCGTCCTGGCTGGCGGCCACCGGGTCCTTGCCGACGGCGTACATGAGCTTGGTCGCCACGGAGCGCTTGAAGGCGGCAACGTCACGATCGGGATGGTCGTATTCGAAGTCGGCTGGAGTCATGGCGTTCTTGAAAGCTTTCGTGGATGGGAAGGGGCCCGGCGCCGAAGGTTCCCCAGCATTTAATGGGCCAGGGCCTCCCGGTAGACCGTGAGATAGTGCTCAGCGGCGGTGCCCCAGTCGGCCGGCCGGCGCATGGCGGTGGCCCGCACGCGGCGCCAGTCGGCGGGTCGCTCGTACAGGGCGAAGGCCCGGCGCAGGGCGCGGGCGTAGTCCTCGCCCTCGAAGCGCTCGAAGACGAAACCGGTGGCCGTGCCCTCGGCCATGTTCTCCAGCGCGCAGTCCACCACCGTGTCGGCCAGGCCGCCCACGCGGTGCACCAGCGGCAGGGCGCCGTAGCGCAGGCCGTACATCTGCGTCAGACCGCAGGGCTCGAAGCGCGAGGGCACCAGCACCACGTCGGCGCCGCCGAAGAGGCGGTGGGCCAGCGGCTCGTCGTAGCCGATGCGCGCAGCGATGCGCTTGGGCTGGACGGCGGCGCGCTCGCGGAAGGCCTGCTCCATCCAGGCGTCGCCGCTGCCCAGCAAGGCCAGCTGGCCGCCGCGTTCGAGCAGCCCGTCGATGCCGCCCAGCACCAGGTGCAGGCCCTTCTGCTCGGTCAGCCGGCTGACCACGATGAACAGCGGCGCGCGCTCGTCCACCGCCAGGCCCAGCTCGTGCTGCAGGGCCGCCTTGCAGCGGGCCTTGCCTGCCATGCGCCGGCCCTCGGGCATGGAAAAGCGCTGCGCCAGGTGGCTGTCGGTGGCGGGGTTCCACACCGTCTCGTCCACCGCATTGAGGATGCCGTGCAGCGCGCCGCTGCGCGCGCGCAGCAGGCCGTCCAGACCGAAGCCCTGCTCGGGCGTCTGGATCTCGCGGGCATAGGTGGGGCTGACGGTGGTGATGCGGTCGGCGTAGAACAGACCGGCCTTCATGAAGGACACGTCGCCGTGGTATTCCAGTCCCTCGACCTGGAAGGCTTCGGGCGGCAGACCCAGCTCGGCGAAGGCCCATCCGCCGAACTGGCCCTGGTAGGCCAGGTTGTGGATGGTGAAGACGCTGCGCACGTCCGCGCCCTGGCCGCGCTGGCGCGCGAAAGCCAGGTAGGCCGGCGCCAGGCCGGCGTGCCAGTCGTGCGCATGCAGCAGCTCGGGGCGCCACAGCGGGTCCAGTCCCTGGGCCAGCAGCGCGGCCGCCCAGCCCAGCATGGCGAAACGGCGGTGGTTGTCGCCGTAGGGCTGCTTGCCTGGGCCTTCGTAGGGGTTGCCCGGCCGGTCGTACAGGGCGGGCGAATCGACCAGGTAGGTGGGCAGCAGCCGGCCGGCGCCGCCGTCGATGTAGCCGAAGCGCAGCAGGGCCGGCTCGCCCCAGGGTGCGTGGAACGGGGCCACTGGCCGGGCATCGGCCACGCCGGCCGCGATGGCGGGAAAGGCGGGCAGCAGCACGCGGGCGTCGGCGCCCGCGGCCGCCAGGGCCAGGGGCAGGGCGCCGGCCACGTCGGCCAGGCCGCCGGTCTTGAGCAGCGGGAACAGCTCCGCGCTCACTTGCAGGATGCGCATCAGGCCGAGCCACCCTTTCCGTAGCTGGCGAGGTTCTCCACCGGCTGCTGCAGACCGAGCCGGCGCAGCATCTCGCGCGTGATCAGCACCACCCCGCCGGCCGTGCGCTCGAAGCGCTCGGCGTCGGCCACCGGGTCCTCGCCCACGATCAGCCCGTCGGGCAGCACGCAGGCGCGGTCGATCACCACCTTGCGCAGCTTGCAGCCGCGGCCGATGGTCACGTCGGGCAGGATCACCGCCTCCTCGATGTCGCAGAAGGAATGCACCCGCACGCCGGAGAACAGCACCGAGTTGCGCACGCCGGAGCCCGAGACGATGCAGCCGCCCGAGACGATGATGTTCACCGCCTGCCCCGGGTTGCCGTCGCGGTCGGGCACGAACTTGGCCGGCGGCAACTGGCGCTGGTAGGTCCAGATCGGCCAGTCGTCGTCGTAGATGTCGAGTTCGGGCGTGATGGAGGCGAGGTCGAGGTTGGCCGACCAAAAGGCGTCGATCGTGCCCACGTCGCGCCAGTAGGGCACGACGCCCTGCACCCGGCTCACGCAGGACATGCCGAAGGGATGCGCCAGCGCCCGGCGCTCGGCCACGGCGCGCGGGATGATGTTCTTGCCGAAGTCGTGCTCCGACTCGGGGTTGTCGGCATCCTCCTCCAGCAGGCGGTAGAGGTACTCGGCGTCGAAGATGTAGATGCCCATGCTGGCCAGCGCCACATCGGGCTTGCCGGGCATCGGGGGCGGGTCGGCCGGCTTCTCGATGAAGGCGGTGACGCGGCGGGATTCGTCCACCGCCATCACGCCGAAGGCGGTGGCCTCCTCGCGCGGCACCTCGATGCAGCCGACGGTGCAGCCGCCGCCGTTGGCCACGTGGTCGCGCAGCATGATGGAGTAGTCCATCTTGTAGATGTGGTCGCCGGCCAGCACCACCACGTAGTCGTGCCGGTGCGAGCGCGAGCGGATGATGTCCGCGTTCTGGTAGACGGCATCGGCCGTGCCGCGGTACCAGTGGTCTTCGCTCACCCGCTGCTGGGCGGGCAGCACCTCGACCATCTCGCCGAACTCGGCGCGCAGGAAGTTCCAGCCGCTCTGCAGGTGGCGCATGAGCGAATGCGACTTGTACTGGGTGACCACCGCCACCCGGCGGATGCCGGAGTTGATGCAGTTGGACAGCGCGAAATCGATGATGCGGAACTTGCCGCCGAAGAAGACGGCCGGCTTGGCGCGGCGGTCGGTCAGCTGCTTGAGCCGCGAGCCCCGGCCGCCGGCCAGGACCAGGGCGATGCTTCGTCGCACCAGCTGATGGGTTTCGAGGGAATGGTCCATCCCGTGAGTCTCCTGTGGGGTCGGTGTCGGTCTTGTGGAAAGCAAAGTCAGCCGTCGTCAGGCCGGCCCGGCCAGCCAGAGCGTGCCGGACGGCACCGTCTCGTGGGTGGACAGGTTGCGCGGCGCGGTGGGTGTCTCGTCGTCGGTGGCCAGGTGCAGGTGCCAGTCGCCAGGAGGTAGCACGAACGGTGCCGGGCCATCCCCGGCGTTGACCAGCAGCAGCCAGTCGCCCTCGCCCGCCTCGCCCTCGAAGCGGACGGCCATGGCGTGGGCCTGGCCGCGTTCCCAGTCGGCGGGCTCCATGGGACGGCCCTCGGGCGCCAGCCAGCGCAGACGGGGTTCGTTCGCGGCCGGCTCGGCGGGCCACCAGCGGGTGCGGCGCAGCGGCGCCGCCCGGCGGCGCAGGGCCGTGAGGCGGGCGGTGAAGTCCACCAGCGCGGCATCGGCGCGGGTCCAGTCGATCCAGGTGGTCTCGTTGTCCTGGCAGTAGGCGTTGTTGTTGCCGCCCTGGCTGTGGCCCAACTCGTCGCCCGCCAGCAGCATGGGCGTGCCCTGGGCGCACATCAGCGCCGCCAGCAGGGTGCGCGCCAGGCGCCGGCGGCGGGCCAGGACGGCCGCGTCGTCGGTGTCGCCCTCCACGCCCTGGTTGTGGCCGAGGTTGTGGGCATGGCCGTCGCGGCCCTGCTCGCCGTTGGCCAGGTTGTGGCGCTCGTTGTAGCTGAGCAGGTCGCGCAGGTTGAAGCCGTCGTGCGCGGTGATGAAGTTGACGCTGGCCGTGGGCGCCCGGCCGTCGTGGTGGAACTCGCCGCTGGAGCCGGCGAGCCGGTGTGCGAACTCGCCGCGGCCGACGGCACGGTGCAACCAGAAGGCGCGCTGCGTGTCGCGGAAGCGGTCGTTCCATTCCAGCCAGCCGGGCGGGAAGGCCCCCAGCTGGTAGCCGCCGGGGCCGATGTCCCAGGGCTCGGCGATCAGCAGCGCCTGCGAGAGCACCGGGTCCTGCAGGCAGGCGGCCAGGAAGGGTGCGCGGGCGTCGAAGCCGCCATCCGTGCCGCGGCCCAGCATGGGCCCCAGGTCGAAGCGGAAGCCGTCCACGCCCAGCTCGGTGACCCAGTGGCGCAGGGCGTCCATGGCCAGCTGCACCACGCGCGGCTCGGAGAAGTCCAGGCAGTTGCCGCAGCCGCTCCAGTTCTCGTAGAAGGCCGGGGCGTCGGCGCGCAGGCGGTAGTAGAGGGCGTTGTCGATGCCGCGCAGCGAGAGCGTCGGGCCCAGCTCGTCGGTCTCCGCGCTGTGGTTGAACACCACGTCGATCACCAGTTCCATGCCGCGCGCATGCACCGCCTCGGCGAGGGCACGGAACTCGGCCACGGGACTGCCGCCTTCGCTGGCATAGCGCGCCTCGGGCGCGAACCAGCCGATTGGGCTGTAGCCCCAGTAATTGGCCAGCCCCAGCTTCTGCAGACGTTCTTCGTCGGCGCGGTGCTGCACGGGCATCAGGCTCAGCGTGGTCACGCCGAGGCGATGCAGATGGTCGAGCACCGCCGGCTGGGCCAGGCCGGCATAGCGGCCGCGGTGCTCCGGCGGCACGGCCGGATGCAGCATGGTGTGGCCCTTGGGGTGCAGCTCGTAGAGCACCCGTTCGCCCGCCGCGATACGCGGCCGCGGCACGGCCAGCGGCGGCAGCGGGGCGGTCACGCGGGCCTTGAGGGCGATGGCGGCGTTGTCGCGCGTGTCGCGCACCTCGGGCTGGCCCGGGACATGGCCCAGGAAGAGGTCTTCGCCCCGGTACTGGCCGACCACCTCGCGCGCATACGGGTCCAGCAGCAGCTTGGCCGGGTTGAAGCGATGGCCTTCGTGCGGCGCCCAGGGGCCGTGCACGCGCCAGCCGTAGACCAGCCCGGCGCGCGCCGCCGGCAGCAGGCCGTGCCAGACGCCGTCGGTGCAGTGCGCGAGCTTCAGACGCTGCTGCTCGTGGCGGCCCTCGGCGTCGAACAGGCACAGCTCCACCGCTTCGGCCCGCGGTGCGACGAGGGCGAAGTTGACGCCGCCGCCGGGCAGGAGCGTGGCGCCGAGGGGATGCGGCCGACCGGCGAGCAGGCTCATGCGAGGGTCCACCACGTCACCGCCAGCGGCGGCACGGCGATCGCCAGGTGCTGGTCCTGGCCGTGCATCGGCTCGGGCACCGTGTTGGCCATCCCGTTGACCACGCCGCTGCCGCCGAAGCGTTCGCTGTCGGTGTTGAGCACCTCGCGCCAGGCGCCGGCCCGGGGCACGCCCACGCGGTAGTCGTGGCGCACCACGGGCGTGAAGTTGGCCACCGCCAGCAGCAGGGCGCCGTCGGGGGCGCGGCGCACGAAGGCGAAGACGGACTGCGCCTCGTCGTCGTGCACCATCCATTCGAAGCCCTGCGGCTCGCAGTCCTGCTCGAACAGGGCCGGAAAGTGGCGGTACAGGCGGTTGAGCTCGCGCACCAGGCGCTGCACGCCCTGGTGCGGCGCGTGGTCGAGCAACTGCCAGTCCAGGCCGCGGTCGTGGCTCCATTCGCGCGTCTGGGCGAACTCGCCACCCATGAACAGCAGCTTCTTGCCCGGATAGGCCCATTGCCAGCCGTACAAAAGCCGCAGCCCGGCAAAGCGCTGCCAGTCGTCGCCGCCGGCCATCTTGTCGATGAGCGGGCCCTTGCCGTGCACCACCTCGTCGTGCGACAGCGGGAGCACGAAGTTCTCGCTGTGGGCGTACATCAGGCCGAAGGTGATCTGCCGGTGCTGGTGGCGGCGGTGCAGCGGATCGGTGTGGGCGTAGGCCAGCGTGTCATTCATCCAGCCCATGTTCCATTTGTAGTGGAAGCCCAGGCCGCCGGCTTCGGGCGGCTGGGTGACGCGGGGGAAGCTGGTCGATTCCTCGGCGAAGGTGACGGCGCCGGGTCGCTCGGTGCCCACCACCTGGTTCATGCGGCGCAGGAAGGCGATGGCTTCCAGGTTCTCGCGGCCCCCGTGTTCGTTGGGCAGCCACTCGCCGTGCGGGCGGCTGTAGTCGCGGTAGAGCATGGAGGCCACCGCGTCCACCCGCAGCCCATCGATGCCGAAGCGCTCCAGCCAGTACAGGGCGTTGCCGACCAGGTAGTTGCAGACCTCGGTGCGCTTCCAGTTGAAGATGAGCGTGTTCCAGTCGCGGTGGAAGCCCTCGCGCCGGTCCTCGTACTCGTAAAGGGCGGTGCCGTCGAAGCGCGCCAGGCCATGCGCGTCGGTGGGAAAGTGCGCCGGCACCCAGTCCAGGATCACGCCCAGCCCGGCGGCATGGGCGGCCTGCACGAAATGGCGAAAGTCCTCCGGCGTGCCGAAGCGCGAGGTCGGCGCATACAGGCCGATGGGCTGGTAGCCCCAGGAGCCGTCGAAGGGATGTTCGCTGACGGGCAGCAGCTCCAGGTGGGTGAAGCCCAGCCCGGCGGCATAGGGCACCAGCGTCTCGGCCAGCTCGCGGTAGCTGAGCCATTCATGGCCGTTCTTGCGGTGCCAGGAGCCCAGGTGCACCTCGTAGATGCTGATGGGCGCGTCGCGCCGGTTGGCGGCAGCGCGCTCGGGCGGCAGCGGCAGGGGCGGCGGCAATTCGCGAACCACGCTGGCGGTGCCGGGCCGCAGGCGGGCGCCGAAGGCGTAGGGGTCGGCCTTGCGCAGCAGCGCCCCGTCCGCGGCCAGGATCTCGAATTCGTAGGCATCGCCCGGCTGCACGTGCGGCGCGAAGATCTCCCACACGCCGCATTCGGGGCGCCGCCGCATCAGGTGGCGGCGACCGTCCCAGGTGTTGAAGTCGCCCACCACCGACACCCGTCGCGCATGCGGCGCCCAGACGGCAAAGGCCACGCCGTGCACGCCGGCCTGGACGCGCGGATGCGCGCCCAGCACCTCGAAGGGCCGCAGGTGCGTGCCTTCGGCCAGCAGCCACACGTCCAGGTCGGACAGCACGGGCCCGAAGCGGTAGGGGTCGTGCAGGCGGGAGGCATGGCCGTCGTCCCACTGCACCTGCAACAGGTAGCCCAGTTCGGCCGGGGCGGCGGGCACCAGGGCGGCGAAGACATCCGAGTCGCCCTGGCGCTGCAGCACCGCCAGCGGATCGCCCGAGGCCGCATGCAGCACCGCCACCTGACGCGCCCCCGGCAGCAGGGCCGCGATGCGCAGCCCGCCGGCCACGCGGTGCGGGCCGAGCACGGCGAAGGGGTCGCCATGCTCGGCCCGCATGAGGGACTGGATTTCGCCGTCGGAAAGCATTCGGAAAAGGGGGAAGGCGAAGAGGACGCCGCAGGGGTTCCAAATGTAGCGAATACCCTGGGCCGTCCGGCGGGACGGGAGGCCAGGGCGGTACCGGTGGTCGCCCGCGCCGCAAGCGAGAAACGGGCCACCCCGTGCGGCCTGCGCCAAGCCCTGATAATCGCCGGTCCCCGGCCCGCCCTGCGCCGGGCGCCTGTGCCAAGCCCATGAATCCCACCTACCAACCGAGTGAAGTCGAGTCCGCCGCCCAGGCCGACTGGACCGCCGCCGATGTCTACCGCGTGACCGAGGTCGCGGGCAAGAAGAAGTACTACGCCTGCTCCATGCTGCCGTACCCCAGCGGCAAGCTGCACATGGGCCATGTGCGCAACTACACCATCAACGACATGCTGGCGCGCTACCTGCGCATGAGCGGCTACAACGTGCTCATGCCCATGGGCTGGGACGCCTTCGGCCTGCCGGCCGAGAACGCGGCGCTCAAGAACGGCGTGCCGCCGGCCAAGTGGACGTACGAGAACATCGCGTACATGAAGGGCCAGCTGCAGGCCATGGGCCTGGCCATCGACTGGAGCCGCGAGGTCGCCACCTGCGACCCCAGCTACTACAAGTGGAACCAGTGGCTGTTCCTGAAGATGCTCGAGAAGGGCATCGCCTACCGCAAGACCCAGGTCGTCAACTGGGACCCGGTGGACCAGACCGTGCTGGCCAACGAGCAGGTGATCGACGGTCGGGGCTGGCGCACCGGCGCCCCGGTCGAGAAGCGCGAGATCCCCGGCTACTACCTCAAGATCACCGACTACGCCGAAGAGCTGCTCGACCACGTCCAGCACAAGCTGCCCGGCTGGCCCGAGCGCGTGCGGCTGATGCAGGAGAACTGGATCGGCAAGAGCAGCGGCGTGCGCTTCGCCTTCACGCACGACATCCGCGGTGCGGACGGTGCGCCGATCCAGGACGGCCGCATGTACGTCTTCACGACGCGGGCCGACACCATCATGGGCGTGACCTTCTGCGCCGTGGCGCCGGAGCACCCGCTGGCCGCGCATGCCGCCGCCAGCAACCCCGAGATCGCCGCCTTCATCGCCGAGTGCAAGGCCGGCGGCGTGACCGAGGCCGAGCTGGCCACGCAGGAGAAGAAGGGCGTGCCCACCGGCCTCACGGTCACGCACCCGATCACCGACGAACAGGTCCCCGTCTGGGTCGGCAACTACGTGCTCATGAGCTACGGCGACGGCGCCGTCATGGGCGTGCCGGCGCATGACGAGCGCGACTTCGCCTTCGCCAACAAGTACGGCATCCCGATCGTGCAGGTGGTGCTGGTGGACGACGAGCCGCACTTCGACTTCCACAAGTGGCAGGACTGGTATGCCGACAAGGAGCGCGGCGTCACCATCAACTCCGACAACTTCAGCGGCATGCGCCACCAGGAGGCGGTGGACGCCGTGGCGCACGCGCTGGAGGAAAAGGGCCTGGGCGCCAAGAAGACCACCTGGCGCCTGCGCGACTGGGGCATCAGCCGCCAGCGCTACTGGGGCACGCCGATCCCCATCATCCACTGCCCCGACTGCGGCCCGGTGCCCGTGCCCGAGCAGGACCTGCCCGTGGTGCTGCCCACCGACTGCGTGCCCGACGGCAGCGGCAATCCGCTGAACAAGCGCGAGGACTTCCTCGCCTGCACCTGTCCCACCTGCGGCAAGCCGGCCCGCCGCGAGACGGACACGATGGACACCTTCGTGGACAGCTCGTGGTACTTCATGCGCTACTGCGACCCGGCCAACGACCAGGCCATGGTGGCCGACGGCGCCCGCTACTGGATGCGGGGCCAGGGCAATGCCGCTGGCGGCAGCGGCATGGACCAGTACATCGGCGGCATCGAGCACGCCATCCTGCACCTGCTGTACGCGCGCTTCTGGACCAAGGTGATGCGCGACCTGGGCCTGGTGACGATCGACGAGCCCTTCACCCGCCTGCTCACGCAGGGCATGGTGCTCAACCACATCTATTTCAAGCGCAACGCCAAGGGCGGCAAGGACTACTTCCCGCCCTCCGAGGTCACGCCCACGCTGGACGCGCAGGGCCGCATCACCGGCGGCACCACGGCCGACGGCACGGTGGTCGAGTACGGCGGCGTCGGCAAGATGGGCAAGAGCGAGCGCAACGGCGTCGATCCGCAGGAGCTGATCGAGAAGTACGGCGCCGACACCGCGCGCCTGTACACCATGTTCACCGCGCCGCCCGAGGCCACCCTGGAGTGGAACGACGCGGCGGTGGAAGGCAGCTTCCGCTTCTTGCGCCGCGTGTGGAACTTCGGCCAGGCGCTGGCCGCGATGCCCGCCGCCGATGGCGCCGCGCCCGGCAAGGCCGCCAAGGCCCTGCGCCGTGAGGTGCACACCGTGCTGCGCCAGGTCGACTACGACTACCAGCGCATGCAGTACAACACCGTCGTCTCCGGCGCGATGAAGCTGCTCAACGCGCTCGAAGGTTTCAAGGCCGAGGGCGAGGAAGGCGGCGTGGCCGCGCTGCGCGAAGGCTTCGGCATCCTGCTGCGGGTGCTCTACCCGGTCGCGCCGCACCTGACGCACCAGCTGTGGAAGCAGCTCGGCTACGCGGATGCGCAGGGCGTGCTGCTCGATGCGCCCTGGCCCGTGGTCGACGAAAGCGCCCTGGCGCAGGACGAGGTCGAACTCATGCTGCAGATCAATGGCAAGCTGCGCGGCGCCGTGGTGGTGCCGGCCAGCGCCGACAAGGCCGAGATCGAGGCCCTGGCCGTGGCCAGCGAGGCCTTCACCAAGCATGCGAACGGCCAGGCCGTGAAGCGTGTGATCGTGGTGCCGGGTCGCCTGGTCAACGTGGTGGTGGCATGACGACGGGCGCGCGCCTTGCCGGGCGGCCGTCGGACACGGCGCAGCGCGTCTCGCGCCGCGGCCTGCTGGCGGGTGCGGCCATGCTGCCCGTGGCCGCGCTGCTGGGCGGCTGCGGCTTCCGGCTGCGCGGGGCCGCGCAGTTTCCCTTCCGCTCCATCGCCGTGACCGGCGTACCGGGCGTGGCCGCCGAGCTGCGCCGCGCCTTGCGCGGCCAGGGCGACCTGAAGGTGCTGGCCAACACCGACCCGGTGGCCGAGGCCGAGGCCATCTGTGAGCTCAGCGACGAGTCCCGCAACAGCGCCATCCTGTCGACCAATTCCACGGGCCAGGCCCGCGACCTGTCGATCACGCTGCAGATCAGCTACCGGCTGCGCACCAAGGACGGCCGCGAGCTGATCCCCAAGACCTCGATCACGCTGTCGCGCGACATCAGCTACAACGAGAACACCGTGCTGGCCAAGGAAGCGGAACAGAACTTCCTGTACCGCGACATGATGCAGGACATGGCCCAGCAGCTGGTGCGCCGCCTGGCGGCGGCCAAGCCGCCCGCCGCGTCCTGAGTCCGTCGTCCCGATGCAACTGGCCGCCGCCCAGCTCGACGCGCACCTGGCCAAGGGCCTGCGCACCCTCTACACCGTGCACGGCGACGAGCCGCTGCTGGTGCAGGAGGCGGCCGACGCCATCCGCACGGCGGGCCGCGCGGCCGGCTACACCGAGCGCAGCAGCTTCACCGTGGCCGGCGCCCACTTCGACTGGAGCAGCGTGCTGGCCGCGGGCGGCTCGCTCAGCCTCTTCGCCGACCGGCAGCTGATCGAGATCCGCATCCCGTCGGGCAAGCCCGGCAAGGACGGCAGCACCGCCCTGCAGCAGATCGCCGAGGGGGCCTCGGCCAGCGACGGCACGCTCACGCTGGTCTTCCTGCCGCGGCTGGACAAGATGACCAAGAGCGGGGCCTGGTTCGGTGCCCTGGAGTCGCACGGCGTCACGCTGCAGGTCGACCCGGTCGAACGCGGCGCCCTGCCGCAGTGGATCGCCCAGCGCCTGGCGCGCCAGGGCCAGCGCGTGAAGGCCGGCGAGGAGGGCCAGCGCACGCTGCAGTTCTTCGCCGACCGGGTGGAAGGCAACCTGCTCGCCGCCCATCAGGAGATCCAGAAGCTCGCCCTGCTGCACCCGCCGGGTGAGCTGGGCTGGGAACAGGTCGAGGCCGCCGTCAACAACGTGGCCCGCTACGACGTGTTCAAGCTGTCGGACGCAGTGCTCTCGGGCAACGCCCCGCGCGTGGCCCGCATGCTCAGCGGCCTGCAGGCCGAGGGCGAGGCGGCGGTGCTGGTGCACTACACGCTGGCCGAGGACATCCGCGCCCTCAAGCGCGTGCGCGACGCCATGGAGGCGGGCCGTCCGCTGCCCATGGCCCTGCGCGAGAACCGCATCTGGGGCCCGCGCGAGCGCGCCTTCGAGCGCGTGCTGCCGCGCCTCACGCCGCGCGCGCTGGCCCGCCTGCTGCGCGCCGCGCATGTTACCGACGGCATCGTCAAGGGCCTCAAGCAGCCCGACTGGCCCGCCGACCCCTGGCAGGCGCTGCAGCGGCTGGGGCTGATGACGGCGAAGCTGTGCGCGTGAGCGCTGCAGAAGACGCCCCCATCGCCATCGTCGGCGCCATGCACGAGGAGCTGGCGGCCCTGCTTGCCGCCATGCCCGACGAACAGGCCGAGACGGTCGCCGGCCGCCAGTTCTGGCGCGGCCACCTGGAGGGCCGGCCCGTGGTCGTGGTGCTCTCGCGCATCGGCAAGGTCGCCGCCGCCACCACGGCCGCCGTGCTGCTGGCGCGCTACGGCGTGCGGGCCGTGCTCTTCACCGGCGTGGCCGGCGGCCTGGGCGACGGCGTGGCCGTGGGCGACGTGGTGGTGGCGCGCGAGCTGCTGCAGCACGACATGGACGCCTCGCCGCTCTTTCCGCGCCACGAGGTGCCGCTGACCGGCATCGCCCGTTTTGCGGCCGACGCCGCGCTGGCCGACGCCGTGGCCGCCGCGACGCAGGAAGTGCTGGCCGCGTTGCCCACGCACCTGCCGGCCGAGGTGCAGGCCGAGTTCGCGCTGACGCAGGCGCGGCTGCACCGCGGCCTGATCGTGAGCGGCGACCGCTTCGTCGCCACGGCGGCCGAAAGTGCCGCGTTGCGCGCTGACCTGCCCGACGCGCTGGCCGTGGAGATGGAAGGCGCCGCCGTCGCCCAGGTCTGCCACGACTGGGGCGTGCCCTTCGCGGCCGTGCGCACCATCTCCGACCGGGCCGACGACGCGGCCCACGCGGACTTCGGCCGCTTCGTCGCACGTGTCGCCAGCCCCTTCAGCGCGGCCATCGTGCGGCGGGCGCTCGCCAGGCTCTGACCGCGCCGGACGGACGCGGCTCAGCGGCCGTCCTACACCGAGGAAAGACGCGTTCCGCTTGGCCACGGCCTGGCGACCGATAGGCTGCATTCGAGTGGACGGCTTGCACGTCCCGGCCCTGCTGGCACCGCGGGGGTCGGGCGGCTTCCGTCCGCTCCTTCTTTCCGCACCTCCGCGCTCGTCTTCCCTTTCCGTCGAAGGAACCGGCACCATGCCCCGCTTCTCGCCCTCCACTTCCTCGCCCCGTCCGCTGCGCCGCGCCGGCGTGCCCCTGGCCCTGGCGGCCGGCTCCGTGCTGCTGCCCCTGTCCGCCCTGGCCCAACAGCAGACCGCGATGGCCACCGATCCGGCCCTGCGCCCGACCGTCTCGCCCGCGCTGGACCGCATCAGCCTGTCGGTCGGCGCCTTCTATGCCGAGCCCAAGGTCAGCGCGACCGTGGGCAATTCCTTCGCTTCCTTCAATACCGGCGACGTGACCGCCGACCGCAAGGCGCTGCCGCGCATCGCCGGCGAGATCCTGCTCGGCGACAACCACGGCATCTCCTTCGAGGCCTTCCGCTACAGCCAGAACTACGCCAACGCCGGCACCGCGGGCTACACAAGTGGCCCCTTCGGCGTCACTGGCACGGCCGGCCTGAACCTGAACTTCGACCTGGACGTGGCCCGCCTGGGCTACCGCTACTGGTTCGGCTCGGGCAACACGGTGTTCGGCATCGGCGCCGGCATCGGTTACTACAAGGTCAAGCTGGAGACCAATGCCTTCGCCGCAGCCAGCGCCAATCTGCCCAGCCTGGGCTTCTACGGCACCAGCGGCAACTACAGCCGCCAGGACAGCGACGACGCCGTGGCGCCCATGCTGGAAGTGGGCGTGCGGCATGCCATCTCGCCCGACCTGCGCCTGTTCTTCGATGCCTCGGGCATCCGCAAGGGCGGCAGCAGCGGCGTGCACGGCAGCATCTACAACGCGCAGCTGGGTGCGGAATGGTTCCCGTGGCGCAACGTGGGCGTGTCGCTGGCTTATGCCGTCACCGACGTGGACCTGAAGCGCGACGACCCCGGCCTGCAGGGGCTGCGCATCAAGTTCCAGGGCCCGGTCGCGGCGGTCAAGGCCCGCTTCTGATCGGGCGCGGCGGCGGCTCCACAAGGCGCCGCCGCCTTTCGCCGGCCTGCCTCAGGCGGGCAGGCGCAGTTCGCGCGCGGCCTCGGCCGCGATCTCGTACGAGCGCAGCCGTGCGGCATGGTCGTAGATGCCGCTGGCGACGATCACTTCCTGCACGCCGGTGCGGTCCATGAAGTCCTGCAGGCCGGCGCGCACCGTCTCCTTGGTGCCGATGGCGGCGCAGGAGAGCACGCTGTCGAGCAGCATGTTCTCGGACGGGCCGATGCGCTCGCGGTAGCCCGTCACCGGCGGCGGCAGGCGGCCCGGCCGGCCGCTACGCAGGTTGACGAAGGACTGCTGCCACGAACTGGCCAGCAGATGGGCCTGGGCCTCGTCGTCCGCTGCAAAGATGTTGAAGCCGGCCATGGCGTAGGGTTTGGCCAGCTGGGCGGAGGGCTTGAAGGTCTCGCGGTAGATGCGCAACGCCGGCATCAGCTGCTGCGGCGCGAAGTGCGAGGCGAAGGCATAGGGCAGGCCCAGGTGCGCCGCCAGTTGCGCACCGAAGGTGCTGCTGCCCAGGATCCACACGGGCACCTGCAGACCGCGGCCGGGCACCGCCAGCACGGGCTGGCGCGGCTCGGGGCTCATGAAATCCATCAGTTCCAGCACGTCCTGCGGAAACTGGTCGGCATCGCTGGCCAGGTCGCGCCGCAGCGCACGCGAGGTGCGCTGGTCCGATCCGGGGGCGCGGCCCAGGCCCAGGTCGATGCGGCCGGGGTACAGCGACTCCAGCGTGCCGAACTGCTCGGCGATGACCAGCGGTGAATGGTTGGGCAGCATCACGCCGCCGGCACCGATGCGGATCGACCGGGTGCCGGCGCCGATGTAGGCCAGCAGGGTGGAGGTGGCCGCGCTGGCGATGCCCGGCATGCCATGGTGCTCGGCCAGCCAGTAGCGGCGAAAGCCCAGCGCCTCGCCATGCTGGGCGAGCGAGAGCGAGTGGCGGAAAGACTGTCCCGCATCGCCGTCGTCGCGGATCGGGGACAGGTCGAGGATGGACAGGGGCAACTGCTGCGAATCGGACATGGCGCCGATCATGAACCGATCGGATTGATCCTGCCGGCGTGGGCCCTTGCGCGCCGGAGGCCGACGCACCGGCCCGTCGTGGGGGCTTGGCACGGCTTCTTACAATCTGCCGTTTTTCGCCATAGCAAGCTGTGCGTTCCTGTGGGGAAAGCGCTGCCAGCCAGCCCTTTCATTCCTGCCCCAGGAGCATTGCATGCCTGCTTGCCGCCGGTCGCGTTCGGCCGTCCCTTCTTCTTTCTCCTCCCCGCGCCTCCCGCTGCGTCCGCTGGCCCTGGCCGCGTTCGCGCTGGGTGCGTTGCCCGCCTGGTCGCAGACGACCGCGGAGACCGCGGAACCGGCCGCCGAAGCCCCCGAGGCGCCTGCCGCGCGGCGGTCGCTCCAGAAGTCGCTCGATGCGGTCACGGTGCAGGGTGCGCGCGAAAGTGCCACCACCCGCCTGCCGCTCACGGCCCGCGAGACGCCGCAGTCCGTCACCAGCGTCACCCGCGAGCAGATCGAGCGCCAGTCGCTCACCAGCATCGACGCCGTGCTGCGCAACGTGAACGGCGTGGCCGTGAGCTTCTACGACACGCAGCGCCCGCTGTACTTTGCGCGCGGCTTCCAGATCACCGACTTCCAGATCGATGGCCTGCCCAGCTACAGCAGCACGACCAACCAGGAGTTCGACACCGCGCTGTACGAGCGCATCGACGTCGTGCGCGGCGCCAATGGCATCCTGACCGGCGTGGGCACGCCCTCGGCCACGGTGAGCCTGACGCGCAAGCGGCCGCAGCGGCAGTTTGCGGGCTCGGTGTCGCTGTCGGCCGGCTCGTGGGACTTCAAGCGCGCCGAGCTGGACCTGAACGTGCCCCTCAATGCCGACGGCAGCGTGCGCAGCCGCTTCGTCATCGCGCCGCAGAAGAGGGACTCCTTCCGCGACCGCTACTCGGAGGACAAGAACGCCATGCTGGCCGTGGTGGAGGCCGACCTGGGCAGCAGCACCGTGGCCTCCATCGGCTACCAGCGGCAGAAGAACGACCCCAAGGCGCCCATCTGGGGAACGATCCCGCGCTTTGCCACGGACGGCGGCAAGATCGACCTGCCGGTCTCCACCAGCTTCTCGCCCTCGTGGACGCGCTGGAGCCGCGAGTCGGAGACGCTGTACGCCAACCTGGAGCACCAGTTCAACGACGACTGGAGCCTGCGCGCGAGCATTGCCCGCACCGAGGGCGAGACCTTCAGCCTGCGGACCTATGGTTACGGACGCACCACCTTGTCGGCGCCCTTCATCAACCGCCTGACCGGTGCCGGCATCACGCTGTACGGGTCCGTGGGCGGCGGCACCGAGACGCAGAACGCCATCGACACCTACCTCTCGGGCAAGCTGCACATCGGCGGCCGCACGCACGACGTGGTGCTGGGCATTGCCGACTACCACACGGTGACGCGCACCGATGGCTACACCTCGCTGTCCAGCTGGCGCTACGACATCCCCAACATCTACGCCTGGAACGGCTACGCGCCGCAGCCCTACTACCGCAAGACGGGCGCCTGGAACGAGCAGACCACCGACCAGACCGGCCTGTATGCGTCGGGCCGCTGGCGGCTGACCGATGCGCTGTCGCTCATGACCGGCGTGCGCCTGACCAACTGGGAGCGTGCGACCAGCAGCTTCAACACGGCGGGTCAGTACGTGAGCACTACCGGCGTGCAGAAGGTGGAGCGCAAGAGCACGCCCTTCGTGGGCCTGATGTACGACGTCACGCCGGATGCGTCGATCTATGCCAGCTACGGCCGCATCTTCAACCCGCAGAACTACCGCGACGCCAACAACAACCCGCTGGCGCCGGTGACGGGCAGCAATGCGGAGATCGGCATCAAGGGCAACCTGCTGGACGGTCGCCTCACGGGCAACTTCGCGATCTACGAGACCAAGCAGGACAACTTCGGTGTGCGCGACTCCAGCGTGCCGGCCGGCACGCTGCCCGATAACAGCTCGGCCTACCGGGCGGTGGACGGCACGCGCTCGTACGGCTTCGAGGCCGAACTGGCCGGCTTCGTGACACCGCGCTGGCGTGTGAGTGCGGGCCTGACGCGCACGAAGGTGGAGCGCAACGCGAGCGACCTGATCTACGCGAACTTCCCCGAGTACCTGCTGCAGCTGTCGACCGACTACCAGCTGAGCGGTGCATTGGCGCCGTTGTCGGTGGGCGGTGGGCTGCAGTGGCAGACCAAGATCGAGGGCTTCAACATTCCGCATCCGATCCTGGGCACGGTGACGGTGACCGATCCGCCGGTGGCGGTGCTGAACCTGCGAGCGACGTGGAAGTTCAACGAGCGGCTGAGCGCGACGCTGAACATCAACAACGCGACGAACAAGAAGTACTGGGCCAACCTGGACTACGCCAATTACGCCGATCCGCGCAACATCATGCTGACCTTGCGGGCGAAGTTCTGAGGGCTTGTTACTGTGGGCTGAGCTGACGGTTGCTTGGGCCTGGGGTGTTTTGCTGCTGCGCCCGGTGGCGGTGATAGTGGTTTGCGGTTTGCGGTTTGCGGTCCGCAGTCGGTAGTCGGTAGTCGGTAGTCGGTAGTCGCGGTCGATGGTCCGGCCCTGGCGCCGGTGAGGGCGTGGCGGCGCTTCAAGTGGGGCGGTCGGCGCTGCGCGCCGACTCCCCTCCGGTGCTCGGACAGACGGGCCGCGGCAGAACTCGCTACGCGCTTCGCGCT